>JAFSTI010000026.1 GCA_017450585.1 Bacteroidales bacterium
GCTTCTTATGTTCCTAACAACCTTGTAATCCTTCCGCCTTTCGCCCTTATCCTGCTCGGATGCATAATCTGGGTGCAGAGGGCTATCCAGAAGGACCTGCAGGAGAAATAATCAGCGAGCCATATGGAATACATCAGCTTATTCGTAAAGTCAATCTTTGTTGACAATATGATCTTCGCATACTTCCTGGGTATGTGCTCATACCTGGCGGTATCGAAGAACGTGAAGACAGCCAACGGCCTGGGCCTCGCTGTAATTTTCGTGCTTCTGTGCACGCTTCCCCTCAACTACCTCCTGAACACAAAGGTTCTCCAGCCCGGCGCTCTGAGCTGGCTGGGGCCCCAGTTCGCAGATGTTGACCTGAGTTTTCTCAGCTTCATCATTTTCATCGCGGTGATCGCGGCATTCGTGCAGCTCGTCGAGATGATCGTGGAGAAGTTCCTTCCTTCCCTGTACTCATCACTGGGTATCTACCTGCCTCTGATCGCCGTAAACTGCGCCATTCTGGGCGGCAGCCTCTTCATGCAGCAGAGGGAGTTCGCGAACATCGGCGAAAGTGCAGTCTACGCACTCGGTTCCGGTATCGGCTGGTATCTGGCAATTGTAGCGCTGGCCGCTATCCGCGAGAAGATCAGCTATTCCAACATTCCCGCCCCGCTCAAGGGCATCGGCATTACCTTTATTATTGTCGGTATCATGGGTATGGCGTTCATGGCGTTTATGGGCATTCAACTGTAGGAGGGTAAGGATATGAAAATTACTATTATTGCTTCAATAGCCATTATCGCCCTGGTAACCCTGGTGCTGGTAGCCTTGCTGCTTTTCGTCAAGGCCCGCATCACCCCGAAGGGAACCGTGAAGATTGACATAAACGACGGGAAGAAGGTTCTGGACGTCACTCCGGGCGGAAACCTGATGGGAACGCTCGCCGACCAGAAGATCTTCCTGCCCTCCGCCTGCGGTGGAAAGGCCAATTGCGGACAGTGCAAGGTGCAGGTCCTGGACGGCGGCGGAGAAATCCTCCCCACCGAGACCGGTTTCTTCAACCGCAAGCAGATTAAGGACCACTGGAGGCTCGGATGCCAGGTGAAGGTTAAGGACAATCTGAAGATCAAGGTGGCCGAATCCGCCCTCAGCGTGAAGAAGCTCGAGTGCGAGGTTATCTCGAACAAGAACGTGGCTACCTTCATCAAGGAGTTCACCGTCAAGCTTCCCGAAGGCGAGGAGCTCGAATTCAAGAGCGGCGAGTACATTCAGATCGATATCCCGAAGTACGAGATTGACTTCGCGAACTTCGACATCGATCCTATCTACCGCGCCGACTGGGACCGTTTCGGCTTCTTCGGCCTGAAGAGCATCAACCCCGAGCCGACCATCCGCGCTTACTCCATGGCTTCGTATCCCGGAGAGAAGGGCATCATCAAACTGAACGTGCGAATTGCCACACCTCCTTTCGACAGGAGTGTGCCCCGCGAGCTCGGCCCGAAACTTCTGCCTGTGAACCCCGGTATCGCATCTTCTTATGTATTTAACTGCAAGCCCGGTGACAAGGTGATGATCAGCGGCCCTTACGGCGAGTTCCTGCTTCCGGAGAACGACCCTGACGATCAGGAGTACATCTTCGTGGGAGGCGGCGCCGGTATGGCTCCTCTTCGCAGCCACATCATGCAGCTTTTCAAGACGCTGCGTACCAGCCGCAAGGTAAGCTTCTTCTATGGTGCCAGGGCTCTCGTCGAGGCCTTCTACCTGGAGGATTTCGCCGAGATTGAGAAAGAGTTCCCGAACTTCAAGTTCTATCTGGCTCTCGACCGTCCGGATCCCGCTGCCGATGAGGCCGGCGTGAAGTACACCGCAGGCTTTGTACACAATGTCATGTATGAGACTTACTTGAAGGACCACGAAGCTCCCGAGGATATCAAGTACTTCATGTGCGGTCCTCCTATGATGGTGGGCGCCGTGAACAACCTGCTTGATTCACTGGGCGTGGCTCCCGAGAATGTTCTCTACGACAATTTCGGTGGATAAAATACGACATTGCGTTTTGCAAAAAACGCATCTCATTTGAGAGAATCCCGCAAATCGTATATTTCTTGTACGGATTTGCGGGATTTCTTGTTTTTCTGCTTTTAGTGGTGATATCTTTGCGTCAGACCCAAAAATGGGCGTCAGACCAAAAACTTATCGCTATGAAACTACCTAAAGGCTGGAAACATTATCTACCCGTTCTCAAACAAAGGGTCATTCTGGCCCGCTCATTTTTCTTGCTTTTCCTCGTGCTTCCAGCCTTTTTTGAAGCATGTACATCTCTCGACGTTCCCTCGCCCGGAAGGCTCCCCTCCCCGGCCTCAAACGGAAGCCCGACACAGGGCGAGGGCGTCGTTTCAGAATTCACCCTCCTTTATCCTCCCTACGCGCCACCCTCCCGCGCCGCATCACTATCGTCGCCGCGCCGTGCTATCGACGAGACACCGGCGCCGAAAAGACACTCTCGTGCCATCGACGAGACACCGGCGCCGAAAAGACACTCTCGTGCCATCGACGAGATTCCGGCCTGGGCGCTGGTGCGACGGCTGGACGTGTTTGTATTTGATGACGACAAGATGCGGAGGCTGGATTCTTACAGCCGGAGCGGCCTCTCTTCCATAAGGACCATACGCGTGGAATCAGGCGGCGGAAACAAAATTCTGGTCGTGACGGCTAACATTGACTATACCGAAGAACAGATTCTTGGGATCCTCACTCTGGAGGACCTCGAACATATCGAAGCCTCTTATGCCGCGGATGACCCCGAACATCCGATAATGAGCGGGGTAAGCTACTTCAAAGCCGGGACGGACGGATCAGGGACGGTTGTGCTACAGCCAATCCTTTCAGAAATCGAGATCCGGGCTATCGAGGCCGAAGGAGTCGATGATATCAGCGCATACCTGCTCAACATACCATCCAGCTGTCCCATTCTGTCTTTTGACGAGATTCATCCCAATGGCTACTACCATCTTCAACGGTTCCGCGAGGGAGATATGCGAAGGCTAAGCGTACCGTCAATGTCATATAGATACATAGGGGAACCCTTTATCTCTGACAGCTATTATCTTTACAGTTATCCAAATCAAGTCGAAGAAGAGAGTCCCGGTTCCCCTTTTACCCGACTGGTTATCGAAGGACAAAAAAACGGGCAGACACACTACTGGGGGGTCAACATCAACCGGCGAGGCTATGGCTACAGCACCGGTGCCGAAGGAATTGGCCGGAACATACGCTATTCTATGACACTTCGCCTCGTCTCCGATGGCTCAGCCAATCCGGACAAGCCCTCACCGGAGGCAAACGAGGTCGAGGTCCGGGGCTCAATGGCCATTTATCCAGGAACAATAATCAGCGGAGAAGTCGGAACAAAAGTACACCTCTGGTGCGAAGTATATCCAGAGGACACCGAAGTAGTCATCAATCGCGACGACCTCGAATACGAAAAATCCCGTGGCCTGATCGACTACTCCATGGACACCGACGGTCACGGCGCGGTCCTCCGCCTCCTATCCCCCGGCACATCCCTGATTAACGTTGACTGCGGTCCACCAGTAAGCGACGGCAGCTTCGTCATCCTCGTCATCCATCCCGGAAAATAATCTTCCAATCTCTCCCCCACACATCTTCCCTCCATTGTCGCACTTCCCGACATGCGCCACACGTGTAGCCAGAGTGCGCCACGACAATGTGCCACAGAGGGCCACTCCGTTTTGCCAGAGTGCGCCACGACAATGTGCCACAGAGGGCCGAAGATGGCAGGTGAGCGTGGCCGACCCGATCAAAATGAGGGGGTCGGCCACGGCGATGCGCCACAGAACGCGGTCAGAGGCCGGTCACCGTGGCGCACTCCGGCGGGACTTTCTCAAAGACGCACTCTGGCGAAACTGTTTGTGATTAGAGAATGTACTTTCTAATCTCCACCTCTGGAAGGCGCACAAGCGTGGCAATTTGGCGAGGCGTCAAACGAACGTCTCTGCGCATTTTCAAGCCAAGATCCAGGCGTTGAGAAACACTTAAAGTGCGGACATCCCGTCGTCCGAACAACTCAGCGCAAATACGGCCACACACAGAGCGGGCCTCATAATCATCCATTGTAATGCCCCTGCGTTCAGCCATTGATTGTTTAATAATATCATCATTCCGTCCGCCACTGGACAAAAAAGCCCGGAAACAATTATGCGTAACATATATTTTCTCAAAGAGGTTGACACTGACATAGTTTGTTGGAAGCAAGAATCCGTTACAAACTAGCCAGTCACCTGGAACCTCTCTTTTACTTGAAAGGACTTTACGACGTTCATGAACTGAGAGAGACCTTATCGGAATCGGAGTATCCAAAGATCCATCAGGTCTTATCATCCATGGCAATATCGTATTTGGCGAACGGAAATACAAGGGCCCTGTCCCCCATAAGTAATCATAGGGCATAATCCGTTTCCCATCCTTTGTAGGTTGATTAATAATGTAGGTGGCAACGTTCATCAGATGTTTCTGGTCAGAAACCTCTAGTATTTCGCAGACCAGATTCAAGTCGCCTGACGTCCCACGTGTTGCGCGGACGAAATGTAGAGTTGATTGTTCATAATATCGCCTAAATGCATCACATTCCTCCTCTGCACCATAGAGCAAGCCATGAGGGTGACTATCCTCCAGGGAAAAACATACGACCTTAACATCGAATTGAGCGGCACAAAGTCCGAAGCGATTAAAAGCGGCGTAAAAATCTTGTTCAGATATCAGGAAATTCCTGGCATCATCGCCATTAGCGAACAAATGGAAAAATTTTGAAGTTTTCATAATCAATAAGGTTTCTTCAAAGTTCGAAAAAAATCTCAAAAAAAGAGCGGATAAGAGTTATTAATTATCTTTTCAAACGCTGCTTCGAGGTCATCCCCATGGTAAGGTGAAGCGCATGTTTGAGCTGGGAGTTCTGAGAATGATAACAGTCGAAACCAGATGGATATTTGTCGTTGCATGAAAGGAGTCTCTATGGGTATTCTAATAGTCGTTTCGCCAGAGTGCCACTCCGTTTTGCCAGAGGGCCACTCCGTTTCGCCAAAGTGCGCCACGACAATGTGCCACAGAGGGCCGAAGATGGCAGGTGAGCGTGGCCGACCCGATCAAAATGAGGGGGTCGGTCACGGCGATGCGCCACAGAACGCGGTCAGAGGCCGGTCACCGTGGCGCACTCCGGCGGAACTTTCTCAAAGACGCGCGCTAGCAAAAAAAATGCGTGGCGAGGGATAGCGAAGTTCGCAAAAAGGCCGTGACACGTGATTGCGAAGTCCGCAAAAAGGCCGTGACTCGTGATCGTGAAGTCAGCCAGACAGGCGTGACCGGAGATAACAAATATTGAGATGCCATAACTATGTTTCCGTCAAAAGCAAGCCTTCGAACCGACGGGATAATTGATTATTCAAAAATATTTTCTATTTTTACGGAGTTATAGTTAAACTACTTATTATGAAAAAATTACTTTATGCCGCTATGGCAGCAATGGCGCTGATGTTTACCGTCTCCTGCGAGGAGAATGAGGATGAAAACACTCCCGGCGCAGATGATATCAAGGGATCTTGGATTGTCGAAGCAGATGACGACACCTGGACTCTGAAAATCACGGACAATGAATTCAATGTCAATTCTTTCCCCATAGAAGGGAATTATACATACACCTACACTGCCGGGAACATCTTCCTTACCGGAGAAGAAGAACTGAGAGTATTCCATCCCTCGCTGATTCTTGACGGCACCGTCCTTATCCTGGAAGAAGTTCTTCCCGAGAACGCTGACGAATACTTAAAACAAAATCTGGAGCCCATCGCTTTCTACAAGAAAGACGCCAAGATCCCCTGCTCCGCCGCGGACATCAAAGGAGCCTGGCATTGGGCCGCGTTCCATAATGATGACGACCCCCGTATTAAGATTACCATTGACGGTAATAACATAGAAGTCGCCATTCCAATTTGGAGGACGATTAACAAGGGAACATTCACTTACTCAAACGGTTATATCAATATGAACGTGAATGCAGACCTGTCTACCGGACAGCCCTTCGAAGGCACTAAGAAGTTCCCCTTCGTGGTCAATGGAGATAAAGGTTACGGAGTCCTCGCCAACCTCCCCGGTCTCTACAAGAAGCAGTAGCCGGATTACCGGATAATGGGGAAAGTACTTCAATTTCTGCTGAGGCCGCTTCGGGACGAACAGTACCTGAGGGCGTATTGGTTCAAGAAATTCCATCGCCCGCTTAATCTGGATACGCCCCGCGGCCTCAATGAAAAAACCCAATGGCTTAAGCTGTATTATCACCGCCCGGATCTTTCCGGGATGGTGGATAAGGCTGAGGCCAAGAAGTACGTAGCCGCCATCATCGGTGATAAATACATTATCCCCACATACGGCGTGTGGGACTCTTTCCAAGATATAGATTTCAAGACCCTGCCTGAGAAATTCGTCCTCAAAGCCACCAACGGCGGCGGGAACAACGGTGTAGTTATTTGCAGGGACAAAGCTACATTCGAGCGTGGAAAGGCCCGCAGACGCCTTCGCTCCGCGATGCGCCACGATATCTACAAGGCATACCGCGAATGGTGCTACAAGGGCATAAAGCCCAGAATCATCGCCGAACAACTGCTCGAGCAGGAAGGCGGGCTGAAGGACTATAAGTTCTTCTGCTTCAACGGGAAAATTGCCACCATACTGGTATGCATAGGCCGTAAAGGACACCATACGACCAAGTATTATTTCAGTCCCGACTGGAAACTGCAGCGTTTCACGAAGTTCACCAAGGCTCTCCCGGAAGATTTCACCCTCCCGCGTCCGGAGAGACTCGAGGAGATGCTCGTACTTGCATCAAAGCTCAGCAAGGGATTCCCGTTCATAAGGGTGGACCTGTATGACACAGGTGAAGAAGTGAAATTCAGCGAACTGACATTCTACACGAACAGCGGCTATAGCGCCGAGCGCTTTCCCGAAGTCGATCTCTGGCTCGGGGACCAGCTCGTTCTTCCTGAAAAAATCCTTTGACCATGAAAAGGATAGCCGCCCTGACAATGCTTCGCAACGACGAGTTTTTCCTCAGCAAGTGGGTCGAATACTATGGTTCGCAGTTGGGGAAAGACAATCTCTATATCTATTTCGACGGCGAAGACCAGGAGATTCCGGACTTTTGCAAAGGCGCAAACACCGAGCGGCTCCCCCACACCGATATGCCGGTGCACAAAGGAGACCGCTACCGTATTGACATACTATCCCGGAAAGCTGCAGATCTTTTCAATCAAGGCTACGACGCCGTTATCGGCACTGATATAGACGAATTCCTGATTCCTGAGAGTGCGGGCGTGCTGCCGGAGGCTATAAGCATCCTGTGCGACGACCCCCGTCGCGGCAAAGGAAAACGCACCGGCATCTCGGCACTGGGCATCGACGTCGGGCAGGACACGCGAAGCGAAGGACCTATTGACCCCAAAAAAACACTGCTGAGCCAGCGGCATGCAGCGCTGCTGAATACCCGCTACACCAAGGCCAATATCCTTTTCAGGCCCGCGCAATGGGGTTCCGGCTTCCACCGCATCCGCCACGGGAGCCTGCATATTGCCCCGAATCTCTACCTATTCCACTTCGGCAGCGCTGACAAGGCCCGAATTGAAGCCAAGTTCGGCGATGCGGAGAGGATGAAAAACGGCTGGCAGAGGCACCTAGGCAAACGCCTGCGTACCGTGAACGCCGTCAGCAGCCTCCCTTTGTGCGACTGGGACAAATGGACAGCGCGGGCAAGGCGCCTGCAAAGCATTATCCGCCCCATCTACGCGCTCAACAAACCCGCGATGCTGGGGCTGCGGATCGTCGTAAACATACCCGAAGAATTCCGCGACGCCGTATGAGAATCACCTGCATGATACGGTCCCTGACCCTCGGCGGAGCGGAAAGGCAGCTCACCGGCCTGGCGGTAATGCTTAAGGACAATGGGCACGACGTGGAGGTATTGACCTACCACGAGGCCGATTTCTACGCCCAGACGCTGCAGGAAGCCGGTGTCAGGCATACCTTCATTGCGAAGGACGGCAGTTCGGCCCGGCTGGAACGACGCATCGCAGAGCACTTCCGGGAATGGCAGCCGGATGCCGTAATTGCCTTCCTCACAGGCCCTTGCGTCAAGGCCTGCCACGTCCACAAGCTCTACCCGCACTTCCGGCTGATCGTCTCCGAGCGCAATGTCAACACCTGGACCGGCCCGCACGACTTATGGCGAATGCTGGTCTTCCGCGAGGCCGACCTGGTCGTCACAAACAGCCACGCACAGGAATCATACCTGCGCCGCCGCTTCCCCTTCATTGCCGCGAAACTTAGGACAATAGTTAACTTCGTGGATACAGACGCCTTCATACCCGCGGCTGGCGAGGCTTCAGGCGCGACGAGCGAGACTTCAGGCGCGACGCTCAGACCGCTGATCGTCACGACGGCGCGCGTGGACAGCCGCAAAAACGTGCACGGCTACATCCGGGCTCTCGCCTTGCTCAGGGACGAGGGGCTATCGTTTTACGCGAAATGGTACGGCTTAAAGAAAGAAGACGCATATTACCGTCGGTGCCAGCGACTGATCCGACGATTTGGGCTTGAGGACAGGTTCGAGATACTCCCGGCCACAATAGACGTCGTATCCGTGTACCGGAACGCCGACTGCTTCTGCCTGCCGAGTTTTTACGAAGGCACGCCGAATTCCCTTTGCGAAGCCCTATCCTGCGGACTTCCCGCCGTCGCCACCCTGGTCAGTGATAACGCCAGCTACGTTTGCGACGGCCTCAACGGCTTTACCTGCAGCACCCACCCTGCGGACATCGCCGCCGCACTCCGGCAGCTACTCACCGCACTACAGCCAGGCCACGCCGCCGGGACTGACGCCGGGAGTGAGGATGGGACTGACGCCGGCCTGCACATCGCCGCCATGCGCAAAGCCTCCCGCGACATTGCCATCTCCCGCCTCTCTAAACCCGTCTTCATCTCCGCCTGGCTCTCCGTCATCTAGTGCCCCAGATGGGCTAGTGGATGATCTGCTATGAGAACTGACTTGACATGACCACGGCAAAACCTCACAGAACAGCTGCGGAGCGGAATGATCAATGTAGCAAAAGGGCGGAGAGCCAGTCGCGAACGAGTGCGAGGTCCGCGGGGGAGAGTTTTTCAAGGGAATTGAAACAGCAGAAGTGAACCGAGTCGTGGCGGGTGGCGTAGGAGAGTTTGCGCTGCACGTAGCCGGGCTTGACCCTGTGTCCCATCAGCATATCCAGCCCACGGCGAGATCGCATGACGTAGGCGCGGGAGTCGGTGTCACGGCGGGAGCGCGTGAGGTATGCGCCGGGGCGAAGGCCGAGCAGATAGTTGAGGACCTGGGAGTTGAACTGGTCCGGATCGCGGAAACGATAGGACATCTGGCGGTCCAGTACCGAGGGATTTTCGGTGAAGTAATTTGCAACCACTGACTTGCGCAGTGCTGAAGGGATGTGCCCAATGTAAGGGAAACGCCACTTTTCACCAAGCTGAAGAGCCGAAGAGAGCATTCCGTCCTTAAAGCCTGATGCACGGGATCCGGGCCGGCGCCATCTCTTCCAAGTACGTATGGCACGGGCCACGGGGACACTGAACCAGGAGGCATAGCAGATTCCCCTACCCTCAGAATCAAAAAACATTTCCCGCGGGCAAGGCCGGCAGAGGACGAAATCGTCATTGAAATAGATGAAGTGCTCCGACAAGTCGGGAATCATCCAGAAAGCGCATTCCAGGCTTCGGCAGTTAAACACCGGAAGCAGATTCTCGCGCCCCCGGAACAGCACGCTGTGATCCACGATCTCCACAGCCGTCGTCCGCGAAGGAAAATGCTCGTCCAGAAAAGCATCCAGGCAGGGATCCTGTCCGTCCGTTACGATGAATATTTTCCTGATATAAGGGGCGAAGCGCAGGATTGAAGCCACACACCAGCGGATCTCGCCAAACTGCACGAACCTCTGGTCACCGCCGGCGAGGGAATTGTCATTAACCCCCTTAAGCGAATACTTCGCACGTTTGGCGCGATGGGCGGGATCGGCCCCGTCCACCCAGGCGATTACGGCATCTATCGGAAAGTCAGTCATTTCAAACACTGTCAGTCATACAAACTCTGTCAGTCATAAAAACACTGTCAGTCATCACAAATATTGCGCTGTATAAGTACCGCCCCGGCGTTTGAGGTCCTCCGGAGTGCCGGCGAACACCAATTGTCCTCCGCCATCTCCCGCTTCAGGGCCAAGTTCCAGGAGCCAGTCGGCGGCATTGATTACATCCCTGTTATGCTCCACCACGATCAGCGAATGGCCTTTGTCCAGAAGCATGTCAAAAGAACGGAGCAGCTTCTCCACGTCATTGAAGTGCAAACCGGTCGTCGGTTCGTCGAAGATAAACAGGATTCGCTGCCGTGACGAAAGACCGCTCTCCTCACTCATAGCCAGGAAATACGCAAGTTTTACCCTCTGGCTTTCTCCGCCGGATAGAGTAGAGCTGCTCTGTCCCAGACGGATATAGCCCAATCCCACATCCTGAAGCGTACGGAGTTTCCGGACAATAGATGCGGCAGCGGCTTCGGGTGCCTGGCCGAAGAAGTCCACAGCCTCATCCACACTCATAGAAAGGATATCATCGACATTACGCCCACGGTAACGGACTTCCAGGACTTCGCTCTTGAAACGCTTTCCTCCGCACTCCTCGCAGACCATGGTAACATCGGCCATAAACTGCATGGGGATGCGCACCACGCCTTCTCCCTGACACTCCGGGCAGCGACCGCCGTCCTGATTGAAAGAGAAGAAAGAGGGAGTAAAACCATTAATCTTTGCATATTGCTGATCCGCAAGCAATTTGCGGATATCATCGTATATCTTGAGATATGTGGCCGCATTCGAGCGGCTGCTCTTACCGATGGGATTCTGATCCACATACTCCACCCGGCTTATCCGGTCCAGATTTCCGGCCAGTCCGCGGAATGCCCCCGGAAGGTCACCGGAATCATTCAGCCGCCGGTACATGGCCGGGTACAGGATATCTCCTACAAGTGATGACTTACCGCTGCCGCTCACCCCGCTGACCACCGTTAGCACACCCAGAGGGAAATCCACGGTAATGTCCTTCAGGTTATGCTCCATGGCACCCTGAACACGGATACTGTAAGTCCACGGGCGCTTCGAGCGGACATAGCGCTGCCGTCCCGCGCAGATATACTGCAGGGTAAGGGATTTCTCGATAGCCTGAGGAGTCACATCCGCAGGGATACTTCCCTTGAAAACGACTTCACCGCCGCCGCTGCCGGCACCGGGTCCCATGTCAATAAGCATATCCGCTGCTCGGATTATTTCCTCATCGTGCTCCACGACCACTACGGTATTTCCCAGGTCACGAAGACGCCTTAGCACCGCAATCAGTTTCTCAGTATCACGCGAATGGAGACCCACGCTGGGCTCATCGAGGATGTACATCGAACCCACCAGCGAACTGCCGAGGGCGGTAACCAGGTTCACCCGCTGCGACTCTCCGCCGGACAGAGTATTGCAGCTTCGCGAAAGAGTCAGATAACCCAGCCCCACATCCCGGATGCACTCCAGCCGTGAGATGATTTCATCCAGCGCCTTCCCGGCCACGAGCCTTTCATAGTCCGTCAGCGAGATGTCTCGGAAGAAATCCAGCGCCTCCACCACATTCATCTCCAGGATTTCATGGATATTCTTACCGCCAAGCTGAACCCAAAGAGCCTCGGGACGCAAGCGGCTGCCATGGCAGGCATTACAGACGGTCCGTCCGCTGAAGCGGCTCAACATATATTTATACTGTATCTTGTACCGCTGCGTCTCCACCCACTCAAAGAATTCATTGATTCCGACAATAGATCCGTCATCATCCTTCACGCTCCGTCCGTTCCATATGATATCTTTCTGTGCCGCAGTCAACTCGCAGTACGGGGTAAAGACCGGAATATCATAGTGCTCAGCCACCTCGATCAGGTGCTCCCGGAACCAGCCCATCTTCTCCCCTCTCCACGGGGCAATAGCACCGTCGTAGATGCTCAAACCCTTGTCCGGCACCACCAGATCCTCACTCACGCCGATGACTTTACCAAGTCCGCCACACACCGGGCAGGCGCCCAGCGGGCTATTAAAACTGAACAGGTACTCGTCCGGCTTGACGAACTCGATCCCGTCCAGCTCGAAGCGGGTGCTGAAACTCTCGACAACACCGTCCTTCACCACCGAAACCCGGCCGTCGCCACGGGCAAAAGCGTCATCCACAGAGGCAATAAGCCTGGCACGAAGGTCCCCCTCCAGCACCGCACCGCTTTCCAGGCGCAGCCTGTCCACCAGCAGCATCGGTTCGCCGGGGATATTGTCAATATCGCGAAGCGCATCGTCAATGCGCAGCACAGAGCCGTCGTTCCACAGGCGGGAGTAGCCCTGCTGCACGAGAGAGAGCAGAAGTTCAACCCGGTCGTCGCGGCCGTTCCAGCGCAAATCGGCGAGTATGTACAATTCAGTCGCAGCAGGAGCGGCGCTGATGAAATCCATCACGTCTCCGACTCCGTTGCACTTAACCTCCCGGCCGCTCACCGGCGAGATGGTCCGACCGGCACGGGCGAAGAGCAGGCGCAGCGAGTCATAGATCTCGGTGGTCGTGGCGACCGTAGAGCGGGGATTCTTGACATTGACCTTTTGCTCTATGGCAATGGCAGGTGGCACGCCATCTATACTATCCACGTCCGGTTTGGACATGCGTCCGAGAAACTGGCGGGCATATGAGGAAATACTCTGGGCGAAGCGTCGCTGCCCCTCGGCGAAGAGGGTGTCAAACGCAAGCGACGACTTACCGCTGCCGCTCAACCCGGTCACTACGACCAGTTTCCCGCGTGGTATTTCGACGTTGACGTTTTTGAGATTATTGACCCTGGCGCCCCGTATGACTATACTCCCCTTCGCTCCCATCCTTACCAGATTTTATCGAACGAACGACCGGCGAGAATCATTTCCAGCATACGCCTCGAATGCAGGTCGCTGCCCACATACGAATACATGCCGTGGGAGAGGAGCCATTTGGCCTTCCGCAAGGGTTCCTGGCCATACATACCGGCCATCGAACCGAGATTCAGCTGAAAGCGGATACCCTTTTCGTGCATGCGCTTGTAATCATCCAGGTCGTCGATGTAATAATAGCGCTCGGGATGAGCCAGGATAGGGAAAAAGCCTTTCGACTTAATCTCATCCATTATATTATCGAAGCGCATGGGCGGATCGTAAGTGGAAGTCTCGACCAATAGCGTGCGCACACCGTCACCTCCGTGATCCAGCAGGTCGCAGGCCGCCAGCCTTTGGTCGAACAGATGGTCCATCATATATTCAGCCGCAAGATGAAGGGCAATAGGGCCTTTGTAAGCAGCCTTCAACTCTTCGAACCTGGCACGCAGCTTTTCCGTTTCATTCGGGACGTCCTCCATGATATGAGGGGTACACCAGACCTCACTGATACCCAGCTGCTCATATCGGGACAATATCTCCAGCGACTCACTCATATGACGCACCCCGTCATCCACACCCGGAAGGATGTGGGAGTGAGCATCGGTCATACCGGTAAGGAAACCATTGTCGCCGATCTTATTCTTCCGAAACAGAAACATGGTCATCTATTCTTGACTGCGGTGAAGAAATCCTTGCCAAACAGCACCCAGGATGAGGATATACAGAAGCCAAGCAGCAGGAAAACAAGCAATGTCGCTGCGCGGGAAGGCTTAGCCTTACGGATAGGTACCGAAGGGCCCTGCATCACCTGGAATACCGGAGTCTCTTCGAGGACCTTGGCGTTGGCAGCCTGGAGTTGCTGGGCCATTCTGGTATACAGGTCATAGGCGAGGGTCATCTCCCCGCGAAGGCGTTCGCTTTCGGTCGCCGCCGACAAACCGGAAAGGCTCTGGTGTGAATCCATATAGCGGGCATAGGCCTTCTGCTTAGTGAAATAATCCGCCTGCGCGGTCTCATAGAGAGACTTGGTATATTCGAGATTCTGACGGGATTTCTCGGTGCGGTACTCAGTAATATAGCGCTGCAATTCACCCAATACCTTCTGCGCTACATCTGCGGCGATTACGGGGTTCTGCATCATCACGGTCAGCTTCACCACGAAGGTCTTCTTATCCACCACCACGCCCAGACGTTTCTTCAAGGCAGAAACTACATACATCTGCTTTTTATTCAACCGGAAATTATCCACCGGGGCATCATCAGGGATCTCAGGCGTTTCATGAATAAGACCCACGACCCATCCGACCGCCTTGAAAGGCAGATTCAGCACGGCATTCCACCAAGGCTTCTTCTGATGATTTAGCAGATAGTCAAACAGAGTCGTTTCTTCCCCTTCAACAGTAACCGGTACATCAAACAAACCGGTCAGGAAAGGAATAGACTCCACGATATCGGGATACAGTTCCGGATATACGGCATCACGGGTGGAACTGGTCCCAAGTCCCGAAGAAGCGATGCCGACCAGCGCTGACAGGCTGGCCACACTGGAACGGTTAGTGTATTCAGGTGCGAGTTTGGCGCCAGCACGGTACTCCTTAGGGATACTGAATGCCACCACCAGTCCCACGACCAAGGCCGCAGCGCACCAGATAAGGATAAACTTCTTCCTAGACAAAAGCCTGGCAATCAAATCAGTCAGGTCTATGGCGTTTTTCTTTTCTTCCATTACCTGAGTGATCTGACCAGACTTACGAGATAGAGCATAATAGTGGCGAGGGAGGTGGCCGTGGAGCCCATGCTGATAATCTCAGCCCCGGACATCTTAGTACGTTCCGCACGCTTAGGCACATAGATAATGGCGCCCGGTTCGACTTTCATACCGGCGCGGCTCTTCACCACGCTGCCGTTCATATACATAACATATACTTTGCTGCGGGAAGCACCTTCGGCATAACCTCCGGCGTGGTCAATATAGTAGTGTACCGACTTGCCCTTGATGTAAGGGACGGCATTCTCAGACATGACGGCGCCGAGAATCTTTACGGTACCGTCATACTCGGGTATAATGATATTGTCCCCATCCTTCAGGGTCATATCATACTGGGAGCCCGGTTCTTCCAAGGCCTTCTCCAAATCGATTCCGACGATATAAGTATCGGAAAGGATCGCTTCAAGGCTATCCTTATCCGCTTTCTTACCGAATCTGTCTTCAGAGAGAGCGGTTGTCTCAGAATCCACCTTTTTACGCACCAGTGAAGCGCCCTTCACATAGGCGAAATCCGTCAGGCCACCGGCCCTGCGAACAAGGTCGGACAGACGGTCTGTCTTGGTCTCAAGCGCATAAGTACCGGCGAACTCCACCTCACCCTCGAGAGTAACAATTCCCTGAGTTTTGTATCCGGGACTGTTACGTACGACCACAACGTCGAAAGGCTCAAGCAGGAAGTCGTCGCCTCCGACATAGAAGCCATCGCGGAGAGACATCGAGAAACTATGGGATACCACATTTTCAGCCTTCTTCCCGGCGGGATCCACGACTCTGCGATATATATCCACCCTGGCAGTCGATGCTCCGTCCTGCAGACCTCCGCACAGAAGGATAGCGTCCTCGACAGTGGTGTTCTCCATGAATTCAAATTCACCGGGTTCCATTACGCTGCCCTCTACCTTAATCGTACCTTTCACGGTAACATCCTGCACATCAAAGATCTTCAGGACATCATCGCGCTGCAGGACAATATCCGGCACTGTGCCGGCCATAATTCCGGCAATGTCGACAGGAATCACCTGACTCACTTTATTTTCGGGCGTACGAACCAGGATGGCCCTCTCCATGAAAGCTTCAGGGAGCAAGCCGTCAGCATGCTCGACCAACTGCCTGACCGTCGCGATATCACCGCCGAGCTGGAATGAGCCCGGGCGATATACAGCGCCCTCTATATCGACCCTGTTCGAATAAACGACCGGATTCTCCCAGACGCTGACGGAGTCCTGGTCGCGGAAACGGAAGTCTCCGAAGGAAGATTCCTTGACCGTGCTGACCATACGCTCCTTACCTGTGCGGTTAACTACGGTAATGGCTTCGGTAAAAGCATCGCCGCTGAATCCGCCGGCATATTCGATAAGCTTCGCAGCATTCTCATAAGGTTTGAGCTCGTAAAGCATCGGACGCTTCACCTTACCGGTCACATCCACGAGGATCTCATATGACGGAACGATAATGATATCACCTTCTCGCAGGGTAATGTCATCTTTGGAGTAGCCATCAAAGATATATTTGTAGATATCGACGGTAGCTATCTGTTTACCGTCACGCATAACCTTTATATTACGCAGGGAACCAATGTCGGTGACACCGCCTGCACGATACAGAGCCGTAAAGACGGTCGCAAACGGGGACAGACGATATGTGCCGGGGGTCTTGGCTTCGCCCATTACATTGACCGAAATGGTACGGATGGAGCCCAGAGTGAGGCTGAGCTGTGTCTGCGAACCGATACCGGCGTATTTCTTAGAGGCCGCCTGACGGACTTTCCACTGCGCAGCGGCGATAGTCAGGCCGGACAGGTTCACGGGACCGATGCCGCTGATATTGATGCGCCCTTCAGGACTGATTATCTGACGGATAGTGGTCTCGCTGGCTCCCCAGATTTCTATGATGACTTCATCGCCGGGGCCGAGTTTATAGTCCGTCGGAGTAGCGACATTTTCATTGGGCTCAAAGCTCAGGAAACGACTGTTGAAGATACTGTGGCCGTAGATTTCGGGCTTTTTCTCCTTATCCTTCTTTTTGGAAGACTTGCCGTCCGTCTCCTCATCATCCATGGTCGACGCCATCTCGAGGAAGTCCATCATGTCCTCGTCCATCTCCGGATCCTTATCAGAATCCTTGTCACGGTTACGGTCTACAGGCTTATAGGAATCATTCCCGGAGTCCTTAGACCTCGATGAAGATGAAGACAGTTCGTCAAAGCCAACCCCGTCTTCGAGTTTTTTCTTAAGCCTTTTTATCTGCTCAGGAGTCGCACCCTTTTCCAGGAGCGAGCGGCCGATCTGTTCATAAGATTTGCCGTTTTTGATAGATGTCTTAACATACTCTATCACGGCGGAATCGGTCATCTGGGCGTATGCATCCTGCTCACCGACTCCCATAGAGAAAATCAGCGCAGCCGCTACGGCCGATATGACTATCAGTTTTCGCATACTATACAGGGTTAAAACTGTAAACTAAAATCAGTGCACCAGCAGATGCTCGTGACCGGAAGGAGTCACGAAGACGGCGCGCCGCACGCACAGCCCGTCATTACGCACATCCCAGGTGATTGTCTGCTCGGCAGCGGCTTTCATGCTGTCGAATGCGGCGGCGAAGTCGTCAGCCTCGGAAGGACGTACGATGAGTTTATAGCTGTTTCGGGGTGTAGCCTGATTATATACGGTAAAATATCCTCCGCGACGGTCATAAGCGCCCAGGGAGAAAGAAGTGCCACGTGCTGTCTGACGCCTGAGGAAATCATTGAATACATAGGCGTTCTGCTTTTCAGGGCTGGCCTTACGCTCTTCGAAGGCTTCCCAACTCTCATCACGGCCCTTTGACAGGATCAGCGAGTCTTTCTTGCCTTCCAGGAAATAGGCGTACGACTCCGCGGGACGGCGCTGCCACGCAGCCTCCAGTTCGTCTTCCTTATATGCGGGCGGGACCACTACGGTTCCGTCCAGCTCGACGATACTCCACAGTCCGTTGCGGCAGGCCTTCAGCTTATCTCTGCCCTTGAGCGGATAGACGGTATCATATGCACCCAAGAGGCGGTTTCCGGCATTGTCATACAGAGACCAATTGCCATCCTCCCATTGCGCCAGGTTATAATTCGTTCCGTCCGGCCATACGACAGAGGACAGGGCGCTCGCTCCGGTCACGATCACTTTTCCCTCACCGTTGATCAGGTCATAATGACCGTCTTTGAAACACTCGAACAGAGGGATGTTCGGATCGGGTTCGCGGTATGCCACGGACTCGTACTTGCCGAGCGGGACGATTTCCTCCAGCCGGCCTTTTTCGGTAATGCGGAACCATGAGTGTCCCGACACTTCGCTGCTTTTTCCGGTGTCTTTATTGACAGAATAGCGGACGCCGAACGCCCACATATAGCCCTCGTACACACCTTTGGTCAGCAAGTTGCAGTTCTGTATCCAGAGCTTTCCGTCTTTGACGTCGTAATCGTACGGGGCGACGGTCCAGAACTTCGTCTTCGCATCGCGCACGCCCCATGCGAGGCCCATCTTCGTATCATTAATCACTTCGTATTTCCCGTACACGACACCCTTTGAGACTTGTTCCTCCTTGGCGTATGCGCCTGCGACACCCGTGAGGCAGAACAGGACACAGAAAGCGGATTTAAGCAGTTTACTCATACTACATTTTATTTCAGAATTCAAATGTATGAAAAATGATTGTCAATCCCAAATAAATCCGAATTTGTGGTGAAATCAGCCTCCGTGTGGCGGACGCCCTGACGCGTCCGTGAAAGTTAGAATCGCTTTTCCTACCTTTGCCGGCACTGATTTAAACTTGCATTATGAAGATAACTGGAAACACCGTACTGGTGACCGGAGGCTGCTCCGGCATCGGAAAAATCATGGGCCGCATCTGCTTGCAGAAGGGAGCGCGCCGACTTATTATCTGGGATATCAACGAACAAGCCATTGCCTCTACAGTAAGCGAACTTTCCGCATACGGACAGGTAGATGGATTCAGTGCTGACATTTCATCCCCCGAGTCCGTGGACAAAGCATACGCCGACACGAAAAAGATGTGCGGGGACATAGACATTCTGATAAACAACGCCGGAATTATCACAAATAACCGTACTTTCGCCGAGCAGACTGACACCGACATCATCCGCACGATTGACATCAACACTAAGGGCGCCATGTTTGTGACACTGCGTTGCCTGCATGACATGAAAGCACGTGCCTACGGTCACATCTGCAATATTACATCTTCCGCCGGGATGCTTGCGCTGCCGAAGATGGCATTGTATACCGCCTCGAAATGGGCGTCCATAGGATGGTCAGAATCCGTTACGATTGAGCTGCAGCGAGAAAAAAGCCCTGTGCGCATGACTACGATAGCACCATACTTTATAAACACCGGGATGTTTGACGGAATCCATTCATTTTTCAAAATCCAGAACCCCGAGACGGTGGCCAGAAAAGCCATCTGCGCCATAGAGCATAACCGGCTGTACAGAGGCATACCATTCAGCCAGCACTTTATTCGTCTGATGCAGGGCATCTTCCCTTTGAAGATTTTCGATTTCATATTCGGGGACGTCTGCGGACTGTATACAGTGATGGATCATTTTAAAGGGAGAAGATAACATGGAAAACACAAACACTGAAACCATAGACAGAATCATCCTCGCGCAGAGGGATTTTTTTCGGAGTGGAGCCACCCGTGACATACAGTGGAGGCGGGACCGTCTGAAAGACTTTTCCCGTGGCCTTAAGAAATGGGAAAAGCCACTGTGCGATGCGCTCTGGGACGATCTGCATAAATCCTATGAGGAGGCATTCATGACCGAGATCGGGCTGGTGTACGGAGAAATCGCCGACGCCTGGCGCCACGTAAAGAAATGGGCTCGCAGGCAGTCTCGCCCCACGCCTTTGACCGTCATGCCATCCACGAGTCATCTGGTTCATGAACCACTTGGATGCACGCTCATTGTCTCTCCCTGGAATTATCCGGTACAACTGCTTCTCAATCCGCTGGTCGGTTCTATTGCCGCAGGCTGTACCGCTTTACTGAAACCTTCGCCATACGTCCCGAATGTTTCCCGGGTCATAGGAGAAATGATCGCAGACACCTTTGACGTGCGCTATATAGCGGTGGTCCAGGGCAATAGAGAGGTTAATTCATACCTGTTCAGCCAGCGCTTCGACCTTGTCTTTTTTACCGGCAGCCCCGCACTAGGAAAGAAAGTCATGGAGGCACAGTCCCGTTTCCTGACTCCGCTCGTGCTGGAGCTCGGCGGCAAAAGTCCCTGTATCGTGGACAAGGACGCAAACCTGAAGGTCGCCGCCCGCCGCATTGTCTGGGGCAAATGCCTGAATTCAGGGCAGACTTGCATCGCTCCGGACTATTTATTCCTTCACGAGGATATTAAGGACGACTTCGTGAGAGAATTCCGCAGCGAACTCGAAGCCCTATACCCCGACGGCACGCAGAACTCCAAACACTTCGTTCATATCGTCAGGGACGCAGCATTCAATCGTCTGACGGCCTATCTTTCGGAAGGTGACATTCTTTGCGGAGGACATTATGATAAGGACAGCAGGTGGATTGAGCCGACACTGCTTGGAAATGTAAGTCCCGACGCAGCTGTCATGCAGGAAGAAATATTCGGTCCTGTTTTCCCGGTTATGACTTTCCGGGATCGGAACGAGGTCCTATCCTTCGTAAATGGTCGCGAGAAGCCGCTCGCTTTCTATTATTTCGGCAATTCCGCTGCCGCGTGGGATATCATCGGACGGACGACTTCCGGAGGCGCATGCATAAACGACACCATCATGCATATCGCTAACCCGAAAGTGCCTTTTGGAGGTGTGGGCAATTCCGGAATGGGCAGTTACCACAGCGAGAGATCATTCCTGGCTTTCAGCCACGAACGGGCCGTCATCAAATCACCCCGTACTCTGGACGTTCCATTCCGCTACATGCCCTACAAACTATTCCCTCTAATCAAAAAGATGCTCACGGCTGGCCGGGTTTAAAATATTTTCGAAAAATATTTGGAGGTAATAATTTTTTCGTTACCTTTGCATCCGCTTCGGTACACGAAGAAAAAGGTGTGGTAGTTCAGTTTGGTTAGAATGCCGGCCTGTCACGCCGGAGGTCGCGAGTTCGAGCCTCGTCCGCACCGCTTAAAGATGCCTTACAACCACTTGTAGGGCATCTTTTATTTTCAGTTTTCGACAAAATGTACTGAGAATGTACTAAAAATCCACGATGTACTGTTTTTCGCGATTTGCGGTCCCTTCCGCACCGCCTAAAAATGCCTCTCACATACGTGAGGGGCATTTTTTATATCTGATTCTTCGTGATAATGTACTGAAAATGTACTAATATAATGGGTATTCCGCAGTGTACTGAAAAGGGCCAGGAGCTTCACAGCGGCCCGGCCCCGTAAGAAATTTAACATATCGGCTTTTCAACCGACGTGTCGCTGCAAAGATACGAATTTTTCCCTTTCCTCCGAATTATGATTATCTTTGGTCTGCCGACCTGCAACCTAAACTCTGTGTCCTATGAAAATCTTAATCGACAACGGACACGGCCGGGAAACTGCAGGAAAGCGCTCCCCTGACGGCCGTCTCCTTGAATGGTCCTACAACCGCGAAATCGCCCGCCGTGTCAATGATGAACTCCAGCGCCGTGGCCACTACTCTTCCCTGCTGGTTCCTGAAGACGAAGACATCCCGCTCTCCGAGCGCTGCCGCAGAGTCAACCGCGTTTGCTCCGAGCTGGGCCGCCGA
>JAFSTI010000027.1 GCA_017450585.1 Bacteroidales bacterium
CTCAGGTCAATGCCGTCGCGGTCGAAGATGCCGCGCGTGCTGCGGGCGATGCCGACGACGTTCAGTTTCAGGTTGTGCTCCTTCATCAGCTTGTCACGCTGCGAGGCGATCTGCTCGAGCAGGTTCCCGCCGACGGTGCCGACTCCGCATACGAAGAGATTCAGCTCCTGGTAGACGGAGAGGAAGAAACTGTCGTGGATGACGTTCAGGGCCTTGCGGAGCAGGCGGTTCTCTACAACGAAGGAGATATTCAGTTCCTCGGTGCCCTGGGCGCAGGCGATGATGCTGATGCCGTTGCGGCCGAGGACGCTGAAGAGCTTGCCGGCGATACCGGCGTTACGGCGCATGTTCTCGCCGACGATGGCTATGGTGGCGAGATCGCTGTGAAGTTCGACGGGATTCATCGATCCTTCGGCGATTTCGTGCGCGAATTCTTTGGTCAGGATGTCGTGTGCCAGGTCAGCATCGTCGGCTTTCACGCCGAGAGAGATATTGGTCTCGGATGAGGACTGGCTGACTAGGAAAACACTTATGTTACTTTTTGCTAAAGTCGTGAATATACGGCTGTCTACGCCCACTATTCCCGCCATCGAGGTGCCGCTGACCGTGAGAATGCAGGCGTCGCCGATCGAGGAGATTCCGGTGACGGCCCTCTGCCTCGTACCGCATTTGCGGCGGATAACCGTGCCCTTCGCGGTGGGGTTGAAGGTGTTCTTTATGAGTACCGGAATGTCCTTCGGGGTGACAGGATAGAGTGCGGGCGGATAGACCACCTTCGCGCCGAAGTTGCAGAGCTCCATGGCCTCGGCGAAGCTGAGTTCTTCGATGACATAGGAGGTCTTTATGATGCGGGGATCGGCGGTCATGAAGCCGTCCACGTCGGTCCATATCTCCAGGACTTCGGCGTCCAGAGCCGCGGCGATGATGCTGGCGGTGTAGTCGGAGCCTCCTCGTCCGAGGTTGGTGATGCGGCCGTCAGTGCTGTCAGTGCCGATGAATCCGGGGACGACGGCGACGGGGCAGGACTTCGCGGCGGATGCGCCCGTAAATTCCTTAAAGGTTTCGCAGACCAGTTTTTCGGTAAGTTCGGCGTCCAGAACGGTCTTCCCTTCGCGGACCGTGGTCTTTATGAAGCCCAGGGCATCGAAGTGCCGGGACCCTTCCAGCAGCGCGCAGACGATGATGGAGGAAAGCCTCTCGCCGAAGCTGACTATCTGGTCGCGGGTCTTCGGAGGGAGTACCTTAAGTGTATATACGCTCTCGAGCAGGGTGCCCAGCTCTGAAAGAAGCCCGTCGACTGTAGGAATTCCTGATTTCTCCGGGAAGAGTTCGGAGATAAGGCTGCGGTGACGCTCGCAGATGGCCTCGTAGCCGTCCCTGTATGCGGAATCGGCCGCGGAAGCTTTCGCCGCGGTGTCCAGCAGTGCATCTGTGATGCCGCCCAAGGCCGAGACTACGACTATGGACGCTTCGCTGCGGGAATTGACTACTTGCCTGACATTATGCAACGCGGCCGCGCTGCCTACAGATGTACCTCCGAATTTAAGGACCTTCATACTAACTAAGCTGTTAAGGGCGGCTTCCGCTCATTTTAGAAGCCGAACTGGTTTCAAAAATAAGATTAATTATTTAAATTTGCAAAGGTTAGAAGTAGTTATGAGGTCATTTTACGATACGTTTATCCGCAATGTGGCGTCTGCACGGTCGTTCGTGGGACGTCCGTTGACCCTTTCCGAGAAGATATTATACCATCATCTGGCATCCGGCCAGGACGGCGCTCCGCGTATGAAGGTGCTCCGGCCGCTGGAGGATTATGCCTGCTTCCGCCCCGACCGTGTGGCGATGCAGGATGCGACCGCCCAGATGGCTCTGCTGCAGTTTATGAATGCGGGCAGGGACAGGGTCAGCGTGCCGACTACGGTTCATTGCGACCACCTTATATGCGCGCGTAAAGGCGCTTCTGTGGATCTGCCGCAGGCCATGCAGGACAATGCCGAGGTGTATGAGTTCCTGTCTTCGGCCGCGGCGCGTTACGGAATCGGCTTCTGGAAGCCCGGTGCCGGTATAATCCATCAGGAAATACTTGAAAACTACGCCTTCCCGGGCGGTATGATGGTGGGTACGGATTCGCACACGCCGAATGCCGGTGGTCTCGGGATGTTGGCGATCGGAGTGGGCGGCGCGGATGCCGTGGACGTGATGACCGGTATGGACTGGGAGCTGAAAGTGCCCGCCGTCACCGGTGTGCGCCTGAGCGGTTCGCTGCAGCCCTGGGCTACGCCTAAGGATGTGATACTCAAGCTCGCGGGCATTCTCGGAGTAAAGGGCGGAACGAACAATATCATTGAGTATTTCGGCCCCGGTACGGCGAGCCTGTCCTGCACCGGAAAGGCTACGATATGCAATATGGGCGCGGAGGTCGGTGCCACGACGTCCGTTTTTCCGTACGATGCCCAGATGGCCGCGTACCTGCGTGCGAACGGCCGTGGGGAGCTTGCGGACCTGTGCGATGCCGCTGCCGGAGAGCTGTGCGCCGACCCCGAAACGGCGGAGAATCCGGAAAACTACTATTCCCGAGTCATCGATATTGACCTCAGCACCCTGCGCCCGCACATCAACGGACCGTTTACCCCGGATGCGGCGCATGAGGCCGGGAAGATGGACAAGTATTTGAAGGACAATGATTACCCGGCCCGGGTGTCGGTGTCGCTGATCGGTTCCTGCACGAATTCGTCGTACCAGGACCTGGCCTCTGCTGCGGCCCTTGCTGCCCAGGCGCTGGAGGCGGGTCTGAAGCCCCGTGCGGAGCTGATCGTGAACCCCGGCAGCGAGCAGATACGCCGCACTGCGGAGCGCGACGGCATCCTGGATACGCTGCGCCGTGCCGGTGCGGTGATTATGGCAAATGCCTGCGGTCCTTGTATAGGGCAATGGAAACGTGACGCGGCCGACCCCCTGGCGAAGAATAGCATTGTCACTTCTTTCAATAGGAATTTCGCGAAGCGGGCGGATGGCAATCCGAATACGCACGCGTTTATAGGCTCCCCGCAGCTGGCGGTGGCGCTTGCATTCGCCGGACGGCTGGATTTCGACCCGTCCCGCGATGATATCGACGGATTCCGCTTCACGGCCCCGGATGCCCCGGCCCTTCCCGCGGATGGTTTCGTGCGTGCGGATGACGGTTTCGTAGCGCCGCCTCAGTCCCGTATCGGCGCGGATGGTGTCCCTGTTCCGGATCCGGTGATACGGGAGGGGAGCGAGCGCCTGCAGAGGCTGAAGCCTTTCCCTGCGTGGGACGGTGGCGATTTCAAGGGTATGTACCTGCTGATCAAGGCGTTCGGCAAGTGCACGACCGACCATATTTCGATGGCCGGGCCGTGGCTGCGCTATCGCGGGCATCTGGAGAATATCTCGGAGAACCTGCTGATGGGTGCGGTCAATGCCTTCGGCGGAGAGAACGGTAAGGTGCGTAACCAGCTGAGCGGCGAGACGGTGGCGGTGAGCGCTGCCGCCCGTACATACCGTGATGCCGGAATGGGCAGCGTGGTGGTGGCCGGTGACAATTACGGTGAGGGTTCGAGCCGCGAGCATGCGGCCATGGAGCCTCGTTTCCTGGGGGTGAGGGCGGTTATTGCAAAAAGCTTCGCCCGCATCCATGAGACTAACCTGAAAAAGCAGGGCGTGCTGGCCCTGACTTTCTGCGACGGTGCCGATTATGAGCGGATACGCGAGGATGACAGGATTGATATCCTGTGTTCCGGAATCGCTCCGGGAGTGGACCTGG
Organism: Bacteroidales bacterium; assembly: GCA_017450585.1. Classification (GTDB taxonomy): domain Bacteria; phylum Bacteroidota; class Bacteroidia; order Bacteroidales; family UBA932; genus Cryptobacteroides. Next base: position 3,785 of record JAFSTI010000027.1, read on the forward strand.
AGGCCGTGCTGCATCATGCGGACGGTTCGTCCGAGTGCATTGTGCTCCGGCATACTTATAATGACCAGCAGATAGGATGGCTGCGTGCCGGATCTGCCCTGAACAGCCTTAAATAATATTGCCATGGAAAAGATCACAGTTCCTTTTATATATGGTGACGGCGTTGGCCCCGAGGTCGTGGGCGCGACGCTGAAGATTGTGGATGCCGCTCTCGCTAAGGCTTACGGCGGCTCGAAGCAGATCGAGTGGAAGGAAGTCCTGGCCGGCGGCAAGTCGTTCGAGCAGTTGGGAACCTGGCTGCCGGATGAGACCATGGAGGCCTTCCGGAAGTACCATATTGGCCTAAAAGGCCCCCTCACGACTCCTGTAGGGGGCGGAATCCGTTCGCTGAACGTGGCCCTGCGCCAGACTTTGGATCTGTATGTCTGCCTGCGACCGGTGAGATGGTTCCGCGGGGTGGCTACGCCTGTGCTGCATCCGGAGCGGGTGAATATGACCGTGTTCCGGGAGAATACCGAGGATATTTACGCCGGCATCGAGTGGGAACCGGGGACGGAGGAGGCTGAGCGTTTCGGGAAGTTCCTGCTTGGGGATATGGGCGTGAAGAAGGTGCGCTTCCCTGATACGGCTGCGTATGGCGTGAAGGTGATTTCGAAAGAGGGGACAGAGCGGCTGGTGCGTGCGGCTTGCCGTTATGCGCTGGACAGAGGCCTGCCTTCCGTGACGCTGGTGCATAAGGGCAATATCATGAAGTTTACTGAGGGTGGTTTTAAGAAGTGGGGCTATGAGCTGGCTCAGAAGGAGTTCGGCGATGCCCTGTCTTCCGGCCGCCTGGTGATTAAGGATTGCATCTGCGATGCGTTCCTGCAGAATGCCTTGCTTAAGCCTGAGGACTATTCTGTGATCGCCACGCCCAATCTGAACGGCGATTATGTCTCGGATATGCTGGCCGCACAGGTGGGCGGCATAGGGATAGCTCCGGGCGCAAATATCAATTTCGATACCCGTGATGCGATTTTCGAGGCCACGCACGGTACGGCGCCGGATATTGCCGGAAAGAATATTGTCAATCCCTGCTCTAACCTGCTGTCGGCTGTGATGCTGCTGGAGTTTGTGGGCTGGAATGAGGCCGGGGAGAGAATTACTGCGGCCCTGGAGAAGGCTTTCGCTTCCGGCAGGGCTACCGCCGACCTGGCGCGTCTGATGCCTTCTGGTACGGCTCTTTCGACGACTGACTTTACTGACTTAATCATTTCACTGTTATGAAAGAAGAGACTAAGCGGCAGAACCTGGTGCACAGGCTGGCGGAGGATATGATTTCCTGCGCCGGGATGGATATTTCCCTGTTTAAGCAGCTGGGCGTGAAGCGCGGTCTGCGTAATGAGGATGGGACCGGCGTGCTCGTCGGACTTACATATATAGGTAATGTGGTCGGTTATGAGAGGGAAGGGGAGAAGATTATTCCCATTGATGGCAAACTGTTTTTCCGCGGTTATGAGATCGCGGATATCGCCCATGCGCTGATGGAGGAGGACCGTTTCGGCTTCGAGGAGGTGGCGTATCTGCTGCTTTCCGGACGTTTTCCGGATGCGGACGAACTCGCGGAGTTCCGCCGGCTGCTGCTGTACAATATGACTCTGGATAAGCACACGCTGCTGCATATCATTGAGCTTGAGGGCGATAACATCATGAATATCCTCTCACGCAGCGTGCTGGAACTCTATACCTTTGATGAGAATCCGGATGACCTGTCAGCTGAGAATCTGATGCGTCAGAGCGTGGCGCTTATCTCTAAGTTTCCGACCATCATCGCGTATGCATACAATATGCTCCGTCGTAAGAATGAGGGCAAGAGCCTGCATATCCGGGATGCCAAGCCGGGACTTTCGGTGGCGGAGAATTTCCTGTATATGCTTAAAGGCGGGCGTTATACCCATTTGGATGCCAGGACTTTGGATCTGCTGCTGATTCTTCAGGCCGAGCACGGTGGAGGTAATAACTCTACCTTTACCGTCAGGGTGACTTCTTCTACGGGATCGGATACTTATTCGGCCATCGCGGCGGGTATCGGCTCCCTGAAGGGTCCCAAGCACGGTGGAGCGAACCTGAAGGTTTGTGACATGCTCGCATATCTGAAGGACTGCGTTAAGGATTGGACTTCAGATGAGGAAATCCGCGCGGCCCTGATGTCTATCCTTCGGGGTGAGGCCTATGATGGCAGCGGACTGATTTACGGTATCGGACATGCCGTTTACACCAAGTCTGACCCCCGTACGGTGCTTCTGAAGCAGATGGCTCGGGAACTGGCGGCTGAAAAGGGCCGCAGTGATGAGTTTGAGTTCCTGGAAAGGGTGGAGCGCTTGGCTAAGGAGTGTATCTATGAGGTCAAGGGACGCGGAAAGACCGTGTGCGCGAACGTGGACTTTTATTCCGGTTTCGTGTATGACCTGATCGGTATTCCTAAGGAGATATATACTCCGCTGTTTGCTATGGCGCGTATTGTGGGTTGGTGCGCCCACCGCAATGAGGAGCTGAATTTCGACGGCCGGCGCATTATCCGCCCGGCTTATCGCTGCATTAACGACGAGTTCGAGTACGTTCCTATCGCCCGCCGCGGAGGCCGCGGCCTCCGCCGCTTCTAGAGCTTGTAGTAAGAGCGGAGGATCGCGGAGAACCAGGGCGCGGGAAGGATGCGCTTGAGAACGACAGACAGGCCTTGCACCAGAGTGGAAATCACGTAATGGTAGCGGGGCCTGCGTGTTTTAACTATGCGTGATATCTTGCCGGCGAGATACTCGGGCTTGAGACCGGTGGTCTCATCCTTCTCGATGCTCGCCATCGATTCGGCGTAGGTCTTATAAACCTCCAGGGCCTCGCCCTCGCACTTCTTACGCTGGGCGGTAAAGGCGGTGGAGAAATCCCC
>JAFSTI010000028.1 GCA_017450585.1 Bacteroidales bacterium
ATTCCACTTGCCGACAGTCCAGATGGCCTTGGTGATAACGCTCATGTCGCTGAACAGGAATCTTTTCTGGCGGGCGGAAGCGCGGTTGATGAAGTCCACGTCCACTACCAGGTCGCCGAAGAAGAATTTATTGCCCAGAACTATCCAATGCATCTTGCGGCTGAACTCGTCCTCCACGAAGTTGTAGCTCCAGGTGGTTTTCCATCCGTCGATGACATACCCACCCCAGTAGAGGTTGTAAGAATATGCATCCTGGGTACCAGGGGAGATGGGCGAAGGGCAGAATTGGATGCTTAGGTCCTGGCCTTCGGCGAAACTGTAGGTGAGAGTAGCACCGAATGCATAATACTGATACAGGCGGTTACTGAAAGCGCCGTAATAGTAAACGTCGATTGGGGGCGAGTCGATTTCGTAGCCTCCGATTAGAATGGCCTGCTTTCCCCCGGTGAGGGACCAGTGTTCCGTGGCCTTCCAGCTTAACCAGAGAAAATCCGTGGCGTTGAAAGGATTCTGGACATCAATCTCTTTATTCAGACGCTGCCGCACCCGGTAGGAAAGACGGTCGGAGAACTGTCCGAGGATATGGAAATTGAAATAATCACCCTGGAAATGCGAATCGTACACACCTCCTGTCGTCTGCTGATGGAAAGTCGTCCGCGCATCCACCGAAATCTCGCTGACATACGCCCCGGCATCCGTGCCCACACTGTCATCTTGACTCCCGGCGGCGAAGGCCTCTCCCGACTCCCGGCTCCCAGCCAGCACGTCAGGCACCAGGACACACATCCCGGCCGCGATGACACATAGAAGAGGTCTCCTCAGGGCGATCATACGATCAGGCGAAGTACTTCAGGTTGTCGAATGAAGGGGTGAGTTCGCCGGCTTCGATGCGGTGGATGATGTCCACGACGGTGTCATTGACGGGAGTTGGGCAACCGACTTTACGGCCGAATGCACACACGGAGCCGTTGATGGCGTCGACTTCCGTCTTTTTCCCTTTTTCCAGATCCTGGAGCATGCTGGCCTTGAGCCTCGCGTGCTTACGGATGGCTATCGGTATGATGAAGAACGAAATGGCCTTTTTCACCGCTCCGTGGTAGTCCAGCAATTTCACGATATCCTTGCCCTGGACCGGCTCGATACGGATACCGCCGGCGGCACAGACATCGATACATTCCTTAATCAATGCCTGGACATATCTGCGGGAACGCCTGTCACCGGCAGCTTCGCCGAAGGTGCAGCCGAGCACGGCGCTCATGCCGGAGAATGCAGCGTTTATGAGCAGTTTACTCCAACGCGTCCCGACGAAGTTTTCCTCCACATCCACAGGACCCATCAGTTCCAACAGGGCTTTCACATCCGCCAGACGGGGATTGGGATTCGGGGCAATGGAGCCCAGTGAAAATGTCAGGCTGTCCGGCGAGCTGGTCAGTTCGCAAACACCCGGCCCCAGCATCGTGGCACCCCATGCCACCGTGCATCCGAGCACGCGCTGCTCACCTACGATCTCGCCAATGAGAAGTTCGGGAAGCCCGTTCTGAAGCGTGACTATCACGCCGTCTTCCGCGAGGAAGGGTTTGAGGAAAGCAACCACCGAGGCATTATTCTGCTACTTGGTCATCAGGAAAATTATATCGTAGGTTCCGGACATCTCTTCGTCCGTATAAGCGCTGACTTTCTGGGTAAACTCCAGTGTCCCGGTTATTTTCGCGCCCCGGGTACGCAGGGCCTCGACATGTGCCTTATTGTGATTAATCAGGTCGACCTGACCTCCGTTTTTCGTAATAAAAGCGCCCAAGATAGTTCCCAACGAACCGGCGCCGTATATCGCAGATCTCATATGGTTTTAGCTCAATGTGTCTACAAATATAAGAAAACATTCTGTATATTTGCGCATAACACAAGACCACAGTGATCCTATGAACGAACACGCAGAATCGATATTACAGCAGTACCGGGAACTCAAGCCGGTATATGAGAAGATGGCATCGGATGTCACATCCAGGCTGAAGAAATGCTTCGCCGACGCCGGGATTATCGTCGCGGCCATCGAAAGCCGGGTTAAGACCGAAGGCTCGCTCGCCGGCAAATTGGAACTAAAAGGTCACAAATACTCAGACATTTATGACATTACCGACATCCTGG
>JAFSTI010000029.1 GCA_017450585.1 Bacteroidales bacterium
AGCCCGCATGTACTCGGAATAGCACTTCACCTCGGGAGGCGTCACTACGCTATAGGGGCGTACACCCTCGGGCATGTATTCCGGTTTATGGCCCTGGGTACGCATGTAATTGGCACCCATAGCCGACGGATACATACCGGTGATCAGGCTGAAACGGCTGGGGGCGCTCACTCCGACCGTCGAATACATATTCGTATAACGGACGCTCTGACGGGCCAGACTGTCGATCACCGGGGTCTTCGCTACGGGATCACCGTAGCACCCGAGATACGGACTGGTATCTTCGCATACGATACAGAGAATATTCGGGAGAGGCCGTACCGGCTTGTCAGCCTGATTACTGCCAGCGGCACATGAGGGCAGTGCGCACAACCCCATTGCGGAGCATTTGAGTAAATTCTTAATCATAGCTCCGCAAATATACAAAAAGACAACACTAGTTCGACTAGTCAGTCAGGCGGTCAGCGAGGACCTTCATCCAGTAGCCTCCGACGACGCTGCGGGCACGGAAGCCCTGCATCTTGGGTTCGTTGGTACGGGTCCAGTCGGACATAGGGACGCGGTCCACGGTTTCGTTCTCAAACTTGTAGATGGGATCGATGAAGGCCTCGAAGGTCTGCCGGTCTTCAGCCATGGTGGCAGTCCACATGATCCAGTCGGTCTTCGTGTACATCTTACGGTTATCCAGAGGAAGTCCGTAAACGTTCTGCTTTCCCAGATAGTAGGCAATCTCCGTCTGTGCAATCTTCGGATCGAACACATTCAGGCCCAGCAGTTTATCCCAGACCAGATTATACTTCTGGCTCCAGGTGCCTTCACGATCGAAGGTCAGCTTATAGTGGTCTCCGTCGAAAGCCATCTGCTCCCATTTAGCTGCCATCTTACGGGCAATATCCATGTATGAGGCCTCCTTCTCCTTGTATCCGAGCATTCCGGCGAGCATGGCGTAGCTGGCCACGCCCTCTATAGCCTTGATGGACAGGTTGGCATTGTGCGCAAAGTGACCGGCGAAGTCATCCGTACAGAGCTGGTTCACAGGATCCTGTCCGTGCTGTACCAGGTAGTCTGCCCAGGTGCCGAGAGTCTCCCAATGCTTTGCAGCGTATGACGCATTCTTTTCAATTTTGGCAATGGCGGCGCAGATGATCAGCGCGTTACCGCTCTCCTCCACGGGCATATTGCCTCCGTAGGTCTGTCCGTTCGCGAAAGGATAGCCGCCCAGGTCATGTGCAGCGAAGGGTTGCTTCCACATTCCGCTCTCGCTATAATGGAAGATACCGTTAAGCATACCTTTCACCAGGTCTGTATTATAAATAAGGAAAAGGGGCGTAGAAGGATAGGTCACGTCGAGGGTATTAATGAATCCTCCGGAGAAATTCTCCCTGGACATCCACAAAAGTTCGCCATTAGCAGCCTGTACGAGTTTATGGGCGGCAATAGCCTGACGGTATGCCACGGCGCACAGCTCGGCATAATTCTTCCCGCCGACTTTCTGCGCCTCGGCAAACATCTCCCTATCGAACTTCTCGCAGCGTTTCATCTGGCGGCCATACTCATCGGAAGCCTTTTTAAACTCGGATGTAAGAGTCTTGTCCCCAAGTTTGTTCCAGTATGCACGCAGCCTCTCTTCGAAATACTCGATCGAGAACTCCTCGTCATATCCTATCATCACGAAATCGGACACGGGAGATGAGCCGACCTTACCGAGAGAAGTCTGATAAGCGAGCACAAGTCCGTCTGCACGCAGATTCGAACTCACGGTCGTCGCGGGCGACTCAGGAAGTTTTCCATCATTCTGGAATGCTGTCTGGGAATTCACGAAGTTATACAGGCCAAAACTGCCTTTCCCCTCTGCGGAAGCGATGTAGAGGTAACCCCAATTGCGGCGGTCTCCCCTCTTCAGTCCTTTCTGCTCCACACTTCCGGCCATCGCGAAATCCACGCCGTCAGAGCTGCCCACTGATGCGGTCACGGGCACCATCTGGTCAATGGTAATCAGGGGCGAAGCTTCGAAATAAACCTGCACCTCGTGCTCGGAGCCATCGGTAGCGGAGGCGGTCCAGCTGATATAATTGATCGGACGGCTCATTCTTTCGAGGTCATCCATCAGAGCGGGCGCTGTGAAAGTAAGTTTTACATCCACAGGGCCGCAGCCGAAGGTGTATATGGTGCGGGTCGGGAGCACGTCGAGATCCTTCTGCACGGCGGCAGTCTCTAGAATATCGCTGTCATGGATCTTGAACAGGCCGAAATCGACATATGCGCCGCCTACGGTATTGTGGCAATGCGCCGCGATCACGTTCTTGCCGGGCTTGAGCGTTGCCGCCGCCTCGGCAGGCAGTTCCAGCATCACGCCGTGCTTCCAGTCATACCCGGTATCCACGACTTTAACGCCATTGACATAAAGCTCAAACGTATCGTCATGAGAGTACTCCAGCAGGACTCTGGCGGAAGAAAGATCCTCGCTCAGGTCAAAAGCCCTGCGCACCCAGATATCGCGGTCCGGACCGGCCCAGGGAGTGCCGACCATCTCTTCGTCACGCGAACCGAAGGCGCCGGGACCGAGCGTCCAGGCCGAATCATTGTATGAGACGGCGGTCCAGTCACCGGAAGGCTTGCGGTCCATGACATAACGGGCATCGTATTGTCCCAGGGCAATTGAAGGGAGCAGCACGTCTACATGCGGCTGGCTCTGCCCAAGCACGCGGTACACCTGCCTATCCACACGCACTGCGCTCACAAGCGGATATTCACGCAGGCAGAAATGTCTGGTCTGGTCGGCTGTAAGTTCATCGGTCATCGACCAGATGCTGAGGAAAGGGTCCACCGTCACCAGAGGAGTGGCGGAAGGCCGGATATCCGTCGTGGGGTCGACGCCGGCGCTGCACGAAATCACCGCGAAAAGGGCCGCGGCCAGGAGTAGGTTCTTAATCATATCGCTAAAAATATATTAATAGACAACACTAGTCGTCCGGCCGCTTTGGCAATGGGGCTGCCCTACGGCCGCTTAGCGCGGGCGGGGACCGCCGGGACCGCGACTGCCGGGGCCGCCTCCGCCGGGCATACGGTCGCGGTTGAACGTACCGAAGCGGTAGGTAAGCGACAGTATGACGTAACGCTGGAGGGTATTGTTGACGACCTCGCTATGATAGTTCGCGGCATCGGTTACCGTCAGGTTCTTGGATTGTCCAAGGATGTCGTAGCCTTTCAGGCCGAGGGTAACTTTGTTGTCGAACAGCAGCTTGTTAATCTCGGCATTCAGGATATACTCGCTGGCCTGGGGAGTTGAATAACCCCTGTACCAGTTGTAATCGAAGTCAGACTTGAGTGTAAGCCCCGTAGATTCCCAGGTCCAGTTTATGGAGCAGTCCAACTGATTATTCCAGGTGGTAGTATTGACCTTATCCGCGATGGTGTACCAGCTGCGGTTCATGCGAGTACGTCCACCGGCACGCAGTTCCAGATTGTCCAGACGGTAGGTAAGGCGCAAACGCTGCATCAGGCCGAGGGTCTCGGTGGTATTGCGCGTGAAATAAGCCGAGTTGTCCAGATCCGGGAAGTCACGCAGGAAGGCTTCGTAATCCAGTTCCCCTCCGTCATAATAGCTGGCGATAGGCACGTTCTTACCCACATATGAGGAAGACTTGGACCAGTTGAAGATCGACATCGAGAAAATAGAGAAGTCGGACTTGGCGATCGGGCTGTTGATAAACATGTACATGTTGGCACGTCCGGAAGTCGGCCCGTTGTAAGGCATCGAATACTGTGCGCCATTGTCCCCGTACCAGGTAGCGTTCACTATGGGAGACTGCACGAAGCCGCCGTCCACATTGACATTCAGGGACGCGAAGGTCTCCTTGTTGTTGGTGCGGAACTCACCGCGCATGTCGTGTGAGAAGTAAGGCTTCAGGGTAGGGTTACCGAAGGAGACGTTAAGCGGGTCGGTATTGTCCGGAACAGGCATCAACTGGTTGGTTGACGGCTGGCTGGAGCGGCCGAAGTAGAAGAATCGGACGGCGGTGCTTTCGTTCGGATCGTAGAAGAGCATCGCCTGCGGAGCGAATTTCCACACCATGCTGTCGTAGGTGCGCGGTGTCCCGGCCTTGACGGTCTCATTGTGCGTCTTGGTGGGGTTCGCGCCGAATCCGACCTGCGCACGGAAGATGTCGTTCTGATACATGACATTGCCGCCAAACTGCTGGTTGTAGTAGCGGTTCAGGATGGAGTTCGAATAGACAGGATTGTACACCTCTCCGGTCTCGTTGTAGAAGAAGTTCCCATCCGCGAAGCCGGTATTGTCGGCATTGTCATAAGTATCTTTCGAAGAGCGGCTCTCGTTCCAGCTGAAGCTGTAATTGCCCTCCACATAGAAGTGGTTTCCGAGAGGTTCGGTGTAGGTCATGCGAACGCTGACGGAGGAGTTTTTCTGATTGCTGACGTAACGCTGGTTGGTGACGCTGTCCACCTGCACGCCGGTGTCAAAGGCGCTGGTCAGGGACTGGTTCATGCCGCGCAAGTCATTGTCACTGAAATTGAAACGGCTGAAAGTCGAGAACGTGCGGCCGGGGATACCGAGGCGCTGGCGGAACAGGAAGAAGCCTCCCGCGTTCCAGTTCTTGTTAGAGCCGCTGTTCAGTGTCACGCCTTGATTAATGTTTTTCAGGGCCGATCCATCCAGGAGGTCGTAGTCGGTCGTGTAGCTGGAATACTGGCTGAAGTCGCCGGTTCCGAAATTGACCCAGGGCTCAAAGAGGATGGATGTATTCTCGCTGAACTTGTGCTCCAGGCGCATACCCATACGGTTGCCGTAGGTGTTCGTGTTTGACGAGCCGTCAGTATCGTAGATGCGGTTGTAGTCGTCCAGATAGGTGGTACGGCGGCTGTTTTCCAGTACGTCGGTGCGGGTGGCGTTGTAGAGGTAATTGCCCCCGATGTTCATCTTGTCGTCGAAGAGGTCGGCTGCAGCGTTCACGCCGCCCATGTAGGAGGTTGTGATGCCGTTGCTATTGCCCCAGCCTCCCTGGCCACGGCCCATTCCGCCGCCTCCGCCACGCATGCCGCCCATCATCGAACCGGAGAGGTCGCGGAAAGCACGGTTGTTGGTATTGTTCGCGTTCAGAATGAGGCTGAGCTGCGTCTTGTCGTCGAACTTGCCCACGAACGCGGCGCCCTGCCAACGCCAGTCATCGTATTCCGAGGTCGTCGTAGGGACGTCGTGTCCGGCGCCTGCAGTCGCGTTTCCGAAGAGGCCCTTCATCATTCCGGGCTTGATATTCAGGTCAATGATAGTCTCTTCCTGGCCGTCATCGATGCCCGTGAATTCGGCCTGGTCGGATTTCTTCTCCACGACCTTGACCTTGTTGATGATCTTAGCGGGGATATTCTTGGAGGCGAGCTGCGGGTCGTCCAGGAAGAAGGTCTTTCCGTCGATGGTTATCTTGTTGATGCTCTTTCCGTTAACGGTCACAGATCCGTCTTCGGAGACCTCCACGCCGGGGAGTTTCTTGAGCAGGTCCTCGAGCACGTCATTGTCCGTGGTCTTGAACGAGGTGGCGTTATACTCGATGGTGTCTTTTTTGATGATTATCGGATTCCCGGTAGCTGATATGCTGGCGGCATCGAGAAGTTTGGTGTCCGGTTTCATCTTCAGCGCGCCCAGGTCCAGGTCTTTCTTTTCGACCGTGATTTCGCGGGAGACGGGGTCGTATCCCATAAGTTCGGCCTTGAAAGAATAAACACCGGGCTTCACAGCCTCGAGAAGGACTTTTCCTTCGTCGTCAGAGAGAATATACTTCGCGGGTTTGGTGGCTCCTTTCGCCGTTATCGATACGGTGGCGTATGCGACAGGTTCGGAGTTGGATTCGTCCGATAGGATTGCGGTAATGCTGAATCCCTTCTGCGCCAGGACGGGGATGCCGGAAAGCAGAAAGCTTACAGCGGTGAGCAGGCAGAGCGTAATCTTTTTCATCTGGTAATACTATAATCTTATAAATGACTCGCCATCGCGGCGAAGGTTTAATCTTTTCTTATGCGATCTGCATTTTTTTTAACAAAATCTTCCCATGAGGAAGAAGACTTCACCGAGGCGAGCGGACTGCTCTGCTCGAAGAAGTGGCACATCGCGATCGCGAGTGCATCGGTGGCATCCAGCCATTTCTCATCAATGTCGATGCCCAGAGTCTTCTGGACCATGACATTCACCTGCTCTTTGGATGCGGCACCGTTCCCGCAGATTGCCATCTTGGCTTTACGGGGTGCATATTCACGGACCTGTGCCCCGGATTCTATCGCGGCGATCATAGCCGCACCCTGGGCACGTCCGAGTTTCAGGATAACCTGTGCGTTTTTTCCATAAAACGGGGATTCGACGGCGACCGCCATGGGATGATGCAAGTCGCACAGGGACTTCACCTTATCGTGGATGCGGCGGAGCTTTACATAGCTGTCGCTTTCCTTCCGGAGGTCCAGCACGCCCATGTCCACGAAGGAAGGATGCCCTTTCACATCGACACGGATGACCCCGAAACCAAGGATATTGGTTCCGGGGTCTATGCCGAGTATGGTTCCCGCTTCTTTCAAGTGCCTTAGTCGATGCGGTCGAAACCGGTGTAGGGACGAAGCACTTCGGGGATAATGATTCCTTCGGGGGTCTGATTATCCTCGAGCAGAGCGGCAACAACGCGCGGAAGTGCGAGCGAACTGCCGTTCAGAGTGTGGCAGAGCTGCATCTTACCGTCGGCGTCGCGGTAACGGAGGTGCAGGCGGTTAGCCTGGTAAGATTCGAAATTGGATACGGAGGATATCTCCAGCCAACGGCCCTGGGCAGCGCTCCAGAGTTCGAAGTCGTAGGTGATGGCGGAGGTGAAGGACATGTCCCCGCCACACAGGCGAAGGATCCTGTACTTCAGTCCAAGGGCATTCACGAGGCCTTCCACGTGGGCGACCATCTCATCAAGGGCGGCATAGCTGTTCTCGGGTTTCTCCACGCGAACGATCTCGACTTTGTCGAACTGATGCAGGCGGTTAAGACCGCGGACGTCCTTGCCATAGCTGCCGGCCTCCCTGCGGAAGCAGGGCGTATAGGCGGTGAGTTTCTGGGGGAACTGTCCATCCTGAAGTATCACGTCGCGGAAAATATTGGTCACGGGGACTTCCGCAGTGGGGACCAGATAGAAGTCATCCAGTCCGCAATAATACATCTGGGCTTCCTTGTCGGGAAGCTGTCCGGTTCCGAATCCGGAAGCGGCATTCACGACCACAGGCGGCTCGACCTCCTTGTATCCGGCCGCAGTGTTGCGATCCAGGAAGAAGTTGATGAGAGCTCTCTGGAGGCGTGCGCCTTTACCTTTATATACAGGGAATCCAGCACCGGTGATTTTTACTCCGAGGTCGAAATCTATGATATCATATTTTTTAGCAAGTTCCCAGTGAGGCAGGGCATCCTCGGGAAGATTGACTTCAGGACCACCCATTTTCACCACGAGGTTATCCTCGGCGCCGGCGCCTTCAGGAACCAGGTCGCAGGGGACATTCGGCAGAAGGACGAGCTGGTCGTTCATCGACTTTTCGGTCTGCTCGAACTGGGCGAGAAGCTCGGTGGAACGTACCTTGAGCGCCGCCACTTCGGCCTTGACGTTTTCAGCGGCATCCTTCAGCCCCTGCTTCATCAATCCTCCGATCTCGGTGGCTTTTTTCTTCTGCTGGGCGAGCAGCGCATCGCTCTCTGCCTGAAGGGCACGGCGACGGGCGTCCAGCTCAAGTATCTTCTCCACTACGGGGGAAGCATCGAAATGTTTCTTTTCCAATTTCTTGACAACCGCCTGAGGGTCGTCACGAAGCATCTTTAGCGTAAGCATAGCGTTACTTTTAAGAGAAAAGGGCCCACACTTAACCCGAAGTGTGCGCCCCTTTGAAATTCCAGTTACAGAACCTTCGGGTTAGTTCTCGAAAGGAACAACGGACACGAAGGACTTGTCGTCTTTCTTCCTGGTGAACTTGACGGTGCCGTCCACGAGAGCGTAAAGGGTGTGGTCCTTACCCATTCCCACGTTGGTGGAAGGATTGTGGACAGTGCCTCTCTGGCGGACGATGATATTGCCAGCCTTTACGGTCTGGCCGCCGAACTTCTTGAGTCCAAGTCGCTTGCTATGTGACTCGCGACCGTTCTTGGAACTACCTTGACCTTTTTTATGTGCCATAACGTATTCTCCTCTGATTAAGCGATACCGTCAATGCGGATCTTGGTGAGTTTCTGACGATGTCCGTTAAGCTTCTGGAAACCCTTGCGACGGATTTTCTTGAAGACCAGGACTTTGTCTGCCTTTACACTGTCGTCAAGCACAGTGGCCTTAACCACTGCACCCTCCACATAGGGAGCTCCGACCTTTACCTTTCCTTCGTCGTCGATGAGAAGGACTTTGTCGAAGGACACTTCTTCACCGTTTGCCTGCGGGAGGCGCGGGACGAAGATTTCTCTGCCAGCTTCTACTCTGAACTGCTGAGCTGCAATGTCAACGATTGCGTACATCTTGTACTAAAACTTTTTAAGTTTCCGGCTGCAGGCGGACGCCATCCGAGGCGCCTCTTTTCCGGGCCTGACAGTCTTAAATAATAAATGAGGGAGAACTTTACTTCTCTTCCTCGAGCCTCAGGTGCTGTACATAGACAGCCTTCATGTGGGCCATTCTTTTCTTTACGGACGGTTTCTCGAAAGCCTTGCGGGAGCGCATCTCACGGATAGCCCCGGTCTTTTCGAATTTCCTCTTGAACTTCTTAAGAGCTCTTTCGATATTTTCGCCTTCCTTAACTTGTACTATGATCATTCTCTAAATCACCCCCTTTTCTTTAAGGACTGCAAAGGTAGAAATTATTTTTTAATCCGCAAGTTCCATTTTAAAGAAATACTTCCTGACCCAGTATTCGAAAAGGGGATCGATGATAATCGGGTGGTCTTTTTCGTCGAAAGTAATGATTTCCTTCTTCATAAGGGCCTCGCGAAGGCGCTTGACATTAGCCGAAGAATTCAGTCCGTAGCCTTCGATAACCTCGGCGCTGCTGAGCTTCGTATGCCCGTCCAGAACGGCCTTCAGAAGCGAGACCTGGTAATTGGTCAGGTCATACATCATAGAGCGGAAGCGGTCCTCATGGATAGCGATTATCATGGACAATGCCTCCATCAGCACGGGTTCGGTAACGTAGCCGCGCGACAGGTGGTCCATGATTCCGGCGAAGTGTTCAATGTACCAGATATTGTTTCTGAAGCGATTGCAGATGCCCGCAAGCATCTCTTCTTCAATCACTTTTCCGCTGGAGAGCAGGCCTTTGACGATGTGGTCGGAGATTTCTTTCGCGGTGACGGGCGGCAGGAAATACTGCTCCACGAGCGGAGAGAAGGTGTGCCGCGTGCCCAGCAGTTCGCGCATGGCATTGATCTTCGATCCGGAAATCACGAAACTGATGCTGGTGCGAAGGCCCTCCGATGCGATCAGCGACATTTCCGCCTCAAGCGCCCGGAAGATCGAATCGGCTTCCGGAATGAACTCGATATTCTGGAACTCGTCCAGCACGACATATATGCGCAGGCCACGTCGCAGCGCTATTTTTCTGGGCAGGGCAATAAGGGCGCGCAAGTCATCCGTCCCGCATACTCCCTCCACTCCGAGAATACGGTCACTCGCGGAAAAATTGTCCTGATCAAAACGGAAGCAGCTGCCCTCCAGGTTTGCGGCTATCTCGTCCGCATACTCATCGGGGGTATAGGCCACCGCGCGGAGGATCCCGTCTCCCCAGACCGAGATGAAATCTCCGAGCGAGCGGACTCCCAGCAGCGATACGGATGCCGGCACAAATGAAGTCCCAGTCACCTTCATATCCAGAAATACCTGCCGTACCAGAGAGGTCTTTCCCGATTTGGGGGCGGCGACCAGTACCACATTCTCCCCCGCCGTAAAGAGATTGGTGAGGGCGGCTAGATCCTGCCTGCGACCGACGAAATTCTTTCCGGTCACCGGCTGGTCATAGATAAATGGAGAGAGCGTCATATTACATAACTGTTATGTTACAAATATGGCGCTTTTTGTGGAAATTGCAAATTAATCTGAAGAAAATAACTACCTTTGCCCGCACCAATGCGGGTGTGTTGTAATTGGTAGCCAAGCCAGACTTAGGATCTGGTGCCTCACGGCGTATGGGTTCGAGTCCCTTCACCCGCACAAAACATTCAATATGAGAATCACGTCTTTATTAGCATTTGCCACCATAGCTATAGCTATTCAAGGGTGCGGAAAGGTATACCCACTTTTTCATGGTTCAGCGCCTTCGTCCATCAAGGTGGAAAAGGTAGATTTGACCAATGCCTCTGCTTTGGCCGTGATGCCGTACTCGGATGGGGAGTCTACCATACAGACCAAAGCGGGAGGCGAGGAGTATGACGACAGATTGTTTATTGTGGATAAAGACGGAAAGACCACACTGGCATCGTTCTCTTTCAAAGAAGATGGTGCATCCAATAATAAGATTTGGAAAAAGATCCGGGAAACGCTTACTCTGGTGCCAAATCAAATTGTTCCTCTTACTAAGGACCTGATTCTGCTTAGTTCAGTACACCCTGTTTATGAATATACGGATTGGGCGCAAGACGCCTGGGGATTTGAAGAGTCAGATGCCATAAACCGTCTTCTATTGGCTCTTACCGGGCCATATTTCCTCAGGACCTCAGATGGCGCTCTGTTCAAGAGTCCTTTTGACTTTTGGGATGACTCTGGAAATAGCTTTAATTCCTTTGACAGCTTTTTAAAGTTCACTCCGGATAAGAAGCATATTGTGCTTTGCTATTCTCAAGACGCTCAAAAGTATCGAGGCTGGAAATTTGGTTGTTCAATTGATGTCATTGATGAAAATCTTATGCCGTGGGTGATAACAGACAAAGGGAACAGCTTTGAATTGAAATATCCGTCAGAACCATTGCTTGAAACTTATCTTGTATGTGGTTTTATGCTCACAAAGGATAACACCATTATTCCCTTAAGCACTCAGGGGCAAGGAACATGGTCTTTTGATCTTGGGTTGAAGCCTCTCTTTATAGACTACACTCAGGAACTGATTAACGTCCTAAATGGTATGACCACATACAAGACATACGTATTTGACTTTAAATCTGATACTTATATTATCCTAAGAAAAGAGCACATTGAAATAGACGGGCAGGATAAAACCGGAGTCGCCGTGTACAGGATATTCTTAAATAATGGAAAACTTGACAGTTCTCTTGAACTGTTCATGGAATCTGATTTCCAATTCGATTTACAATCTACCAAAATCACCAGCACGGAAACCGGAATAACTATTCTCACAAATGGCAATAAGTTAGCTGCCGATCTGATAAACAAAACTATTTTTGAAGAGCAGTTCCCCAGCGATTTCCCTCAGTATTGGCAGTCATACGACGAGAATGGCATTGCATACGAGATGACGGATAACAGTATTATCAAGTACAATCTCAACTCCAAGAAGAAAACAGAGACACCGATTCACTGGGAGCAGGTGGACTTCGGCGGTTTCGTAACTTATTATGCTTCTTACAGCAACGGTGTGTTCAGCGTCAGTGGGAAAACACGTACGGCACAAAGCGTAACCGTACTCATAGACGTTGAAACAGGAGACGTGACGCTTACCGGCTTTTCTGAATACTCAGGCAGTGTCATCAAATCCTACTACCGCCTTAACTGACGAGGCGCTCAGAATCTTCACCAATGGTTCGATAATTGTCCCTTCACCCGCACAAGCCGGCCTCTTCGGGGGCCGGTTTTTTGACGGAAATTTTGCATTCTGTCAAAATTTTGCTATTTTTGACAGTTGAAAAGAACGCTGTCAAAATGGAAGCATACGATAGACACACTCCTTACAACATACTTCCGCCCCTTCCTCCTGATCAGGCGCTGTACATGGATGCGGAAGTGGGAGCCAAACTGGTGCAAGCAAGCAGACGTCTGGCCGAATTGAAAGGCCTGGCGGCCACGCTCCCCAACCAGTCCATCTTCGTCAATACCATTGCCTTGCGGGAAGCGAAGGCCAGTAGCGCCATTGAAAATATATTTACAACGGACGATGAACTCTATCGTAGTTTATCCTACCAGGAAGACGACTACCTGGAAGGGCCGGCCAAAGAGATTCTGCACTACAGGGAAGCACTCTGGAAAGGTTTTCAGGACATAACCAAAGAGAAAAACCTCAGTGTAGAAACAGTGGTGAACGTTTTTCGTCAAGTAAAAAAGACGCA
>JAFSTI010000030.1 GCA_017450585.1 Bacteroidales bacterium
CGGAGCGCTCTCCTCCCACCGGCCGAGGAAAACCGCCGGAGCCGCAATGCCGGAACCGCACCCGGTCCGAGGAAAACCGCCGGAGCATGGCAGTGCCGAATAGAATAATTACCGGTGCCGGTGTGGGTAACGGGTCGAAAAATTTCCCGTTACCTGCACTAGAGACGGTCTTTCTTGCAAAACCCGAAATTCAGAGTCCACGGCAATGTGCCATACAGGCCACTACAAGGCAGGTGGGCGTGGACTCCCAGGCAAAAAAGGCGAGGAGTCCACGCTGATGTGCCTCTCACGTGCGTAGAAGCCATGTCGGCGTGGACTCCAAATTTCGGGTTTGTCGTTTTCTCCCGCTTTGGTCTAAACCTCAAAAAGTGTCAAAGTGCCTGATGGGCGATGTCAGTGCGGTAAAAGAGGTTGTCGCATTTGATTTTGGCGATTTCGGCGTAGACTTTTGAGGCGACGCTGCGAAGATCTGGGCCGGAGCCTACGACCATCAGCACGCGACCTCCGGCTGTAACCACTTTGGCCCCGACCGGAATATCGGTTTCGGCAGAATTCGAAAGCCCGGCACGCGCAGCACATCCTTCTGCAGAATTCGAAAGCCCATGACCCGCGGCACCGGCTTCGGCAGAATTCGAAAGACCGGCACCTCCAGCGGCAGCGACGGCGCCTTCCGCCAGCGCTGTACCCATGTGGTACACACAGGCGTCGACGTTTTCGAGGCCTTCTATCGGGAAGCCTTTCTGGTAGGAGCCGGGATAGCCTTTGGAGGCCATCACTACACCCATGGTTACCTCGTCGCGCCATACCGGAGCGGCGACGGGACGTCCTAGTGCTACGGCTTCAAACACCTTGAAGATGTCGCTTTCGATAAGGGGCAATACAACCTCGGTCTCGGGATCTCCGAAACGAGCGTTGAATTCGATGACTTTAATTCCGTCGGGAGTTTTCATCAGGCCGCCGTAGAGGACTCCGGAAAGCGGGCATCCCTCAGCGACCATGGCATCTGCGGTGGCCTGCAGGATATGCTCCAGAGCGAATGTCCTATCCTCTTCACTTATGAAGGGCAATCCAGTGTAGGCTCCCATTCCCCCGGTATTGGGACCCTTGTCCCCGTCGAAGGCTCGCTTGTGATCCTGAGCCAGCGGCATTGGATAGACGTTGTGGCCGTCCACGAAGCACATAAATGAGAACTCCGGGCCGGTAAGGAAATCTTCCACAACCACTTTCCCCTGTCCAAAACGGCCATCCAGCAGCATATCCTTCAATGCGGCCTCAGCCTCAGCGAGATCAGCGGCAATCACAACCCCCTTCCCTGCGGCGAGTCCGTCATATTTAAGCACTGCCGGGAAGGGACGCCCTGCCACAAAAGCAAGTGCTTCGTCATAGGATGTGAAACTCCGGTAGCCGGAAGTAGGGATGGAGTATTTCTGCATCAGTATCTTAGCGAACTCCTTGCTGCTCTCAATCCTCGTAGCGGCCTTTGTGTGGCCGAAAATTGCAAGCCCCTCGGCGCGGAACGCGTCCACTATGCCGGCGCTCAGCGAAGACTCGGGACCGACGACAGTCAGGTCCACTTTTTCGCGCTTCGCCAGTTCTAGCAGACCTGCCACGTCAGTATCCTTCAGCGGCACGCAGGTCGCCATTTGGGCAATACCGGCGTTCCCCGGAGCGCAGAGTATTTCAGAAACGGACGGACTGCGGCGCAGAGCATCCACAATGGCGTGGCACCTGCCGCCACCGCCGACTACCAGTACTTTCTTTCCCATGTCTCAGTGTTTAAAATGACGCACGCCGGTAAAGAGCATGCAGATACCCATTTCATCGGCCTTATCGATAGACTCGTCGTCGCGGATACTTCCGCCCGGCTGGACAATAGTAGTGACCCCGTAGCGTGCTGCCAGTTCAACGGTATCACCGAAAGGCAGGAAACCGTCCGAAGCCAATACAAGGCCATCGGTGAAACCGGCGTTCTTCGCTTCATTTAGGGCAATATCAGCGGAGCCGACGCGGTTCGTCTGTCCGGCACCGATACCGATCGTATGATTGTCCCGAACCACGGCGATGGCGTTGGATTTCACGTGCTTGACGATCTTCCAGCCGAACTCGGCATCGGCAAGTTGCGCCGCCGTAGGTTTAACCTTAGTGACGCACATTTCGGCGGTAAGCTGCTCCACCTGGGTATCGAGTTGCTGGGAGAGCAATCCCCCATTGACACTGATATACTGAGGCACGGAAGCACCGTCACGGGTCATATCGACCTTCATCACTCGGAGATTCTTCTTGGCGGCGAGAATCTCAAGGGCCTCGGGAGTATAGTCAGGGGCAATTACGATCTCCAGGAAAATAGGCTTCATGCCCAGCGCGACCTCGGCAGTCAGCGTTCGGTTTACACCCACGATTCCTCCGTAAATGCTGACCTTATCGGCCTCATACGCGGCCTGCCAGGCTTCTTCAATAGTCGCTCCGACAGCTGCGCCGCAGGGATTCATATGCTTGAGGGCCACACAGAAAGGCTCCTCGAAGTCACGAAGGACATTCAGGGCTGCATTGGCATCCTGAATATTATTGTACGAAAGCTCCTTTCCCTGTATCTGCTCGGCAAAAGCCAGTGAGAAGGGGGCGGGCTGCATTGCAGCATAGAACTTGGCACTCTGATGAGGGTTCTCACCGTAGCGAAGGCTCTGCTTCAGGTCGTACTCGAGGAAGAGCTTCTCATTCAGGCCGGCCTGGGCACGCATATACGTGGCAATGCAGGAGTCATACTCGGCAGTGTGGGTATAAGCCTTCGCAGAGAGTTGCAGACGGGTTTGGTCGGACGTCTTGCCATTGGTACGGAGCTCATCCAAGACCCGGTCGTAATCAGCGGGATCGCAGATGATGGTGACATCTTTCCAGTTCTTCGCGGCGCTGCGGACCATCGAAGGGCCGCCGATATCAATATTCTCGATAGCATCCTCCATGCTCACGCCTTCCTTGGCAATAGTCTGGCGGAAAGGATAGAGGTTTACGCAGACGAGTTCGATGGTCTCGATTCCGTTCTCCTTAAGCGTCTGCATGTGGGCAGGTACATCCCGGCGGGCGAGAATTCCGCCATGTACCTTAGGGTGAAGGGTCTTCACGCGTCCGTCACAAATCTCGGGGAAACCGGTGACCTCACTGATTCCTATCGTCTTAACGCCTTCGGACTCAAGTAGTTTCTGAGTCCCTCCGGTCGCAATTATCTCCCAGCCCAGATCGACAAGGCCCTTTACGAAGGGCACCAGGCCGCTTTTATCACTTACACTTACAAGTGCTCTGTTTTTCATCTTAAAAATTACTTAATTGTTACTCCAGTTCCTTCGATCACCTTACCTATTACGGTAGCCTTGTCGCCGTGCGAGGCGAGAATCTCGATAGCACGAGGGGCATCTGCGGCAGGCATTGCGATGACCATTCCGATACCCATATTGAAGATGTTGAACATCTCGCGGTGAGGGATTCCTCCCCATTTCTCGAGCATACGGAAGACGGGAAGGATTTCCCAGCTGCCCTCGATAACCTCGACTCCCTGGCCTTCGCGCAGAATACGGGGAATATTCTCATCGAAACCGCCACCGGTAATGTGGCTGATGCCGTGCGCATCGCAATTTGCGATAACATCCAGCACCTGCTTCACATAGATACGGGTAGGCTCCAGGAGAGTTTCACCGAGAGTGCGGCCGCCGAACTCAGCGACGCTCTGTTTCAGAGAAAGGCCGGCATCGGCAATTATCTTGCGCACCAGACTGAAACCGTTTGAATGGACGCCTGTGGACGAAATACCGACCAGCACGTCACCTACGGAAACCTTGCTGCCGTCGATGAGCTTAGACTTTTCGACCACACCGGTGGTATATCCGGCGATGTCATATTCACCGTCAGAATACATTCCCGGCATCTCGGCCGTCTCGCCGCCGACCAGCGCACAGCCTGCCTGACGGCAACCCTCTGCCACGCCTGCGACAATCGCCTCTACCTTTTGAGGAATATTGTGTCCGAGCGCCACATAATCCAGGAAGAAGAGCGGCTCCGCTCCTTGCGCCAGGACGTCGTTCACGCACATGGCCACGGCATCAATACCGATGGTATCGTGCTTATCCATCTCGAAGGCCAGTTTTAATTTGGTTCCGACACCGTCGGTCCCGCTGACAAGTACAGGCTCTTTAATCCCGAGAGCGGAAAGGTCGAACATTCCTCCGAATGATCCGATACCACCCATCGAACCCTTGCGGGATGTCGATGCAACATGCGCCTTGATGCGCCTGACTACCTCATATCCGGCTTCCAGGTTTACGCCGGCTTTTTCATATGAAACTGCCATATTTTATTCGTCTTGTTCGTAATCGTATTGGTACAGTGCCGTAGGATACTCGCCATTAAAGCATGCAAGGCAGAGTTCGGAGCATCCGAACGAAGATGCTCTGGTGCTTTCGTGGCTGAGATAGCCCAGTGAATCAGCGCCTATGGCGATGCGGGCCTCCTCCAGCGTCCGCGTGGAGCAGAGAAGCTGGTCGGGAGTCGTCGTATCTACGCCATAGAAGCAAGGATGAGTCATCATCGGGCTGGCGATACGTACATGAACCTCCTTAGCGCCGGCGTCGCGCAGCATATTCACGATTTGCAGGCAAGTCGTACCGCGAACGATCGAGTCGTCCACGAGCACGATCCTCTTGTCTTTGACAATACTGCGTACAGCTGCAAGTTTGATGTGTACGACCTTCTCACGCATATCCTGACGCGGCATAATGAAAGTACGGGTGACGTAACGGTTCTTGATCAATCCCATTTCGTACGGCAGACCGCTTTCTTCAGCATAGCCCGATGCGGCGGAGAGAGATGAATCAGGCACGCCGACCACTATATCCGCATCGGCGGGGCACTCGCGGAAAAGGCGGCGTCCGGCCTCTTTGCGGAAGGCGTGGACATTACATCCGTCTATATCGCTGTCCGGACGGGCCAGATAGATATACTCCATCGCACACATCATATTCTTATGGAACTGAGAATACTGGCGGGACCTCAATCCATGATAGTCGATGGTCACCACCTCACCGGGCTTGACGTCACGGACCATCTCCGCTCCGATGAAATCGAATGCGCAGCTCTCGCTGCTGACCACATAACCGTCACCCAGTTTGCCGATGCAAAGGGGTTTGATACCGAATTTGTCGCGGCAGGCATAGATACGGTTTTTGGTCATAATCACGAAAGCAAATCCGCCCTCAACCATATTCAGGGCGCTGATGATGCTGTTAATGCGATCCTCTGAGGCCTGTTTCTTAATAAGGTTAGCCAGCAGTTCGGCATCAGTATCAGTCTGGAATATGCAGCCGCGGTTTTCCAGATAGTCGCGGATCTGACGGCCGTTTACAAAACTGCCGTCGCCCACTATGGCGAAGTCTCCGCTCTTATGGCTGAATACTAGTGGCTGGACGTTGTCCAGTCCGGCCTTGACTCCCCCGGCGTAGAGTGTACCGCCAAGGCCTATGCTGTCGTCGCGTTCTGCTAATTTGGCAGCATCGAAAATATCATTGACGAGGCCGATGCCCCGGTGATGATGACATACTCCGTCCTCAGAGAACGTGGCAATCCCGGCGCCTTCCTGGCCCCGGTGCTGAAGCAGGTGCAGTCCATAATAGATGACCGAACCGGCTTTCTTTACTCCATATACACCAAATACTCCCATGGCTTCAGGCGTTTAATCGTTTAAGAACTTCTTCGTAACCTCTGTAGATGTCTCCCATGTCGTGACGGAAACGATCCTTATCCAGAATATCTCCGGTCTGTTTGTCACGCAGCCGGCAACGGTCCGGACTAAGTTCGTCACTGACAATCAGACGTCCGTCGTAGCGTCCGAACTCCAGTTTGAAGTCCACAAGCTCGATTCCGCATGCGTCGAAACGGGCGCTCAGTATCTTGTTCACCTTGTGAGCGGTCTCAATGATGTAATCTACCTCATCATAATTGACCATTCCAAGCGCGACGGCCTCGTCCCCGTTGATGGGCGGATTGCCGAGAGCGTCGTTGTTGTAGCGGAACTCGACCACCACGTTGGGGGTACGGAAACCTTCCTCCAACCCCAGGCGGTGAGCCAGGGATCCGGCGATGCGGTTGTGCACTACGACCAGAAGGTCCACAAGCGATATCTTGCGGCATAGCTGCTCGCGTTCACCGTTCTGGGCGATGTAATGAGTGCTGATGCCCTCTTTCTCCAGTGTCTGGAACAAGATTCCGGAAATCTGGTTGTTAAGGCATCCCAGACCCTTGAAGCGGGCCCTTTTTACTCCGGCATAGGCTGTGGCGACATCCTTGTAGCGGATAATCACCTCATCGGCCTTGGCCGTGGAGTAAATCTGCTTTTCGTTGCCATCGAAAAGCAAGTCCTTCTTTTCAATACTAACCATTTGTTTTTTGAAAGTAATTAACGGCGTTCCTGAACAGGTGCTGGTCCAGGTTACCGCTGATATTTTTGAAAACGTTCTTTTCGTACCTCTCGCTGTGGCCCATCTTGCCAAGGATCTGTCCGCCGGGGCTTATTATACCCTCAATGGCATAGAATGATCCGTTCGGATTCGCGGGCGAAGCCATGGTCGGCTCTCCGCTGACCGGGTCGGCATAGCGGAACGCGACCAGGTTTTTCTCGAAGAGTTCCTTCGCCATATCCTCGCTGATCACGAACTTGCCCTCCCCGTGAGAGACGGCGACCGTGTGCAGTTCCCCTTCCCGGAAGCCGGAAAGCCAGGGCGAAGCGGTCGTGCAGACGCGCGTCGTAACCATCTGGGAGATGTGCCGGTTGATGTCGTTACGGAACAGCGTCGGCGAGTCGGGGGTCAATGCGCCCGTTCTTCCGTAAGGCAGGAGTCCGCTCTTGATCAGGGCCTGGAAGCCATTACAGATTCCGAGGATGAGTCCACCGCCGGCAAGATGATCTTCTATAGCTTTGGAAATGAGCTTATTGGCAATAATATCGGCAATGAACTTGCCACTGCCGTCGGGCTCGTCACCTGCAGAGAATCCGCCGCAGAAACCCAGTATCTGGCAGCGGCCTATATTGTCCGCCATGCGCCGGATGGATGCGTTTACATCTTCCGGAGTAAGGTTGCAGAATACATCTGTGATGACCTCTGCTCCGGCGCTGCGGAAGGCCTTGGCAGTATCGTAGTCGCAGTTGGTACCCGGAAATACCGGCAGATATACAAGCGGTTTGCTGCACTTGTCTGCCTCCCGATAAGGCAAGCTGCATACGGCACGGGTGTCAATATCCATGTCGGGGTGCTGGGCAGGGACTGCAGCCGGATATACTTGAGAGAAGCGACCTTCACAGCTATCCTGCAGGCGGGCCGGGTCGAGTTTCTGACCGTTGACGGTAAACGTCCCGTCAGTAACCTTTCCAATGCATTTGAAGTTCGCGGCGTCGCTCAGGTCCATATCGGTTTCAAGCAACATGCCGCCATAGCAAAGGTAGAAGAGTTCGTCTTCGGAAAGGGTTATATTCACGCCCAGCGCATTGCCGAAGGACATTTTGGCAAGTCCCTCTGCCGCGCCGCCAAATCCGCAGGCCCAGGCAGAAAGAATCTTGCCTTCTGCGATAGCCGAGTGGATGCGGTTCCAGCCTTCCGTGAGAGCGGCGGTATCCGGCATATGATTTTTGAGTACCGGAGGACGGAAATACCAGATTGAGCTCCCGGGTTTCTTGAAGTCTGTGGAGATTACTTTTGCGGCATCTACAGTAGTGATTCCGAAGGCGATCAGAGTAGGCGGAACGCTGATATCCTCGAAAGTGCCGCTCATAGAGTCCTTACCGCCGATGGAAGGCAGACCGAGTGAAAGCTGCATTTTCAGGGCGCCCAGAAGCGCAGAGAGAGGTTTGCCCCAGCTGTGCGGATCGTGAGTCATGCGCTCAAAATACTCCTGGTAGGAGAACCTCATGCCGGACCAGTCTCCGCCCGCGGCAACCACTTTCGCACATGCGTCCACTACAGCGAAAGCAGCACCGTGGAAGGGGCTCCAGGAAGACAGGAACGGATTATATCCGAAGGCCATGATACTTGCCGTATCGGTGTAACCGTCCACCGGCAGTTTTTGTACTGAAACCTGAGTCTCGGAGGCCTGATAGCGTCCACCGAACGGCATCAGGACGGTGGAACGTCCGATTGTAGAGTCGAAGTTTTCAATAAGGCCCTTCTGACTGCAAACATTTGCAGAAGAAAGTACGCCGCACATCTTTTCCTCCAGACCGGCGCCTACAGGCTTAACTGCGAACGGGTCGCGGTCTTCAACAGCGGCGATACAGGCGGCCGCGTAATGGGGCGCTCCGGCGCTGTCGATGAAATCGCGGGAGATATCGGCTACGGTCTGTCCTTTATAGAACATACGCATACGCCCACGGTCGGTGACATCAGCTACATAAGTTACTTCTACATTGTCCCTGCGACAATATTCTTCCATTTCGGCCCGTGCAGAGGCTTCCACCACGACAGCCATTCTCTCCTGGGATTCGCTGATTGCGAGTTCCGTGGGGTTGAGTCCGGAATACTTGAGCGGAACGCGGTCCAGCCAGATGTCCAGGCCGGCGGCGAGCTCCCCTATTGCCACGCTGACTCCCCCCGCGCCGAAATCGTTGGATTTCTTGATTAGGCGGGTGACTTCAGGACGGCGGAACAGCCTCTGGAGCTTGCGCTCCTCGGGGGCATTGCCCTTCTGCACCTCACTGCCGCAGGTCTCCAGCGACGCTTCGGTGTGCTCTTTGGATGAGCCGGTCGCACCTCCGATACCGTCACGCCCGGTACGACCTCCCAGCAGCAGAATCACATCTCCGGGGGCAGGGCTTTCGCGCCTGACATTGGCTGCTTTAACGGCACCGACCACCGCACCTACTTCCAGCCTTTTGGCGGTATAGCCCTCATGGATGATTTCGCGAACATGAGTGGTTGCGAGACCGATCTGATTGCCATAACTACTGTATCCGGCAGCTGCTTTACGGCTGATAACCCGCTGGGGCAGTTTCCCCGGCATGGTATCCTTTACCGGTTTCCAGATATCACCGGCACCTGTGACACGCATGGCCTGGTAAACATAAGCACGGCCGGAAAGCGGGTCGCGGATTGCACCGCCGAGGCAGGTTGCCGCCCCGCCGAAGGGCTCGATTTCCGTAGGGTGATTATGGGTCTCATTCTTAAACTGAAGCAGCCATTTTTCGGTCTTTCCGTCCACATCCACATCAACGAAAATGCTGCATGCATTGTTCTCCTCGCTCTGCTCCATGTCATCGAGCAGACCTTTGCTCCGGAGATAACGGGCGCCGATCGTGGCGAGTTCCATCAGACAGAGCGGCTTTTCGCTGCGGCCCAGTTCAGTCCGGATGCGTTTCACCTCCTC
Organism: Bacteroidales bacterium; assembly: GCA_017450585.1. Lineage (GTDB taxonomy): Bacteria > Bacteroidota > Bacteroidia > Bacteroidales > UBA932 > Cryptobacteroides. The sequence goes on from JAFSTI010000030.1 coordinate 9,397, forward strand.
AAGCGTGCAGTTCAACTCGTCTTTCAGGAATGAATCATCGATTTTAATATCCGTCAGGGTCGAAGTGAAAGTGGTATGACGGCAGTGGTCGCTCCAGTATGTGTCCAGAATACGGAGTTCAGTCTCGGTGGGATTCCGTTTTTCGCCCTTGAAATACTTCACGACCTCCCGGAGATCGTCCGCGTTCATTGCGAGGCCCCATTTCTTGCAGAACGGAGCAAGCTGATCCTCTGTCATATCGGTGAATCCGCTCATGTCGGCGAGGGGCTTAACTTCAGCCGACTCGCTGAAGTCCAGCTTCGAAAGGTCTTTTTCGCGACATTCCACCGCATTGATGAAATAGTGGCGGATAGCATTCAGCTGCTCATCGCCCAGATCGTCATCAAAAACGAGCAAGCGACTGCTGCGGATCTTGATATCGGCCGCAGGGTCGATTAGATGGACGCAGTCCACGGCTGATGATGCCCTTTGGTCAAACTGGCCCGGAATGTACTCGACGCTCAGGTACCGGCGGCCTTCCAGAGGGAAATCTTCACTGACCACATCGGTGACCGTCTCTCCGAAGACCAGGTATTTGCTCTTTTCCAGGAGTTCGTCACTGAATCCCGCGAGGTCATAGACATTCAGAAGACGCAGGCTACGCATCTTCAGCGAAAGATTCTCGTTGAACTCCCGCAGAAGGCTGGCAGCCTCTACCCGGAACCCTTCCTTTTTCTCAACAAATATTCTTTTGTAACTCATTATATCTGGGATGAAAGTACTTTTTCCGCCTGTGCGGCACGGTAAGAATCAAGTTTTGCACTGAGCTCAGGCTCACTGAGAGCCAAGATGCTAACCGCAATAAGGGCTGCATTTTTCGCTCCGTCGATAGCGACCGTCGCAACCGGAATACCGGAGGGCATCTGTACCATCGAGAGCAGAGAATCCAGACCTCCGAGATTCTTTGAGGCAATGGGGACGCCCACCACCGGGAGCGTAGTTAACGCGGCGGTCATGCCTGCCAGGTGAGCGGCACCGCCGGCCCCGGCTATCAGGACGGCCACGTCCCTGTCTCTGGCACCCTTAACGAATTGAGTGAATTCGACCGGAGTACGGTGTGCACTGAGGACTTTCTTCTCGTAAGGAACGCCAAACTGCTCCAGTATATCGCAAGCGCCCTTCATCACGGGCCAGTCACTTGCAGAACCCATTATAACACTGACTTTCATAGTATTAACTGTTTTCTTTAATTTTAGCATCGCAATAAGCGCAGCGGACGGTTCCGGAATCGGTCCTGCGAAACATTGCAGGCACACTTTCGTGATTCGAGATACATTTGCCGTTCGGGCAGCGCATCGAAGGATCCTCGAAACACTCCGGATGTTCGGGCATCGCATGTCCTCTGTCGTCCTTCCATCTTAGCAGGCTGTAAATCAACGCCATCCGGACGAACTTGCCGTTTTCCACCTGACGGAAATACGCAGCCCTGGGGTCAATGTCTACCTCCGGGAGGATCTCATTTACCCTCGGGAGCGGATGCAGGACTGCCATGGAGCGCTTTGCGAGGCGCATCTTGGAGGCATCCAGCACGAAACTGTCCTTCACCCTGTCGAACTCATCCTCATCCAGGAAACGCTCCTTCTGCACGCGGGTCATATAGAGCACATCGAGTTGAGAAATAACTTCTTCGATAGTCGAGACCTCGCGGTAATCAATGCCTTGGCGGTCACATACATCCTGCTTGATATAATCAGGCAGTCGAAGTTCGTCAGGAGCGATCAGGATTACCTTCACGTTCTTATACCGCGACAGGGCCTTAATCAGGGAGTGAACCGTACGGCCGAAGCGAAGGTCGCCGCAGAATCCGATAGTAATGCCGTCAATATGCCCGATTTCGCGGGTGATGGTGAGCAGGTCGGTGAGAGTCTGCGTCGGATGGCTGTGTGAGCCGTCTCCGGCATTGACAATCGGGACGGGAGAGACTGCCGATGCCACGAGCGGAGCACCTTCCAGATTGTGCCTCATAGCAATAATGTCTGCGAAGCATCCGACGACGCGCACCGTATCCTCGACGGTTTCGCCCTTGCTAACCGAAGAATTGGCGGCATCGGAAAAGCCGAGTACATTACCGCCCAGCTCCATCATGGCGGCGGTAAAGCTCAGCCTCGTACGGGTGCTGGGCTCATAGAAAAGGGTCGCCAATTTCCGGCCTTCCAGCACCTTGGAATAGCGTTCGCGGTTAGCGATTATGTCCTGCGCGAGCGAGATGATTTCATCCAGTTCCTGTTTGCTGAGGTCAGTCGGGTCAATCAGGTGTTTCATAGGCTGTCTCTGAATTTAAGTATATCTGTTTTCTGTTCTTCCGTAATATATCCTTCCTCCACCGCCACGTCCACAAGTGCATCCAGGCAGCTGAGAGAATGATTCTCTACCTTCGCGGCTGCGAGCCTGTCCAGCCCCTTTTGCATGCCGTAGGTAAAAATACTGATGATTCCGAGCACCTCAGCGCCTTCTTCACGCAGTGCCTCGACCACGTCGATGACGCTGCCTCCGGTAGAGATAAGGTCTTCGATTACCACCACTTTACATCCTTGGGGCATGCGCCCTTCGATGCGGTTTGCTCGGCCGTGATCCTTCGCCGATCCGCGTACATAGCCCATAGGCAGGTCAAGTATAGATGCCGCGATGGCCGCATGCGCGATACCGGCAGTGGATGTTCCCATCAGCATCTCGCATTGCGGATAAAGCTCTTTCACCCTCGCGGCAATGGCATTTTCCACCACCTGCCGCGCCTTCGGGGCGGAGAGGATAAGCCTGTTATCACAGTAAATCGGGCTTTTAATGCCACTTGCCCAGGTAAAGGGCTCATCCGGCCTCAAAAAAACTGCGCCGATCGAGAGCAGCTGATGTGCGATTGTCCTTTCCATATCTATCCGCAAAAATCTTCAATACATTTGTAATATGCCGCGAGGGGGTCTTCCGCTGCAGTTATCGGCCTTCCGACCACGACATAGTCGGAGCCGAGTTCCCGCGCCATTGCGGGCGTGGTGATACGCACCTGGTCGTCCTTCGCCGCGCCCTCGAAACGGATTCCGGGAGTGACGGTCAGAAAAGCCTTCCCGCAGGTCTTCTTCACGGAGGCAGCTTCCAGCGGCGAGCAGACCACCCCGTCCAGACCGGCGCTCCGGGCGTTCAGGGCGTAGGCAGAAATCGTCTCCTCCATCCCGGCGCCGATGAGAAGCTCATCCCGCAGCGCCTGCGCTGAAGTTGAGGTCAATTGTGTCACGGCGATGAGCAGCGGTCTGGTGCCGTCTTCGCGGGTCAGTCCCTCCAGGGCAGCCTGCATCATTGCGGACGTGCCGGCCGCGTGGACATTGACCATATCCACATCCAGGGATGAAAGCACGCGCATAGCCTTGCGTACCGTATTAGGAATGTCGTGCAGCTTCAGGTCCAGGAAGATACTGTGTCCCCGGGCCTTGATCTCCCGCACTATCGACGGACCTTCGGCGTAGAACAGCTCCATGCCGATCTTCACGAAGGGTTTGCGGTCCTCCGCGCCGAAATTGTCCAGAAACGCGAAGGTCTGTGCTGCGCTGCTGAAGTCGCAGGCGATTATAACGTCCCGTCCTTTCATACCGTTCCGATTATTTCAGTCAATTTCTCTATGCCGAGCCGTTCCATGACGGCGGGCAGTTCTGCGGCGATGCGCGGGCAGCAGAACGGGTCGCGGAGATTCTCCGAACCGACCTGTACTGCACTGGCACCTGCCATCATCATTTCAATAACATCTTCGGCCGTCCCTACCCCGCCACATCCGATTACCGGTACGGAGCAGGCGTGCGCGACCTGCCAAACCATGCGCAGCGCCACCGGGAATATCGCCCTTCCCGAAAACCCGCCGGTCGTATTTGCCAGCACCGGTTTGCGTGTGGCAATATTGATACGCATGCCCAGCAGCGTGTTGATCAGGGTCAATGCATCCGCCCCTTCCGCCTCGCATGCCCGGGCGATCTCCACGATGTCGGTGACGTTCGGGCTGAGCTTGACGCAGAGTTTCTTGTGACCGGCGGCTTTGCGGGCGGCAGCGGTGACTCGGGCTGCGCAGCGCGGATCCGTTCCGAATGCCAGTCCTCCGCCGTGCACGTTCGGGCAGGAGATATTGAGTTCTATCATGTCAATACCCTCGCACGCCGCGGCCTTTTCGCAGCAGAGCGCGTACTCCTGCTCGCTGAAGCCGCTGATATTGGCAATAACCACACCCCCGTATACTTTCCGCAACGAGGGGACAATCTCGCCGGTAAGGCGGTCAATTCCGGGATTCTGCAGGCCGACGGAGTTGAGCATACCGCCCTCGCACTCGGCGATGCGCGGTGTAGGATTGCCATAACGCGGCTCGGCGGTCGTACCTTTCAGGCTGATGCCTCCGAGCAGGTTCAGGTCCATGCTGTCCGCCATCTCCAGGCCGAAGCCGAAAGTGCCGCTGGCCGGGATGATGGGGTTGCGGAACTTAATCCCGCAGACACTTGTGCTGATGTCCCTTACCATATCATATCCTCCTTTGCGAACACCGGACCGTCAGCGCAGACGCGTGCGGGGCCGTTATTTGTCTGTATGCTGCAGCCATAACAAATGCCTGTCCCGCAGCCCATTCTCTCCTCCATGCTGAATTCGCCTGGTGTGTCCAGATATGCGGCCACGGCTTTCATCATGATTTTCGAACCGCAGCAGTAATAATAATCATATCCTCTAGCCGGGGCAATAGCTTCGGTCACGACTCCTTTCAGTCCTGCCGTACCGTCCACTGTGGCGAGGTGCACTTTCAAGCCCAGTTTCTCGAATTCCTCTTTATAGAAGACCAGGGTCGCCGTGTTAAAGCCCAGCGCCACTTCCACTTCCTTTCCCGCAGCGAGAAGTTCCCGGGCGAGCAGCAGCAGCGGAGCCGTGCCGACGCTTCCGCCTATCAGCAGAGCCTTCCTGCCAGTTTTCTGAGGATGGAAGCCCTTGCCCAGGCCGGTAATCGTATCGACACTATCCCCTTCTTTCAGAGCGGTCATATACCTGGTACCCTTGCCGACAACTTTATAGACAATCGTGAGCAGTCCGTCCTGTACATCGCTGACCGAGAAGGGACGGCGCAGGAACACTCCGGGAATGGACAGCTGTACGAACTGTCCGCTGCCGCTTATGGCGCTGCAGTCGCCTTCCAGCACCAGTTTCCAGGTGTCGGCCGCGATGGGGACGTTTTCACGCACTATAAAGTTGACCTGCTTCATTTCTGCCTGTATTCAGCGTCAATAGTTGAAATACCAAGTGTTATCTCTTCCAGAACATCCAGTAATACCCGAACGGTTTCGAGAGAAGTGAAGATGCTGACATTGTTCTCCACGGCCGCGCGGCGAATCTCATATCCGTCCAGGCGGGTACTGTGCTGGTCGATATCGATAGTATTGATGACATAGTTCACATGGCCCTTGCTCAAGGAACGGAAGATATCGTCACTGCCCTCGCTGATCTTGTGCAGCAGCCGCGTCTTTATGCCGTGTGCGCGCAGGAACTCGGCCGTTCCCCGCGTGGCCTCGATATTGAAACCTAAGTTGTAGAAGCGACGGATAAGCGGAAGCGCTTTCTCCTTATCCACATCGGCGATAGTGACGAAGATAGTGCCGTAGTTCACCACATGCACACCGGAAGCCTGCAGGGACTTGTACAGCGCCCTGGTCAGGGAATCGTCGTAACCGATCGCTTCGCCGGTGGATTTCATCTCGGGAGAGAGATATGAATCTATTCCCTTGATCTTTCCGAAGGAGAAAGCCGGTGTCTTTACGAAGTGGCGTTTGGATTCTTTGTGATAGACTTCCGTTATGCCCTGATCTTTCAAGGACTGGCCCAGCATAACTAGAGTGGCGATCTTAGCCATGGGAACTCCCGTGGATTTGGACAGGAACGGGACCGTACGGGAAGAGCGGGGATTTACCTCGATTACGTAGACCTTGTCATCAGGGTCCACGATAAATTGGATATTGAACAGACCCTTAATGCCGATTTCCAGACCGAGACGGGTGGAGTATTCGATAACGGTCTTTTTCACTTCCTCGCTGATGCTGAAGGAAGGATAGACGCTGATAGAGTCGCCGGAATGGATTCCGGTATGTTCCACGTGCTCCATGATTCCGGGGATAAAGACATCCTTGCCGTCGCAGATTCCGTCGATCTCAATCTCCTTGCCCTGAATGTATTTGTCCACGAGCACGGGCGAATCTTCGTTGATCTCAACTGCATTCTGCAGGTAGTGGCGCAGGTTGTCTTCATTATTGACAATCATCATTGCCCTTCCTCCCAGCACGAAACTCGGACGCACCAGGACCGGGAACCCGATCTCATGGGCAGCCTGCACGCCTTCTTCAATGTCCGTGACGGCCTTGGCCTTGGGCTGAGGGATGCCGATGCGGCGCATGATGGATTCAAATATCTTACGGTCTTCGGCATTGTCAATAGCCTCGATGTCCGTGCCGATAATGGGGATGCCGAATGCGCTGAGCGGCTTTGCCAGGTTGATGGCGGTCTGTCCTCCGAGGCTCACTATCACTCCGTCCGGCTTTTCCAGATTGATGACGTTCATCACGTCTTCGACTGTCAGCGGCTCGAAATAGAGCTTATCGGAGATGGTATAGTCGGTCGAGACTGTTTCGGGGTTGTTGTTGATGATTATGGCTTCGTAGCCGGCTTCCCTGATCGCCCAGATGGCGTGAACGGTCGAATAGTCGAACTCTACGCCCTGTCCGATACGGATCGGGCCGGAACCGAGTACCAGAATCTTCTTCCGGCCGCTGGGAACGGAGTCATTGCCATATCCGTAGGTCGAGTAATAGTACGGAACGTTGGATACGTGCTTTTTGGGATAGCAGTCAATAGTCTTGTAGCCGGGGACGATGTCGTGGTCCAGGCGGTAGCGGGTGATGTTCTCGGATTTGTCTCCCCAGAGCAGGGCGATCTCGGCATCACTGAATCCCATTGCCTTAGCTTCTTTAAGAATGGCCTCGTCGCCGGGGTTTTCTTTCAGCCTGCTTTCCATCACCACGATGTTCAGGATTTTCTCAAGGAAGAAGGGCGTGATGCGGGTTGCATCATAGAGATCCTGAATGCTGACGCCGACCCTCATAGCCTGTGCAATGGCATGAATGCGGTCATCCGTGGGCTTTTCACAGTATGTGAGCAGTTGGCTTGCTGTCCAGTTATCGAATTTCTTGTTGTGAAGGTGACATACGCCGGTCTCCAGCGAGCGGGCTGCCTTGAGGAAGCTTTCTTCAATACTTTTGCCTATGCTCATTACCTCTCCGGTCGCTTTCATCTGGGTTCCGAGCTCGTTGGATGCTTCGGTGAATTTATCGAAGGGGAAGCGCGGGAACTTGGCGACATAATAGTCCAGGGCCGGGTCGAAGGATGCTTCGTGACCGTCCAGCTGGATTTCGTCCAGGGTGAGACCTACGGCGACTTTCGCCGTGACACGTGCTATGGGATAACCGCTGGCCTTGCTGGCAAGGGCCGAAGAGCGGGATACGCGGGGGTTGACCTCGATCAGGTAGTACCTGGAGGAATCCGGATCCTGGGCGAACTGGATATTGCATCCGCCTTCTATCTTCAGCGCGCGAATAATCTTGATGGCGCTGCTGCGAAGCGTCTTGTACTCTTTATTGTCCAGGGTGAGGGCGGGGGCTACGACGATGGAATCACCGGTATGCACACCCACGGGGTCGACATTCTCCATGCTACAGATGGTGACCACCCTGTCGGTGCTGTCCCGCATCACCTCGAATTCTATTTCCTTGTAGCCTTTAACGCTCTTCTCAATCAGCACCTGGTGTACAGGCGAGAGAGCTAAAGCTCCATGCATGAGTTCTTCGAGTTCTGCCCTGTCGTTTGCGAATCCGCCGCCTGTCCCTCCGAGGGTAAATGCCGGTCTGAGGACCACGGGATAGCCTATCTTATCAGCTACCTTTACGGCTTCGGGAACACTGTAGACGATTTCGGAGGGGATCACAGGCTCGCCGAGACTGATGCAGAGTTCTTTGAACAGCTCCCTGTCTTCCGCCTGCTCGATGCTCTCGAACGGGGTGCCGAGAAGTTTGACCTGACACTCATCCAGGATCCCTTTTTTCGCAAGCTGCACGGCCAGATTTAGTCCAGTCTGGCCGCCCAGGCCGGGAACTATCGCGTCGGGACGTTCGTAACGGATGATCTTGGCGATGTACTCAAGTTTAAGAGGTTCCATATAAACCTTATCCGCCATATGGGTATCCGTCATGATTGTGGCGGGATTGGAGTTCACCAGAATCACTTCATAGCCTTCTTCTTTGAGGGCGATGCAGGCCTGGGTGCCGGCATAGTCGAATTCAGCGGCCTGCCCGATAACGATCGGGCCTGAGCCGATGACCATAACCTTCTTGATGTCAGTTCTTTTAGGCATACACTATTATTTCAAATATTCTTTTCTTTCATAAACTATCGCGCCGCCGTGCATGGTGAGCGCGCATCTTCCTTTAACGGCCCAGCCTTCGAACGGGGTCGCGTGGCCCTTGCTAAGGAATTCGTCCGGATTGACGAAGTAGCGGTTCGACGTGTCAAATACAGCTAGTTCCGCAAGCGCCCCTTCTTCCAGTTCCGCCGGCCTCAGTGTGAAAAGTCGGCGTGGATTGTCACTCATAAGGCGGATGAGCTGCGAGGCATTGATGATACCGCGCTGTACGAGCCTGGTATAGAGGACCGGGAAGGCTGTTTCTAGTCCTACCACTCCGAATGCGCTCTCCTGCAGACCCTTCCCCTTCTGCTCGGCAGTGTGCGGGGCATGGTCTGTGGCAATTATGTCGATCGTCCCGTCCTTGATGCCCTGAATCAGAGCCATCCTATCCTGCTCACTGCGAATCGGCGGATTCATCTTAAAACGTCCGTCTTCTTCTATGTCCCGGTCAATGAGTGCGAGGTAATGTGGCGCAGTCTCGCACGTGACCTTTACTCCGCGTTTTTTCGCTTTCCGGATAAGATCGACGCTTTCTTTTGTGGAAATATGGCAGACGTGATAGCGGCATCCGGTCTCAGCGGCCAGTTTCAGGTCCCGCTCGATCTGTCCCCATTCGCTGCGGGAGCAGATGCCCTTGTGCCCATGGAGGCCTGCGTAGCTGCCCTGATGGATATATCCGCCGTTCAGAAGTGAATTATCCTCGCAGTGTGCAGCCAGGATGCAGTCGTTCTCGGCAATAAGTCTCATCGCCTCTTCCATGGCCTTTTCGTCCTGCACGCCGCTGCCGTCGTCGGAGAACGCGACGGCCTTGCCCTTAAGCGACTTTACATCCACAGGCTCGAGGCCTTTTCTACCTTTCGTAATGGTGGCGTAAGGGAGGACGTCGATGCAGGCGTTCTCGTCGATGAGTTTCTGTTCTATGGCAATGTTTTCAAGGCTGTCTGGGGCCGGATTGAGGTTCGGCATGGTGCAGACAGCGGTGAATCCGCCGGCCGCAGCCGCCATGGAGCCTGTCTTTATTGTTTCTTTCTCCGGATTGCCGGGTTCGCGGAAGTGCACGTGTACATCGGCGAGCGCGGGTGTGACAATGCATCCGTGAGCGTCGAGGATCTTTATGCCTTCCGGGATCTGTATGTCGCGGGCAATCTGTGCGATAATACCGTCGCGCACAAGCAGGTCCGCTTTACGCGAACCCTGGGAGTCAAGAATGACTCCGTTTCGTATCAGAATCGATTCAGACATAACCAAATAATCAACAAAAAAGCAGACAGAAAACTGCCTGCTTTAATCCTCTAGCGGAGGGAATATGCCCTGCTGCACGCTGCAGCCCGGGGTCCCGAGGGATGATGCATAATTCCTTCCTTTCATAACTTTGCAAAGTTACCCAATTTTTTTTTGTACGAAACATTTTTTTTAGGATATTTGCGATGATTTACGAACACACAATTGTTAATAAATATGAAAAAGATTATCGTTGCCATTCTGGCTATCGTCCTGGCCGCAGGTACGGCCAGCGCTCAGGGCAGCTTGCTTGACAAGCTCAAGGGTATTGCGAATGAGGCTGCTTCACAGGTTCTCGGCTCTGTGATCAAGGTTTCTCTGCCCGGCACATGGGTGTATCAAGGCTGCGCTGTAGATGTTACAGCCGGTGATAAGGTGTCCACCATCGCCGCTAACGCAGCCATGGTCACCGTCGAGGAGAAAGCTGACAACCTGCTTGCCAAGGGCGGTATCAAGGCCGGTGTCGCCACCTTTGTATTTAACGAGGACGGCACCTTCTCTCTCGTAGGCGAGAAAAAAGCCATGAACGGCACATATACATATGATCAGGAGTCTGGAAACGTAGTACTGAAGTTCGGAAAGCTGCTGAATGTCCTGACAATGGAAGGCGTCGTAAAACTGACTACCGACGGCTGCGAAATGCTCTTCGATGCCGATAAATTCCTCTCATTCGTAAAGAAGGTTCTCACCAACGCCAAGGTAAAGAACTACTCCGAAACCCTCTCTACCCTCGCCCCCGTCATCGAAAGCCTCACCGGCGCCGATATCGGCTTCAAACTGAAGAGATAGATTCAACTCAAGTGCTCGACCAGCACTTTGACACCGATTGCGATCAGAATTAATCCGCCCAGAAGCTCGGGGCGGATTTTTTTTGTGATGCCGGCGCCGAACTTCTTACCCAACTCTGAGCCGACAATGCTCATCACGAACGAAACTGCACCTATCATTATCAGCGGGACGACCAGCTGATCAATAGTATCATATCCTGTGCACGCGAAACTAATTCCTATGGCCAGGGCGTCAATACTTGTTGCAACAGCCAGGACGAGCTGAGTCTTAAGACGGCCCGGATCCATCGTTTTTTCTTCCTCTTCCTTGAATGCCTCTACGATCATTTTTCCACCCATAAACGCCAGCATCGCAAACGCGATCCAATGGTCCACGGCCTGTAACTGCTCACTGAACCGGCTAGTCAGGAACCAACCGATAAGCGGCATCATGGCCTGAAATACTCCAAAAAGCAGCGCCAGGCGCAGCGCCGACACACTTCCTCCGTTTCCTGACGACCGCGGCGCCGTGACACGTCTATCACCGGCAATCATACCACACACGGTAGACACCGTAAAGCAATCCATCGCCAGCGCCAAAGCTATCAGAACAATCTCAAGCATAATACTCCTCTCTATTTGCGAAGCCGCCGCAAATATAACGAATCTTTCCGGCCTTTTCCCCGACCGGCATGAGAATACCGCCATCGCATAGACCCTTCACTTCGTTTTTCAGTTTATGACAACACACAGGCAGATATACTGATTATCAACGCGGTAAACAATATTTTGAGCATCGGATTGCAGTTTTTTCGACTCAAAAACAGGCTTTGATTCGCAAGAATTCTCCAAAACTTTGCTAATTTAGCATGCAACTTGCAAAGGCAGTACTAAGTTGCACAATTAAAACACTGAATTATGAAAACCGCATACAGAATTCTGACTGCAGCGATGAGCATCGCTATCGCTTTCAGCATGAGCACGACTAATATCGGAGCCCAGAACCGCACGACGAGGACTGAGCGCGAAAAGACGACCACTACGACTGCAACCAAGTCGCCGGCCACTACCACTCAGTCGACCAGTACCCGCTCCAGCAGCCCGAGCACGGCTACGCAGTCCACCAGGACCACTAGCACCACCCGTTCATCCAGTTCGGGCACGACTAAGCAAAGCGGCGCGACTTCTAATTCCAGCAAGCAAACCACTCCGGCCAGCACGTCTTCCAAGACCACATCTACGACCAGGAGTTCATCTTATACTTCCGGCAGGAGTTCCAGCCCTAAACCGGAGCCTAAGCCTGAATCTAAACCTGATACTGAAATTAAGCCCGCCACGACGCCGTCATCCAACGGCCCTACCCGTAGCGTTAATCAGTATAAGAATCAGATGAACACCACTCAGGTGACCGGCTCGAAGACTGGAAAAGAGAGTGTCGCTCCTCCGAAGAACGAGACTAAGAACGGTCCCAGCTCTTATTCTAAGCCGTCTTCTCCTGCGAGCAAATTCAAGCCCGGCGACAAATACCATGCTCCTGAACAGCACTGGTCAGCCGGACGTCCGGTACGCGAGCACAGGATGCTCCCGCCCCACAGGACTTATTACTATGGTCACAGGGAGCCCTTCATCCACGGTTATCGTACGGTTACCTTCTTCGGGCACACCTACTACGTGATCGGAGACACTTACTACCGCCGTCATGACAATGCATATTATGTTTGCCGTCCTCCTGTCGGAGCGATCATAAACATCAATATCAATTACATGAACAAAGGCCGTATAGGTCGCCAGACCTACTACTACGATGACGGAGTCTTCTTCGTGATGAGGCCGGACCGCCGCTACGAAGTGGTCAATCCCCCTGTCGGAGCGATTGTCTCCTGGATCCCTGAAGATTATGACATCATCATGATTGACGGATTTGAGTACTATCGCGTGGACAATACCATCTACCGCGTAGTTAGAATCTGGGGACGCTATTACTTCGAGGTAGCCGGACAGATCGAATACGAGTATTGATGAAATTATCGGGACACCTGATCGCATTGCTCGCCGCCCTGCTCTACGGGGCGGCGGCTTTTGCTTCTGACAAAGTCCCGACCATAAAACTCGAAAACCACCTCATCGCAAGCACGTGCGACTCAGCGGCATTCTGGACTTACTCTAACACCGGCGGACTGATTCCCAAATCCGGCAATTCATATCTGGGATTATTGTCAATAGCCCCTCCGCAACCCTTGTCCCTGGGCGGAGCCTTTACAATGGATTACGGTGCCTCACTTGCAGTCCCTTATACCGGAGGCCATGAAAAGGCGTTTGCCGGAGCAAATGCGGAAAGACCTGTGCCCGGAGAGTTATTTGTCGGGCTCCGTTGGAATAAGGTCTCCGCTGACTTCGGCATTAGAAAACGTCAGCTCGAACATGAAGAAATCAGCGTCAGCGGCGGTGATATAAGCTGGTCCGGTAATGCCCGTAACCTGCCGGGAGTTGCTTTCACACTGAATGAATACACACTCCCCTTCGCACGTAAACTCTCTATCCGGGGGCAGTGGGGTGATTATGTCATGCCCGGTCCACGATACATCACTAATCCTCTTCTCCATCATGAAGAGGGATACCTGACATGGAGTATCACACCCAGACTCAGTTTTACCGCAGGACTGGAAGACTGGGGAATCTGGGCCGGAACCACCGAAGATGGCACCAGGCTTCCGGTAACGTTCGGAAGATATCTGTCGGTGGTGACCGGCGGGGCCGGTTCGGCCGGAGACAGTGAGATGGACAAGGAAAATGCCCTTGGAAATCATTTGGGTCGTACCCTGATGCGTTTAAACTGGCGGGGAGACGGATACTCTCTTTCGTTATCCAAGGACAGCCCGTTTGAAGACCGCTCCGGAATGGTTCAGAAGAACTTCCCGGATGGTATCTGGACACTGGCATACAGCACAGAAAAAGACTCGTGGATTTCAGATGCCGTACTGGAATTAATTTACACGAAAAATCAGTCAGGAGAAGTTCACGCCCGCGAGGCTACAGAGGAAGAAAAGGCCTTGCAGGATCCTGAGAGTATTAATTACGGCTGGGTCGTAACCGGCGGCTGTGACGCATACTTCAACCATATGGAGTATCGCAGCGGCTGGACTCATTATGGCAGGACTGTCGGAATTCCCCTGTTTATTCCGCAGGGTCTGGACGCTAATGGCATCTGTCCCGGAGTGGCTTGTAATTCTCTAAGTGGTCTCAATATCGGACTCAGAGGAAAACTCTTCCATACGCTTCCCTACTCATTCCGTACCACGGCAGTGCGGCACTATGGGTGCAAATTCCAGCGGGATCCTGTTTTTCAGATACCAATGACGCAGTATTCTTCATCGCTGGTCGTCACTATCCCCAAGACGCTATTTGCCGACTCGATCCGTTTCGGCCTCTACACCGACTTCGGCAGTCTCTACCCCGCCCGGCTCTCCGCTTCCCTCACACTCACCTACCGCCTCCTCTAACCCGCCCTGCAGCAGACTTACTGTCGTCTGCGGACCGGGGTTTTGCTTAACGGTCTGGCGGGACTGAAGAACAGCAGCGTTACTCAGCCGCAGGCCCGAAGGGCCGAGAATGGACGTAGCGCTGTTCTGGCACGTCACGCCAGACCGTCAAGAGCAGCCAGAGCGTCAGTCGACGTAGTTGATGGTCGCGGAAGCGCCGAAGGTTGAATCGCTGCCGATACGTATATGCGCAGGACCGCTGCAACCTTCGATAGAGCGGATCAGCACCTGTGCCCGGCCCTGATAAGCCTTCATCAGAAGAATCTGCGGAATACTCCACTCCCGGACTGTTTCCCGAAACGCCGGATCTGCGTTGCAATAGCCTAACAGACATACAGGAGCAAACTTCTGAGCGTTACGGGCATCCTCCTCAGGAATACCGAACGCCGTAGTCATATCCTTATCCACATAAATATACAGATCCTTCTCGATAGGGGCATCATTGCCATTATCATCCACCAGCCACACATCAGCCACGATAATATCCTGGCCGTCAGACTTCAGTTCAGTCTTTGAAAGGGACATCATGATACTCTCAGCCTTCTTGCGCGACTTCTTGACCTTCCCCTCCTTTACCGGCTGCCTCAGAGCCGTAGAAGCTGAAAACTCATGAATCGGACGCGAAGGATCCAGACGGCGGGCCAGCACCTTATCCCGCTCGAAAGAAGGACTCTGAGCCACATCCCACATCACGATGCAGGGGTGATTGCCATCACGACGCACCGCAGCTTCTACATCATCTACCTGGTCAATCAGCAGAAATCCCAGCTCATCGCACACATCCAGAAGAGCGGACGGGGCATTATGAGCCCTGACGCAGTTATATCCGGCGGCCTTCTTAGATTCCACCAGATAACGCCAATAGCCAGCCGGGACAGCACTTCCCACAGGGATATAGAAATCCTCGAGCGAACAGGCCGAAACCGTGATTTGTTTACCGTTCAGGCTACAGTCGATCCCTCCGTCGTCGGAAGTAAAGGTACGCACGTAAAGAGGGGTGCGCAGCTCATCCACGATATTGCCGCCACGAATAACCAGCGTCCTCAGGCTATAGGCATACGGCAGGCCGAAATCCCATACGACCGGATAGTCGAAGGACAGCGTCTGCTCGTAAGACGTCTCGCTGAACGGAATACTGTAATCCAAAGAGATCTGACTCTCGCAGATAGCAGTGCCGATAGCGTCCTCCAGATATTGCTTCACGCTCACATACTCTTCCGCTTCCGGGTCACTGTTTGAAACGGTTGTATAGACCGTCACATTGCACCGGGAACCGAAAACTTCGGTATTATAACGTACATTCGATACAGAAACAGCCGGACTCTTATATAGCCATGCATCACCGCAAAGTCCTGCGCCTACATAAGTATCAGATTCTTTCATCTGCGCTTCAACGCGGATAAGGAGCTCATTGTCACGGCCATACGCCAGATAATTCGTCAGTTCGAACGTCCCGTCGCCCGAGGGACGGACCTCGGCGTCATTGCAATAAACATTGCACCGGGACAGCACCCCATCCAGGTCCAGGACAATTCTCATCCCCTTGTCGGACTCAGGGATGGAAAGCACCTTCTTGTACCAGCCGGCGCTGTTTTCCGCGTATTTCCAGCCGACCATCTTTTCGGTCCTGGCCGGAATATATGGCAGGTCTACCACCCAGTCATGCGGGAGGCTGACAGTGCTCCATTTAGCCTCGGACAGGTCAAAACCAGCGTACTGGGCGAAGGACCAGCCATTGTTAAGGAAAATCTTCTCACGTCCTTCGGCAAGCGCGGAACACATAAGTATAAGAAGCAGGGCAGAAAACAGTCTCTTGTACATAAATTATTGATTTGCAGCGTTTAAAATTACTTCTGAAAGTGTGGGGTGAGCGTGAATTACAGAGCGGAGCTGCTCAACTGTCGCATCGAAGTTCATGGCGACGGCGACTTCTTCTATGAGGTCCGAAGCATGCTCGCCCATTATGTGACAGCCGATAATTCGTCCCGAACCATCCTCGACAAGTAGTTTGCAAAGCCCTTCCGGACGGCCCATCGCCATGGCCTTTCCATTGGCCCGGAAAGCGGACTTAAGACAGCGATATGCGATTCCGCGCTCACGGCAATCCTCTTCTGAAAGACCGACCGTCGCGACTTCCGGATCAGTGAACACGGCCGCGGGACAAATCTCCATGCGGATATTGTCCTGAAGACCGAAGATTGCACAAAGAGCCTTACGGCCATGGAAGGTGGCGGCATGGGCGAGCATGATGCCACCCGTGACATCGCCAATCGCAAATATATGCGGCACACTCGTGCGCATTGACCCGTCCACGGCAATACCGCGCGGCGAATATGACACGCCGGCCTCTTCAAGCCCCAGACCCTCGACCGAAGGACGGCGTCCGACAGCCATAAGAACCTTTTCACAGTCCACAAAGGCCTCGGCATCATTGCAGGTATAACGCACCCGCATACCAGGCTCAATCGCGGTCACCTGAGCCCCGGTCTGAATCGTTATACCCGAACGAGAAAGCTGTTGTTTAAGCCTTTTGGCAATATCTACATCGAATCTGGGTAAAATGACGGGGCAGAATTCCAGCACGCTGACTTGCGTGCCGAGTTTAGCGAATATTGACGCAAATTCAAGCCCTATCACTCCCCCGCCTATGATGCACAGGGACTCCGGAGCGCTTTCCAAGTCCAGGATGCCGGCAGAATTCAGAACCCCATTCAAGTCAACCCCCGGAATCGGGAGCGAGGCGCTGTGCGAGCCTGTCGCGATTATGATATAATCCGCCGTGTATTCCTCATCCCCGACAAGCACGGTGCGGGAGTCCTTGAAAACGCCGCGGCCTTCAACCACATGCACCCCAGCCCTGTCCAAAAGCTGGCTGATTCCGGAACGGAGCTGCCCGGTAACGGTGTTTTTACGATCCTGCAACTCAGAGACAGTGCCGCCTCCGGCGACAAATACCTTCGTGGGAATGCACCCCTCATTCAGACAGACACCACCCAGAGGCCCGTCAGAAATAAGGATGACATCCGCGCCGAGCCGTGCGGCTTCACGCGCAGTTTCGTATCCGCCGGGGCCGGCACCCAAAATCAGAATCTTCATATCGAGTCTTGCCATTTAAGCACCGGATGCCGTGCGGCGAGCGTCTCGTCCGGACGGCTGACCGGCGTAGTATGCGGTGCGTCGTGCAGAGTCGCAGGGTTCTCAGCCGCCTCGGCAGCTATCTTCCTCATTATGTCAATAAATGCGTCCAGCGTTTCACGGGACTCGGTTTCAGTCGGCTCAATCATGATTGCCTGGTGGAAGAGCAGCGGGAAGTAGATGGTCGGGGCGTGGTAGCCATAATCCAGCAGCCGTTTGGCTACATCCAGAGTGGTGGCGCCCTTCACATCGTCATGCGCTCCGTCATTGACCAGACCGTCGAAGACGAATTCGTGCTTGCAGACGGACGGGATCGGCAGTTTGTACACGTCCTTGAGCGATTCCTTTATATAATTGGCCCCAAGTACGGACAATTTCCCCGCGAGCCGTATGTTCTGCCGCCCGAGGCTGAGGATGTACGCGTAGGCGCGAAGCATCACGCCGAAATTGCCATGAAAACCTGAGACTTTCAGGCTTGTGGCAATATCAGCGAGCGCGGCCTTTACACCGACAGGGCCGGAACCGGGGCCGCCGCCTCCGTGCGGAGTGCTGAAGGTCTTGTGCAGGTTCAGGTGCATAATGTCGAAGCCCATGTCGCCGGGACGTACCATGCCCAGGAGCGGGTTCATATTGGCCCCGTCATAATAGAGCAGGCCGCCGCAACCGTGCACAAGCTCCGCAATCTCCCCGATCTGACGCTCGAAAAGGCCCAGAGTGTTGGGATTTGTCATCATGATTCCGGCAATATCATCGCCGAGCAGCGGGCGCAGCGATTCGACATCCACCAGCCCGTCCGGACCGGATTTTACTTCCACGACTTGCAGGCCGCAAACAGCCGCGGAGGCCGGATTGGTACCGTGTGCGCTGTCAGGGACAATAACCTTGGTCCGGCCGGTATCGCCGCGCCTCAGATGATACTCGCGCATCACCATCAGGCCGGTAAGTTCGCCATGTGCGCCGGCGCAGGGCAGGAACGTGAAATGATCCATACCGGTAATCGCGCAGAGAGCATGGTCGAGACCGTCGATTATCTCATTTATGCCGGGGATGTCTTCTTGAAGCGGGTGGACGGCGGAAAACGCCGGCATTGCCGCAATCTCCTCATTAATCTTGGGGTTATACTTCATCGTACAGCTGCCCAGCGGGTAGAAACCCGTATCCACGCCAAAGTTCATCTGGCTGAGGGCAGTGTAATGACGTACGACATCAGGTTCGCTGACTTCAGGAAGGCAGGTATCGCTTTCGCGACGCAGCCCTGCCGGAATGGCGGACAGTGCGTCTTTTGAAGCGGGCTCCGGAAGAGAATAACCGGTCCTGCCAGGTTTCGACAGCTCGAATATCAGTTTATCGTAGTACTTCATAAAGCAGCCCTCCTGACAGTTTCCACCAGTGCGTCGATTTCTGCACGGGTGCGTTTTTCGGTGACACAGAAGGAGACGTATCCTTCCTCGGTAAGCAGAGCGCCGAAGAATCCGGCGTCAGAGAGTGTCTGCTGGAGTTTCTTCACATCGCAGAGCGGCCTGAGCACAAATTCCTTGAGGAAAGGTGCCTTGAAGGCCGTCTCGAATTTGCCGGTAGCCAAAAGGCCATCGTACAATGCATGGGCTCCTTCGCAACTCAGTTCGTTTACACGCTTTAAGCCTTCGGGGCCCATCAAGGCCATATATACCGTGACCCAAAGCGCCATGAGTGATTCGTTAGAGCAAATGTTCGATGTCGCCTTTTCGCGGCGGATATGCTGTTCACGGGCCTGAAGAGTAAGCACGAATGCCCGGCGTCCATCTTTGTCCACAGTCTGCCCGACTATACGCCCGGGAAGCTTGCGCATATAATCGTTCCTGCATGCCATGAATCCGGCATAGGGACCGCCGTAGCAGAGCGGAATACCCAGACTCTGGCAGTCACCCACCGCTATATCCGCGCCCCACTCACCGGGAGTTTTCAGGACTGCGAGCGCTGAAGGATCGCAATATACGGTCAATAACGCACCGGCGTCATGCAGAGCTGCAGCGAAGCCGTCCAGGTCTTCGATGATGCCGAAACGATTGACAGAAGGCACAATTGCCCCCGCAACATCTCCATCCTCCAAAAGCCTGCGCATATCCGCGAAGTCTGTCCGTCCGTCCTTGCATGCGATGAGCTTGATAACCGTTCCGGAATACTTTGCATATGTGGCAATAACTTCTCTCACATTGGGAAGCAAAGCCTGCGAGACCAGAACGGTATTGCGGCCGCGGGTGGCGGAGATACACATTCTCACCGCTTCGGCCGCAGCGGTAGGGCCGTCATACATCGAGGCATTGGAGACATCCATTCCGGTAAGGGAACAGATCAGACTCTGATATTCAAATATATAGCGGAGAGTACCTTGAGATATTTCGCACTGGTAAGGGGTATAGGAGGTAAGGAATTCGGAGCGGGATGTAATATAAGGAATTACCGACGGGGTATAATGATCGTAGGCTCCCGCGCCGGCAAAGACCGTCTTACGGGGAGTGAGCGAGGCCATCCTGTCGAAGAAATCCCGAATCTGCTGCTCGCTCATCGCATCGGGCAGATCGTATTCCTTATCATATATAAAAGAACCGGGGACATCAGAGTATAGGTCGTCCAGAGAGGATACGCCTATACGGTCCAACATCGCCCGGATATCTTCCTCCGTGTGGGGGAAATACTGGAATCCGGCCATAATTCTATTTGCTGGTGGCTGCCTGGTATGCGGCGGCATCCATCAGGGCGTCAAGCTCCGAGGGGTCGCTCATTTCCAATTTTATAATCCAACTTCCAAAAGGATCCGAATTGATATTCTCAGGGGCATCCTCAAGTGTCTCATTCACCTCTATAACCTTCCCGGAAACAGGGCAGTACAGGTCGGACGATGCTTTAACGCTTTCCAGCGCACCGAACTCATCGCCGGCGGCGAACTCGTCGCCAACCATAGGCATGTCCAGGTATGTAATATCTCCCATCTCTTCCTGAGCGAAGTCGGACACTCCGACCACAGCCACGTTACCTTCTGCCTTTACCCATTCATGAGACTCACTGTAGCGGAGTCCTTCAATGATTTTTGCCATAATTGTCTGTATTATTTTTTGTAGTTAGTCTGATAAAAACGCTTGCGAACCACTTCAGCAGGGAAAACATGCCTGTGAATCCGGACTTTTAAAGCTGTGCCGAGAGCGGCGTATCGGGCGTCGACAAGTGCGAAACACAGGCTCCGGTCCAGGCTGATGGAGCGGTAGCCGGTCGTGACCGTACCGATCTGAGTTTCATCCTCAAGTTCGACCGCATAGCCGGCGCGGGGAATGGCCCGGTCAAGTACCTCGATCCCGACCAGTTTACGGTTAACGCCGTTTTCTTTCTGGGAGCGCAGAGCGTCGCAGCCGATGAAACCATCTGTCTTATCCAGTTTACAGAACATACCCAGGCCGGCTTCTATCGGGGAAATATCATCGGCAAGTTCGTGCCCGTATAGTGGAAGTCCTGCTTCGAAACGGAGGGTGTCCCGGCAGCCCAGGCCGCATGGCAATGCACCTGCCGCGAGCAGTTTATCCCAAAACTCACAGATAAGAGCGGGCGCGGCATAAACTTCGAAGCCATCCTCACCTGTATATCCGCTGCGGCTGACAATCACCGGAGTGCCTTCAGCCGTAACGGTGCAGAATTCATAAAAGCCAAGAGATGAGCAGGCTTCCATTCCCGGAAGGGTAAGCAGCAGACGCTCGGAATCGGGACCCTGGAGTGCGATCTGTCCCCACTTGTCGGAGCGGTCGGTAACCTTCACGTCAAATCCTTCGGTGCAGGAGAGCAGGTGAGCGTAATCTTTGGCAATATTGGCGGCATTGACCACCAGCAGCCAGTCTTCCTCGCCAGGACCTTTGTACACGATCAGGTCGTCCACTGTACCGCCATTGCCATGAAGCATCATCCCATAGATGATCTTGCCGCTTTCAAGCGACGATACATCGTTCGTAAACACATGATTTACAAACTTGCGGGCGTCAGGTCCGGAGATTGTAATTTCTCCCATGTGAGAGACGTCGAAAAGACCGGCTGCATTACGCACCGCATTGTGTTCCTCTACGATAGAAGAGTACTGTATAGGCATATCAAAGCCGGCGAACGGAGACATTTTGGCGCCCAGGCGTACGTGTCTTTCGTGCAGGCATGTGAGTTTCAATGTGTTGTCTGAAGAGTTTTCCATAAGGGTTCTAATCAATCCTTCAAATTTAGGAATAATTCCCGTAAAACCTCGTTGGTTTTCCGGTTTATCTGTAAATCTTCATCTGTGGCTCCCTGGTGCGGGGCGATCTCGCCACAGATATCCACTCCAAGTATTTTGCGTCTGGATGCAACGTCCTTGATTCTCTCGCACAGCTCGTCCAGAGTCATTTTTCCCTGGTCCCAATTGGTACGGGCATAGTCTGTGGACAGGATGTCCTTATCGATAGAAATATAGACCGGGATATCCGGAGAATCTTCCCTCCATTTCGGGAGTTTCTGAGCATAACGGACCCAGTTTCCACAGGACAGGATAGTTCCTCCGAATGCCCCTTCGCCATCATCACTGTGATTGTCGAAAAGCAGCAGTGAAAAGCGACGGGGAATCATTTCCAGGAAGAAAAGGGATGCGTAGTGGTAGTCTCCCCCGTCAATCCAGTGTATACCGTCGTATCCATACGGAGCGATCCTGGAGCGGATGATATATGAGGACACCGGGTCGCAGTAGCAGCATGTACCCTCAACATCCCTCAGCGATACGGTCTGAGGGGTGTGGAAACCCTCGGCCTCGTAAGTGCCGGTAAAATCCAGAATGAGTTGCTTATCAGGGTTCAATTGGCTAAAAAATAGTTTCAGGCATTAAATATACCGAATTTTTTCATATATTTGCATGATTACAAGCTAATTTTGCCCCTGATGGCCGAAGAAGAAACCTATTACCCCCTGGATCCGGAGAAGGTCTATTTCTCAATGGATTACCTGACGCTGGACACCGACGAAGGGCCTAAAACCCTTCGTATGGGGGCATGGCTTAACTATGATCCCGTCCGCATCCACAGGATGATCATCAGGGAAAAGACCCTTCATGTCGACTCTTTCGAGGTGCTTAATCCTCTCGTTAGCAAGCTCAGATTTGCGGATCCGGACTACTACAAACGCTTCATGGGTTTGAATCTGATTATCGAGTTCCCGGGCTTCGGATCTAACGTCAAAGCCTCTATACCATTTGAAAACGATCCTATCGCATTCTACAAGTGGTGGCGCAAAGGTAAGCACGAGGACAAAGTCCACCTGTCGCTCGGAAATCAGATCAGGCTTTTCCAGAAGGTTTCCATGATGGAACCTAAGATTATGCTGAAAAAAGATCTGGATTTTCTGAAACAATAATTATATGCGCAGTTTTTTCCGCCGTATCATATGCATCGCGGCAGCCCTGACAGCCCTATCACTGACAGGTAGCGCTGCTTTGCCAGACAGCCAGTCCCCTGTTGATTACGTCAATACGCTGGTCGGGACTCTTTCCACCCACTCGTTCTCAACGGGTAACACTTATCCCGCAGTCGCCCGTCCCTGGGGCATGAATTTCTGGACTCCCCAGACCGGCCGTAACGGTGACGGCTGGCAGTATGTCTACACGGCCGGCCAGATCCGGGGCCTTAAGCAGACCCATCAGCCCAGTCCATGGATGAATGATTACGGTGAGTTCTCAATCATGCCGGTTACCACCGGCGCCATTTTCGATGAGAATGAGCGTGCGAGCTGGTTCGGGCACAAGGCTGAGACCGCTACACCTTATTACTACGGCGTTTATCTTGCTGACCATGACACATATGCCGAGCTAACCCCTACTTCCCGGGCTGCCGCATTCAGGTTTACTTATCCGGAGCGTGAGCGTTCTTATTTGGTGGTGGATGCATATGAGCATGGCTCTTACGTAAAGATTATACCCGAACGAAATACCATTGTGGGCTATACCACCCGTAATGTCGGTGGCGTCGGCGATGATTTCCACAACTGGTTCATCATCCAGTCAGATACCCCCTTCGAATACTGCGGCACCGTTTCTGACGGAAAGCTATCCGAGGCTGCAGAATCAAAGTGTGAGCACGCTCTGGCGCTGGTGGGATTCAAGACATCCCGAGGTCAGAAGGTGAACTTCAAGGTCGCATCGTCATTTATCAGTCTGGAACAGGCTGAATTAAACCTTCGCGAACTGGGTGACGGCGATTTCGACCGCATCAAAGAGGAAGGCCGCGCTGAGTGGAACGAGAGGCTTGGGCGGATTGAGGTAAAAGACGAGGACATTGACCATCTCCGCACTTTCTACTCCTGCCTCTACAGGAGTCTGCTATTCCCTCGCGATTTGTCAGAGATTGACGCGAAGGGACGCAGGGTGCATTATAGCCCCTATGATTCGAAAGTTCACGACGGATACCTGTATGGTGATACCGGCTTCTGGGACACATTCCGAAGCCTGTTCGCGCTGGTATATCTTTTCTATCCTGAAGAGGGCGAAAAGATGATGCAGGGTTGGGTTAATGTCTACAAGGAAAGTGGTCTGCTGCCTGAATGGTCCAGTCCCGGGCACCGCGGCTGCATGATAGGCAATAATTCCGCCTCAGTAGTCACCGAGGCATGGATGAAGGGCATCCGCGGATATGATGTGGAGACTCTCTGGGAAGCAGTGACCCACGGAGCGCATGCAGTCCATCCTAACGTAAAGTCCACCGGCCGCTACGGCTGGGAATGGTATGACCGTCTGGGTTATGTCCCGTGTGACGTCGGCATCAACGAAAGTGCCGCCCGCACACTTGAGTATGCATATGACGACTGGTGCATATGGCGCCTGGGTACTGCGCTCGGGAAGCCTGCGGCTCAGACGGATCCTTATCTGAAATCCTGCCGCAACTACCAGTATCTGTACCGCAGCGCCGATGGCCTGATGGGCGGACGCCGTAAGGACGGATCTTTCCCCGAAGAGTTTAATAAATACAAGTGGGGCGGCGATTTTACTGAGGGCAATAGCCTGCATTATACCTGGTCCGTCTTCCACGATATCGCCGGACTGATGAAGCTCATGGGCGGAAAGCAGAAGTTCGCCGATGCCCTTGACAATATCTTCAACGAGCCGCCGATCTTCGATGAGAGCTACTATCGCAGCGTCATCCACGAAATCCGCGAGATGCAGGTAATGAATATGGGCAATTACGCCCATGGCAACCAGCCCATCCAGCACGTCCTCTATCTGTACGACTGGTGCGGCCAGCCATGGAAAACTCAGGAAAAGGTCCGCAAAGTGATGGAGACATTCTACTCCGATAAGATCGACGGGTATTGCGGAGATGAGGACAATGGCCAGACTTCAGCCTGGTACGTATTCTCGGCACTCGGCTTCTACCCGGTCTGCCCTGCATCAGCCGAATACGCCATCGGCACACCCCTGTTCCGCAAAGCCACCGTTCATTTCCCTTCCGGCAAAGATCTGGTCATCACATCGGATGCCTCATCTCCTGAAGCGTTCTACGTAAAGGGCTTGAAATTTGGCGATAAAGCGCATATTGTCAACTTCTTTACCCATGAGCAGCTGATAGGCGGCGGACAGATAGAATTTAAAATGTCCGAAGAGCCGAACACCAAGCGCGGCATCCGGAGCACTGATGCACCCTACTCACTTACGAATAACAAATAGTAATCAAGCATATGAGACGAATCATTATCGCACTGGCAATCTCAGGAGCCCTTTTCGCTTCCTGCACGGCTGAGAAGCCTGACTACAATGCCTACACCTACACCTTCACCGAGCGCGAATTCAATTCGCAGCGTCCCGCACCTCAGGACAGGCTTTTCACTTCCGAGGCTGTGGAGAACAAAATTAAAGAGGTCCAGGGACTGCTTACCAATCCCCGGCTCGCATGGATGTTCGCGAACTGCTTCCCCAACACGCTGGACACTACCGTTCACTATCGCGAAGATGAGGATGGTCTTCCTGACACTTTCGTCTATACCGGTGATATCCACGCCATGTGGCTGCGCGACAGCGGAGCACAGGTCTGGCCTTACATCCAGCTGGCAGACAGCGACATGAAGCTCCGTCATATGCTTGCAGGAGTCATCCGCAGGCAGTTTAAGTGCATTAATATTGACCCTTATGCCAATGCTTTCAACGACGGCCCTACCGGTGGCAACTGGATGTCCGATATGACCGACATGAATCCCAATGACCACGAACGCAAGTGGGAGATCGATTCGCAGTGCTACCCCATCCGTCTGGCGTATGAGTATTGGAAGCAGACCGATGACGAGTCCGTTTTCGATGAGAACTGGACCAACGCCATCCGCAAGATACTGGATACGCTTAAGGAGCAGCAGCGTAAGGACGGTCTCGGCAGTTACAAGTTTATGCGCCGCACCGAGCGTCAGTACGACACGAAGTGCTGCGGCGGTTATGGCAATCCTGTCAAGCCCTGCGGCCTGATTGTATCTTCTTTCCGTCCTTCCGATGACGCCACGGTCTTTGATTTCCTGATCCCTTCAAATTTCTTCGCCGTTACTTCCCTGCGCAAGGCCGCCGAGATTCTGGAGAAGGTCAATAAGGACAAGGCTACCGCCCGCGAATGCAGGGCCCTGGCAAAAGAGGTCGAGAAGGCTATCAAGAAATACGCGGTGGTGAATCACCCGAAATATGGAAAGATCTATGCTTTCGAGGTCGATGGCTTCGGCAACCGCCTGCTCATGGATGATGCAAATGTCCCCAGCCTTCTGGCACTGAGCTATCTGGGCGACGTAAAGAAGAACGACCGTATCTACAAAAACACCCGCCGTTTCGTCCTCAGCGAGGATAATCCTTATTTCTTCAAGGGTAAGGCTGGCGAGGGTATCGGCGGTCCTCACATCGGGTATGACATGGTGTGGCCGATGAGTATCATGATGAGGGCATTTACATCCAGCGATGATGCTGAGATTAAGATGTGCATCAATATGCTTATGGGCACTGACGCTGATACCGGTTTCATGCATGAGTCTTTCCATAAGGATAATCCTTATAAGTTTACCCGTAAGTGGTTTGCCTGGCAAAATACTCTGTTCGGTGAGCTTATCCTGAAGCTTATCGATGACGGTAAGCTTTCTTTGCTGAATTCGCTTTAGTTTTTTGGAATGGCGGAGAAGAAGAATAACGACGTATTGATCGCGACGATTATCATCATTCTGGTAATCGTAGCCATCGTCGTATTCCTGACTCTCCGTGACCGCAGAGCAGCCAGTGAGGCAGGAGGGGCCGGCACTGCCATCGGGGAGGCATTGGCTCCCGAAAAGGGAGGGGACCCACGCAGTGGGGAGGACCGCCACGATGGCAGTGACCGGGCCCGACGGGTGGCGGCGACGGGCCAGCCGTGGCTGGAACTGCCGGCAAGCACGACAGAAGGGCCTGGCGAACGCGAAGGCCTGTACTGCACCACGCATTACGGCACGCTGAACGGCACCAAAGCCCGAAACTACACCATTCTCTACGACCCCGAAACATACGCCTCATACTGGGTCGCCTACCCCATCTGCGCCGCCCACCTGGGCACCGGCCGTAAAGAAAGCTGGGGCTACGATCCGGCCATACCGAAAGAAAAGCAGACCAGCGTCAGCAGCGGATACGGGGTATCCTATGCCACTCAGAAGTATTCCTCCAACTCCTATGCACGCGGTCATCAGATCCCCAACGCAGACCGTAACGGCTGCGAAGAAATGATGGCCCAGACCTATTACAGCACGAACATGACGCCCCAGCTACAAAACGGCTTCAACGGCCACATCTGGGCTAAACTCGAGAAAGCCGTCCGGGATATGGTTCCCGTCGGCGACACTCTGTATGTTGTTACCGGGGCTTCATTCCGTAAAGTAGGAGGCAACGAGGAGATACACTATATCACGAATAAGAACGGAGGGACTTCCCTGCCAGTTCCGAACTATTACTGGAAAGTGGTCCTGAAAGTTAAGCGTGATGCAAACGGCATATCCGATGCCAGCGCCATCGGGTTCTGGCTGCCTCATGAGGAAATTACCGAGCGGCAGTGGTACGACTATACGGTAAGCGTCGATCAGATCGAGGCCTGGACAGGCTTCGACTTCTTCGCGAATCTCAGCACTTCGCTTCAGGACGGATCCGAAGCCAATACCGACCTTGAATCATTCAGATCATATTAGCCATGAGGACTGTTGAAGAACTTCTCTTTATCACGCTGCGGGCGGGACTCGGGGCTGAATTAAGCCCGGGTGTTGAGGCATGTGCCGATGATGCCCTTTGGGAGCAGGTGATAAACCTCGCCCGCAAGCAGGGAACCTTGGCCATCTGCCAGGACGGTCTTGTCAGGCTGATGAACGAAGGGGTCGATACCGGGATTGGTAAACAACTCAGACGGAGCTGGTTTAGCCGAAGCGTCAGTTACGAACGCCAATACGAGAAATACACCAAGGTCCTTTCCTCTCTTGCCGGCCTGTACGACAAGGAAGGCTTCAAGATGATGACGATGAAAGGATACGGGATGTCGCTGCTCTACCCCACTCCCCAACACCGTCCCTGCGGCGATATTGACATATGGCTTTTCGGCAGGCAAAAAAAGGCAGACCTGATGCTTCGCAAGAAGTATAGCGTGGGCATTGACGATAGCCACCACATCCACTCCGTGTTTAAGGCGAACGGAATCACGATTGAGAACCACTACGACTTCTTCAACCCGTACAGCTACGCCTCTAACCGCAGGGTCAATGAGCTATTGACAGAGTTGGCGACCGTGGACCAATGCGGCACTTTGGACCTGGATGGCAGAACGGTCTACATCCCTTCGGCAGATTTCAACGCCCTCTACCTGGTACGGCATGCGGCCCAACATTTTGCTGCCATCGAGATTACTCTGAGACACCTGCTCGACTGGGGCTTTTTCTGTAAGGCACACGGGAGCGATGTCGATTGGGACCGAATGCTTCCGCTGATTGAGTCCCTGAATATGGACCGTTTCCTGCATGCCATCGACGCTATCCTTGTTGATTACCTGGGGTTCAGCGAGAGTTGTTTCCCGCCCATCAAACGGGATTATGATCTGGAAGCGAGGGTGCTGGAATCCATCATCGCGCCGGAGTATCCCGATGATGCCAAACCCTCTAGGGGCCTTTTCCGCATCCTTATCTGGAAGCTCAGGCGCTGGTCTTCCAATCTCTGGAAGCAGCGCATAGTCTATAACGAGTCTCCCCTGCGCACCTTCCTGTCGCAGATTCTCTCGCATATCCTTAAACCCGGGACTATCAAATCGTAATGCAATATACGAAGAGTACCATATTGAAATCCTTTGCCTGGAAGCTGCTTGAGAAATTCAGCCTCCAGATTATCGCTTTCGTGGTCGCGATCGTTCTCGCCAGACTCCTTAGTCCGGAAGATTTCGGTATGGCAGCCATCATCATCGTGATTATGACGATAAGTGATGTCATCATCCAGGGCGGCTTGAATATGGCGGTCGTACAGAAAAAAGATCCAAACAGTGATGATTACTCCACCATCTTCTGGTGCAGTCTCCTCTTGTCACTGGTCATATATCTGCTGGTGTTCATCTTTGCGGGGAGAATATCATCATTCTTCCATATGGAAGGGCTGAAAGCCCCCTTGAGGGTGCTGTGCCTGACCTTGATTGCATATGCGTTCAACTCTGTACAGCGGGCTTACGTCTCGAAAAACATGCTCTACAGGCAGCAGTTCATCGCCGCCTTGATCGCCGTTCTTTCTGCCGGAGCCACTGGAATCATCCTGGCTGTCAGAGGCTATGGAGTATGGGCTCTCGTATGGTATTATTTGCTTACCACAGTATTAACCTCCTTCCTGATGTTGATCACTGTGAAATGGAGACCCACATTCAGGTTCAGTGTAACGTCGTTCAAAGCGTTGTTTGGATTCGGATGGAAGATAATGCTTTCCAATACCATTATTTCGGTGTTTAATAATGTCCGTAGCATAATTGTCGGCCGGCTTTTTCCTGCGGGACTTCTGGGCTTCTACGACAGAGGACGTCAATTCCCTGCCATCGTGGTGGAGAATATCAATGCTTCCGTGCAGACCGTGATATTCCCCGTACTGTCTGAAGACCAGGATAACACATCAGCGATGAAAGAGACGATGCGAAAAAGCATACGGATTTGCACTTTCGTTATTTTCCCTGTCCTGGCCTGGCTGCTGGCCTGTGCTGACAGCGTCACGGAACTTGTCCTGACAG
The DNA here is from genome assembly GCA_017450585.1 of Bacteroidales bacterium. Classification (GTDB taxonomy): domain Bacteria; phylum Bacteroidota; class Bacteroidia; order Bacteroidales; family UBA932; genus Cryptobacteroides. Next base: position 38,864 of record JAFSTI010000030.1, read on the forward strand.
CCAAATGGCTTCCGGCCGTCCCGTATATGCGCATTTTCTGCATTGCATATCTGCTTCTCCCGCTCCAGTTATCGAATCTGGAGGCGATCAAAGCCCTCGGACACAGCGAGGTTACTCTTCGCATCGAATTGATCAAGAAAGCAGTGGAGATAGCCGTACTTATCGTCAGTGCAAAAATGGGAATAATGGCTATCGCATGGGGCGTCGTGATCTGTAATGCCGCCGCACTATTAATAAACCTGCCCCCTACGCTCCGATATCTCGGATATAGCATCAGAGAGCAGATTTCCGATATTCTACCCCAGCTTCTGATTTCGGCTCTTGCAGGCGCTGCCGCGTATGCCATAGGCCTGTGTGGGCTCGGAGTTGCACTGAAGGTTCTGCTTCAGTTGTCCGCAGGCATCTTGGTCTATTATCTGCTTTCCGCCCTGTTCCGCGTAAAAGCCTTTGAAAGCGGAAAATCCTATATGAAGTCAATGATTCAATGACAGCATGAAGTTATCCATCATCATACCGGTTTATAATGTGGAAGACTTCCTGCAGGAATGCCTGGATAGTGTTCTGTGCCTGGAAGGCGAAGACTGGGAGGTGATCGCGGTGGACGACGGGTCTACCGACTCTTCTTCGGACATTCTCGACTCATATTCCGGGCATCAGAATGTAAAAATAATCCATACTCCAAACGGCGGCTCATCAGCGGCTCGGAACAGGGGCATGTCCGAAGCCTCCGGAGAGTATGTAGCATTTATCGACAGCGATGATACAGTCGACGCCGGTGCCCTGCGCTCATTAATCGATTTACTTGACGGACAAGACGTTCTTGCGGCATCATATATGATCCAGGATGGAGACGGGACTCTTCACGAAGACCGCCGGCACATTTTGCCGGACGGTTTAAAATGTGACGGTCCGGTATTCATCAGGAAGTATCTTTCCCGGGCATCTGCCGTAGTCTGGCGCAGCATATGGAGGCGTGAACTGATTGCTTCGATCTCGTTTCATGAAGGGGTCCGTTTCGAAGATGTAGAGTGGAGTCTCATGGCATATCACTATGCCTCGCTGATAGAATGCAGGGATATACCCTTTTATTATTACAGGTTGCGGAACGGTTCGATAATGAGCTCACATGCAGACTTCAGGACATTGTCCGACGCCATGACTGTATGCCAAAGCCTTTTGGATTCTTCTAAGGATGTGAAAGACCGCGGGATCCGCCGCGTTTACGAGATTCAAGGCCTGCACGGAGCCATATATACGGCACTTCGCAGCCGCAAATCGCTTACAAAGTCTCAAAAACGGTCGTTCGTTACGTTTCTACGGAAAAACCGGACGACAGATTTCAAGTATGCCATAATCAGATTGGCCAGTATCATTCTTTTCAGTTTCTGAGACTATGGCTCTTGCATTTACAGTATATTTCGGCCTGCTGATCCTGCTTCTTGCACATTCCGCTTTGGTACATGGCAAGAAGTTTACTCCTGCAGCCTGGCTGGCTGTTTCCCTGGGGCCTATCCTGCTTATGGCCTTAGTGCTGGGGTTCAGATATGACGTCGGAATGGACTACATGATGTACGCACAGCACTTCGATAATATCGGGCGTTATCTGAATGACGAGGAGACCTACGAACCGGTATATGAACTGATTAATATTATCCTGGGACGAGCCGGAGCCCCGCTTCCGCTCTTGTTCATGGTGACTGTGGGTCTGGAAACGGCCTTCTTCTATATGGCCTTCGAGGACAAGCAGGAAATGCTCCCCTTCGCCGTCCTGTTCTATTTCATTACCGGACAAATCTTTTATGACCTTAATATCGTCAGACATGCCATTGCGACGATGATATTTATCTGGAGCCTGAGATATCTGGATAGCGGTGAGTTCTGGAAATATCTGCTGGGGATTGCGTTTGCGAGCTGTTTTCACATCGCTGCCTCGGTCCTGATCCTGGTATGGTTTCTCCGATCGCCGAAACGGCTGTTCATCGACCGTCCGTCGATAGTAGTAATTCTGTTTATCATTACCCTTATCATTGGCCCGATAGTCACGAAAACTCTTTTCGATCCGATGAAAGATGTTTTTGAAGTGCTGGGCTACAAGAACTACATCTATCTGGTCGAAGATTGGGAAATGGACATTTCAAGCGGAATGGGAATGTATCTGCATAAAGCGTTGGATCTGGTCACCATCCTGCTGGGACTGAAGTTCGCAGGACAGATCGGAAGTAAATCTTTCAATGCCGCGCTGCGGACATTTATAATAGGCGCATGGCTGGCCAATATCTTCGGTCTGAACATGCTGCTTTCTCGTATACCGTTCTCACTGACATCGCTGCGCATACTGATATTGCCTGTCATTGCCGCGAACGTTCTTAAAGACAGAGAGAATGGTAAATTCACGCTCGAAATGGGTATTATGGCCGGAGTTATGATTATATATCTGGTCTTGTTTGTCGCCGATATTGCCGGCGGAGCGAGTAAATGCTCGCCATTCCAATTTTACTCCCTATGAGTATTCCGAAGGTAATACACTACTGCTGGTTTGGCGGGAATCCCCTGCCGGAACTGGCCGCGCAATGCATCGAATCCTGGAAGAAATTTCTTCCCGATTACGAGATCATGCGCTGGGACGAGTCGAATTTCGATGTAAACTCCATCCCATACACGGCTGCGGCATACAACGCGCGCAAATTTGCGTTTGTAAGCGATTATGCACGTTTCAGGATACTTTACGAACACGGCGGGGTTTATTTCGACACTGATGTGGAAGTGATAGCCCGGATGGATGATGTGCTTGAAAAAGGACCATATATGGGACGGGAAAACGGTCACGACGTAGCCTCAGGCCTGGGAATGGCGGCACCTGCCGGATTACCTTTTTACCGGGAAGTCTTGGATTATTACGAGGGTCTGGAGTTCGATACCACCACGGTCGTGCAGCACGTTACCCGCCTGCTTGAGAAACACGGCCTGGTAGAGAGCAAGGACGTGGAAACCGTAGCCGGGATTAATATCTATCCCGAGAGCTGGTTCAATCCCATTTCGACCTTTGACGGGATCCTGCGGCTGACGCCCGACACCCGCACCATCCATCATTTCGCACAGTCATGGGTGAGCCCGTCGCATCGTTTTTTCAGGAAAATCGCACTCAAAATACTAGGTCCCGCGAATAAACGGAAACTGTCTGATTTTTTGTTAAATTTGCGTCGCAAAAAATAACCACCACGCAATGAGCGTTTTGCTTGCATCCATATTGCTTTTCGCATTGTCCTTTACCACGGTCGTCATCGTGTATCCCACGGTATGCCGTTTTGCCGTGCGTAACGGGATCATCGACAATCCGGGGGCACGCAAGCTTCAGAAGCAACCGGTCCCGGTGGCCGGCGGCATCGCTGTATTCTGCGGGGTAGCGGCGGGGCTCCTGGTCGGCGACATGTTTTTCACCATCTGGAAAGTGTCGGTCCTATTGACCTCAATGCTGGTGCTGCTGATAATCGGCGTGACGGATGACATAAAGACGCTCAGCCCGAAGATCCGGGTGCTCATCGAGACCCTGGTCACTTACATGTTTATCACCGGAACGGATTTGTTTATCGCGGATTTCAACACCCTCTGGGGCGTGGAAGGACTTCCGATCTGGGCAGGATACCTGATCTCGATTTTCGCGGGCGTGGGCATCCTGAACGCCATGAACCTTCTGGATGGAGTGGACGGTCTGTGCTCGGGCTTCGCCTTTGTCGCGAGCGTCGTGTTTGCAGGCCTGTTTTTCAAACTGTACTCGCCCAGACTCGGCTGCATCGGAGTCGTTTGCGCCGCATACATATTGCCCTTCTTCTTCCACAATGTCTTCGGCCGGAAGTCTAAGATGTTCCTCGGGGACGGCGGCTCGCTGCTGCTTGGGCTGATGATGATCATTTTCGTCTTCAGCGCGTTTTCAAACAACTCCCCTGCCCTGAGGCTGGCGGGGAACGGCGTCGGAAGCGTAGCAATCGTCCTGGCAGTGATGTCCGTGCCGGTTTTCGACACGCTCAGGGTTATGTTCTCGCGCATCCTGCATGGCTGCTCGCCCTTCCTTCCGGACAATAATCACCTCCATCACGACTTCATAAAACTTGGATTCTCGCACCTGGCGACGACTGTCTGCATGGTCAGTCTCGACCTGTTGGTGCTGCTCGCATGGCGTATCGCATATGATGCGGGAGGCAGTGTCGACGTGCAGTTTTATGCCGTCCTGGGCACGGGCATCCTGCTTACGCTTGGGACTCACCTGATGCTGAAGGGCATTTTAAATCGCGATGCGAAAGCCTGCGCCACGCTTAAGCGCTTCGGTCAATGGACCCGTTCGCTGGAGCAGACGAAGTTCTGGACAGCAATGGAAAAATTAGCTGACAAAAGATTTCAATAGATATGACATTTAACGACATTCTGCAACTGTTCGTAACTAAGGACAAGCGCTTCTTCCCGCTGTTTATCAATTCTGCGGAGAACATTGTGAAAGCTGCCACCATGCTTGTGGATCTCACTCACGAGGATGATCCCGAAGAAAGAAAAATAATCGCTCACAGGATCAAGGAATGCGAGACTGCAGGTGACCAGATCACCGATAATATCATCAATGAACTGATCGACGCTTTTGTTACACCTTTCGACCGCAACGAGATTCACGACCTGGCCGAAGATATGGATTCCCTGCTGGATTGCATCCGTGATTCATCAAAGAAGATCGTTATTTACCAGCCTAAGACTAACAGTAAGAAGATAGCGGAGATCGCAGAGTATATCCTGAAAGATGCCGAAATCGTACTGGATATCGTCGGCCGTCTGGAGAATCTCCGCAAGCAGACTAAGGAACTCGATAAACTTTGCGATGACATCAAGGATATCGAGCATACCGTTGATGACCTTTACGAGTCATATATGAGCAATCTGTTTGCCTGCGAGAAGGACGCCATCGAACTGGTGAAGAAGAAGAACATCATCCAGGCCTTCGAGGACACCTCAGACTGCGCCAAGCGTCTGTCTTCCACCATCCGCAGCATCGTGGTCAAAAACGGATAGGTCAGATGGTAATAGTAGTACTGATCACTGCGCTGATAGGCCTGTGGTTCATCTTCACTAACGGGATGAACGACGCCGCCAACTGCATTGCAACAGTCGTGGCGACTAAGGCCCTCAGCCCCATCCAGGCCGTTCTCTGGGCCGCGCTGTTCAGTTTTTCGGCCCTGTTTATCTTCGACATGACGGTCGCTGCCACCATGGGTAAAGGAATCGTACAGGAAAGCAGCATTGACGTTTACGTGATACTTGCCGCCCTGCTCGGAGCCGTGCTGTGGACGCTTATCTGCACGCGTTTCGGCATACCGATTTCGACTTCCCACGCCCTGATCGGCGGACTTATCGGGCCCGTATGGTTCGGTAAGGGTGCGGCATTCCTGATCGGCAAGGGTATTTTCACCATTGTCGCATTCATCGTCATCTCTCCCCTGCTGGGAATGGTGATGGGCTTCGTGCTGAACTCCATTTTTATGGCAATATTCAAAAAGAGCCGTAAACCCAAGGTCGACAAGGCCTTCCGACGCATGCAGCTGGTCTCATCCGCCGCCTTTGCCCTCGGATACGGAGGTAACGACGGTCAGAAGACCATGGGCCTGATAGCGGTACTGCTGGCATCGGCCTATTCCGTCGCGCCGGACAATGCATTCCTGCAGTTTATTTATGGCAATGGGGCCGCGGCATCCGATGCGTCTTTCTTTATCCCCATGTGGCTGAAGCTCACCTGCTACGGACTGATTTCGCTGGGTATGGTGACAGGAGGCTGGAAGGTTATCCGCACGCTGGGAGACGGTCTGACCCGTATCAACCCGGCACAGGGCTTCTGTGCAGAGGCTTCCGGTGCCGCCACACTGATATTGACAGCTCTTGCGGGTATCCCGGTTTCTACGACCCATACCGTGACCGGTGCAATCATCGGTACAGGACTGACCCGCGGCGTGAAAAAAGTCCGCTGGCTCACCGCGAAGAACATAGTCTGGACCTGGGTGATCACTATCCCCGTAGCTATCGTTATATCCGGACTGATCTATCTTCTCATGATGAAAACTGGCATCACCTCGATACGATAGATGAAACTGATATTCAGCGACAACGGGATGCGGGCCCTGCTGAATTTCCGCATTGATGTGATACGGCACTTCGCTGCCCGTGGGGACGAAGTGATACTGATCTACCCGCAATGCACACACGAGACAGAACGCGAACGTGATATTCCTGCAGGATGCAGGACCATCGCCCTTCCGGTCAACCCCACAGGGAGAAGCATAGCGGAGGATATCAGGTATTTCCGCAGCCTGAAGCGCATTTATAAGTCGGAGAGGCCTGATGCAATCGTGCATTATTCCATTAAGCCCAATATCTACGGCACCCTGGCTGCACGTTCGGCAGGGATAAAGAATATCGCCGTAGTCGCCGGCCTGGGCTATGCCTTTACCGGCAACCAGCCCGGTAAGGTAATCGCAAGGGCGATGCTCCGCTTCGGACTGCGCCGTGCAGACACTGTGATCACTCTGAATACCGTGATCCGGGATCTGCTACTCTCAAGGCATTTTGTTCATTCCCGGAGGCTCCTGCTGCTGGAAGGCGGAGAAGGTGTCAATCTGGATAAATTCAGGCCTGAAGCGAATGCGGCCGCCGCTGAGCCCAGGTTCCTGCTGGTGGCTCGGGTACTGTTTGACAAGGGCTATGAAGAATACGTCCAGGCTGCCTCTGAGATTCATAAAACATATCCCGATGTACACTTCGACCTACTGGGCCCTTTGGATACCGAAAGCCCGATGGGTGTACCTCAGGAGCGTCTGGAAGAAGATGTACGCAGCGGCCACATACGCTATCTCGGATATATGACCGATCCCCGCACAGAAATCAGGCGGAGCGGCACCGTAATGGTTCTCCCCAGCTGGCATGAAGGGCTAAGCCGTGCTCTTATGGAGGGAGTCGCCATGGGACTGCCCGTAATTGCAAGCGATATCCCCGGATGCCGGGAACTGGTCGCCGAGGGTATCAACGGTTACCTGTGCCGGAGCCATGATGCCTCATCCCTGAGGGGTGCGATGTCCCGGATGTTGAGTATCAGCGATGAAGAGAGGGCTGAAATGGGCCGGCAGAGCCGGAAATTGGCTGAAGAGAGATTCGATGTTCAGAAAGTGATAGAAGTTTACGAGTCTCTTATTGGGAAATAGGCAGGATAATTATTATCTTTGCATGATTTAAAGATAACGATAAATTATAAGATATTATGGCAAAGACCACTAAGAAAACCGAAGCTGAGCAGGCCGCAAAGGTAGTCGAGTCCGTCAGCAAGACCGAAGAATTCTATAACGAGCACAAAAAGACCATCTGGACTGTTATTATTGCAGTCCTCGCAGTAGGTGTGTGTATTCTCGGATATCACAAATTCATCTATCAGCCCAAGTGCGCTGAAGCGCAGGAGCAGGTATATCACGCCGAAGCCGCTTTCCGCGAAGGCAACTATGAACTGGCCCTCGACGGTGACGATAACAACCCCGGATTCGCCGAGGTGGCCGCCACTTACGGAGCCAAGGCTGGCAAGGCTGTCTATTTCTATGCCGGTGCCAGTGCTCTTAAGCTCGAGCGCTACGAAGATGCCGTAAAATGGCTGAAGAAGTACAATGGCAAGGACGAGATTCTCGGTGCACGTGCCATCGCCTGCATGGGTGATGCTTACTGCGGAATGGAAGAATATGCAAAGGCTGCCGCCGCTTTCGAGAAGGCCGCCGCATTTGCTGATAATGTATTCGCCGCCCAGTACCTGCTGAAGGCCGGTATCGCATACGAGGAACTTGGAAAGAACGACAAAGCCCTCGCCTGCTACGAGATCATCAAGGACAAGTATCCCCAGTCTATCGAAGGATACGATATCGACAAGTACATCAACCGCATGAAGTAAACGGCAATGGGAAGAGCATTTGAATTCCGCAAGGAAAGAAAGTTGAAAAGATGGGGTCACATGGCCCGCGTCTTTACCAAACTCGGAAAGGAAATCACCATCGCCGTGAAGAACGGCGGACCGGACGTTACCGGTAACCCCCGCCTGCGTGCCCTCCTCGCAGAGGCCCGCAGCGAGAGCATGCCTAAGGAGAATATCGAAAGGGCTATAAAGAAAGCCACCGATAAGACACTTGGGGATTTCAAGGAAATCGTCTATGAAGGATACGGCCCCTACGGTATCGCATTCCTGGTCGAAACGGCCACTGACAATAATACCCGCACCGTGGCAAATGTCCGCAGCTATTTCACCAAATGCGGCGGCTCTCTGGGAACCAGCGGTTCCGTCAGTTTCATGTTCGACCACAAGTGCGTATTCCGCATCAAGGAGGCCGAAGGACTGGATATCGAAGAGCTTGAACTTGAGCTGATCGATTACGGTGCCGAGGAAGTTTTCGAGGAGGTAGAAGTGGACGAGGATGACAACGAGACCAAGAATGTCTGTATTTACGGATCATACGAGTCGTACGGCGCTCTGCAGAAATACATTGAAGAGAATAACTACGAGCTGGTATCCGGAGGATTCGAACGCATCCCGAACGTAGATCTTAAGGACGTAACTCCTGAGCAACGTTCGACCCTTGATAAACTCACAGACCTTCTGGAAGAAGATGAGGATGTGACACATGTATACTCGACCATGAAACCGGCCGAGGAATAACATCATGGAACCGCCCGCGAGGCGGTTTTCCATTTATTTAGAGATATTATGATCCAGCAAGAAAAAATCAACGGACTGGTGGAGCGCAGAGCTGCTGCGCGTCTGGGCGGCGGTCAGAAACGCATCGATGCCCAGCATCAGAAAGGTAAGCTCACAGCCCGTGAGAGACTTGCTCTGCTTCTTGACGAAGGCTCATTCGAAGAGTATGATATGTTCGTGCAGCACCGTTGCACCAACTTCGGAATGGAGAAGCAGCATTTCGACGGCGACGGTGTGGTAACCGGACAGGGAACCATCGGCGGCCGTCTCGTTTACGTATTTGCCCAGGACTTCACCGTCAGCGGAGGATCCCTGTCGAAGACTATGTCCGAGAAGATCTGCAAGGTCATGGACATGGCGGTTCGCAACGGTGCTCCGTGCATCGGGCTGAATGACAGCGGTGGAGCCCGTATTCAGGAAGGCATTGACGCGCTGGCCGGTTACGGCGACATCTTCGAGAGGAACATCCTCTCATCAGGTGTCATCCCGCAGATCAGCGGCATATTCGGCCCTTGCGCCGGCGGAGCGGTCTACTCCCCCGCCCTTACTGACTTTACGCTCATGGTTAAGGATACGTCATACATGTTCCTGACCGGTCCGGGTGTGGTCAAGCAGGTTACCGGCGAGACCGTTTCAGCTGAAGAACTAGGCGGCGCGAGCGTACATGCCGGCAAGAGCGGTGTCGCTCATTTTGCAGCCGACAGCGAACAGGAAGGCATCGCCAAAATAAAAGAGTTGCTGAGCTTTATCCCCCAGAACAATATGGAGACCGCGCCGGAGCTGCCGACCGGCGATCCCCTGTCCAGAGTGGACGACGCCCTGAATACCATTATTCCCGATAACCCGAACAAGGCTTATGACATGTATCAGGTTATCCGCTCGATCGTAGACGACGGTAATTTCTTCGAGATTCATGAGTCATTCGCGAAGAATATCATCGTGGGATTCGCCCATATGAACGGACAGAGCGTAGGTATAGTGGCCAACCAGCCTAAGGTCCTGGCCGGTGTGCTGGATATCAACGCTTCTCGCAAAGCAGCCCGTTTCGTGCGTTTCTGCGATGCGTTCAATATCCCCTTGGTCACGCTGGTCGACGTGCCCGGTTTTCTCTGCGGTACACAGCAGGAATACGGAGCCATCATTACCAACGGAGCCAAACTGCTCTATGCCTACGGCGAAGCGACAGTGCCGAAAGTGACCGTCACGCTGCGCAAAAGTTACGGCGGCGCACACATCGTCATGAGCTGCAAGCAGCTGCGCGGTGATGTGAATTACGCCTGGCCCAGCGCTAACATTGCGGTTATGGGTGCCGATGGCGCCGTGGACGTACTTTACGGAAAAGAAATCAAGGCCGAAGAAGACCCTGCCAAACAAGCCGAGATCGCGGCTCAGAAAAAGGATGAGTACAATGACCTCTTCTGCAATCCTTATCAGGCTGCGCAGAAAGGCTACATCGAGGACGTAATCGAACCCCGGAACACCCGGTTCCGCGTCATCCGGGCCCTCGAATCACTACGCGGTAAGAGACAGGAGATGCCTGCCAAGAAACACGATAACCTCCCGCTTTAAGAGATGCTCTCCATTCTGCTGAATATGACCAAAGGCGCCGAGGCGGTGGCAAGGACCGACCCCCACGGGTTTATATTGTCCCTGATTGCCGTAATGGTAGTTTTCTCCGCCCTGCTGATCCTGTATGGCATCTACAGCCTGACAGGACACGCGTTCACCGGAGGATTCAAACGTGCGCGCAGGAAACCTGCCGGACGTGATGCGGAGGTCGCCGCAGCGATTGCCATTGCCCTTAAGCAGGAACTGTCAGAGGCCGATCCTGAGGTCGCCGCGGCCATTGCCCTGGCGCTTGAGCTGAACTCCGGCGGCGCGCATGACAGCGAGCCGTACGTGATAACTATTGACAGAAAGCCTTCCGCATGGCAGGATAAGGCCCTCACTTTTAGAAAAATGCCATTGAGATGAAACAATACAATTTCAAAATCAACGGACATGAATACGCCGTTGAAATCAATTCCATAGCTGACGGCCGTGCCAGCGTGACGGTGAACGGTACCGCGTACGAGGTAGACCTTCCGGAAGGGACCGCCGCTCCGGTTCAGGCCCCGACTGCAGTACCTGTAGCAAACCAGGCTCCGGCACAGGCCTCCGCCGCTGCACCCGCACCGGGCAATGCTCCTGTCGCCTCCGGGGATGCCCTTATCATCAAATCCCCCATGCCCGGCACTATCATCGATGTGTGCGTCAAACCCGGCGACAGTATCTCCAGAGGAGCTAAGGTAGCGGTTCTGGAGTCCATGAAGATGGAAAATGACATACTCGCCGAGAAAGACGGCGTCATCAAGGACGTTTTCGTGTCCAAAGGTGACCAGCTCTCCGACGGAGACAAAATCGTTAGCATAGCCTAGGCGATGGAACACGTCATCGAAAGCCTCATCCGTTTCTGGCAGTTTACCGGCTTCGCCAATGCCAGCTGGCAGCACCTGCTGATGATTCTCATCGGCGTGGTGTTCATCACGCTTGGCATCGTGAAGAAATGGGAGCCGCTGCTGCTGGTACCGATCGGATTCGGCATTATCATTGGCAATATCCCGGTGTTCCCGGGCCTGCAGGTCAGCCTTTACGAACAGGGCTCCGTGCTGAATATCCTGTACCAGGGCGTGCGGCAGGGCTGGTATCCGCCGCTTATCTTCCTGGGCATCGGAGCCATGACCGACTTCTCCGCACTGATATCCCAGCCACGGTTGGTGCTGATCGGCGCAGCGGCTCAGATGGGAATATTTGGAGCGTTCCTGCTCGCTTTGGCCATGGGCTTTACGCCGAACGAAGCCGGTGCTATCGGCATTATCGGCGGTGCTGACGGTCCTACCGCCATCTTCCTTAGCTCGAAGCTCGCCCCCGAACTGCTCGGCGCCATCGCGGTTTCAGCCTATTCATACATGGCCCTGGTGCCGATTATCCAGAAGCCCATCATGCTTCTGCTCACGACTCCTAAAGAGCGCGTAATCCGCATGAAAAAGCCCCGTGAGGTAAGCCAGAAAGAAAAGATCATCTTCCCTATCGTGGGCTTCATCGCCACAGCCTTCATCGTACCTTCCGGTCTTCCGCTGCTGGGTATGCTGTTCTTTGGCAATCTGCTCAAGGAATCAGGTGTCACCCGCCGTCTGGCAGAGACCGCGCGCGGTCCGCTCATCGATGTGGTGACCATTCTTATCGGCCTGACCGTGGGTGCATCCACCCAGGCCAATGTATTTATCAGCGCCACTTCCGTGAAAATCTTCCTGCTGGGTCTGCTTTCCTTTGTGATTGCGACTACATGCGGAGTACTTTTCGTTAAGATATTTAACTTGTTTATCAAGAACCCCGAAAATAAAATCAATCCGCTCATCGGCAACGCCGGAGTTTCCGCAGTCCCTGACAGCGCCCGGGTATCCGAGACTGTGGGTCTGGAGGCAGATCCGTCCAACCACCTGCTGATGAACGCCATGGCACCTAATGTGGCCGGAGTTATCGGCTCCGCTGTCGCCGCTGGTATATTGCTCGGATTCTTGGGATAATAACATACATAACAGATATATGCAGAATAAATTGCAAGAACTAACCGACAGGCTCTATCAGGAAGGTCTGTCGAAAGGGAAAGAAGAAGCCGATGCCCTGCTTGCCCGCTCCCGTGAGCAGGCAGATAAGATTATCGCCGACGCCAACGCGAAAGCGGAAGAGATCCTCTCCCAGGCCCGGCGTGATGCCGAGGCCCTGCGCGCTAAGGTAGAAGGCGACATCAAGATGGCTTCAGCACAGGTTCTCCAGGCGACACGCCGCGATGTTGAGAATCTGGTAATCGCGAAGGTCTCTGACGAAAAAGTCGGGGCGGCGATGTCAGACGGTGCATTCCTGAAGAAGGTTATTACTGAGGTCGCATCAAAATTCTCTGCGCAGCAGGCTTGCGACATAGCGCTGGTACTCCCGGAGAGTCTGCATGCAGAACTCGAACCCTTCGTTAAGGGAGAGCTCGCGAAGACACTCTCCAAGGGTGTAAGCGCCAGCTTTACCAAGAAGATCGCAGGCGGATTCACCATCGGTCCTGCGGACGGTTCGTACTTTATCAGCTTTACCGACGAGTCTTTCAAGGCTCTCATCGGAGAATATCTCCGTCCGGTTACGAAAAAACTGCTTTTCGGCTAGATGAACAACTACGAATACATAGTTGCCAGCCTTCCCATCCTGAGCCGCGACCCTAAATCCGCGGCCGGATTCGACAGCGCTGAGGTCATCGAAGAGATTCGCAGCCAATTCTCCACTGCCGACAAGGAACTGCTCGATATGCTGCTTCACAGCCGCGTGGAGTCCGGCATGACCAGGGAGTTCTATCTGGAAGCCGGAAAGTGCTCCAGCCGTTTTCTGCGTGAGTATCTGCGCTTCGACATGGATGTACGCAATACCAAGGCCGCATGGCTGAATAAGGCGTTCTCCCGTCCCGCCTCGCAGGATCTTATCATCCTGGACGAGGAGTCGGAAGCAGAAAGCGTCGAAGGACTTGACAGCATCCTGTCAGGCTCGGATCTGCTGGAGCGGGAACGCGGTCTGGATGCTCTATATTGGGACAAGATTGAAGCGCTGACCGTATTTGACTACTTCGATGCGGACGCGATACTCGGTTTCGTGGCAAAGCTGCTCATAGTGGACCGCTGGCTGAAACTGGACGAAAAGACGGGCCGCGAGCTCTTCGGAAAACTCGTTAGGGATATGCGCGAAAACGCGCCTGAAATAAAATTTGAAGCATAATATATATGAAAAGTACAGGAAAGGTTATCGGAATAGTTTCGAACCTGGTGACGGTACGCACCGACGGGCCTGTGGCAGAGAATGAGCTCTGCTACATCGACCTGGACGGCACACGTCTGCTGGCCGAGGTAATCAAGGTCAGCGGCGACAAGGCCTCGGTGCAGGTGTTTGAAAGTACCCGTGGACTGCGGGGCGGCGACAGCGTAGAGTTCGAAGGCAGGATGCTTGAGGCCACACTGGGCCCCGGCTTGCTTTCCAGTGTTTATGACGGTCTGCAGAACAATCTGGCCACCATGAAGGACGTTTTCCTCAAGCGCGGCGAGTACACTGATCCGCTGGATCACGAAAAACTCTGGGACTTTACGCCCATTGCAGCCGCATCAGATAAAGTTAAGGCCGGAGACTGGCTCGGCGAAGTGAAAGAAGGCTGGCTGCCTCACAAAATCATGGTCCCCTTCAGCTTCAAGGGCGAGTACACCGTTAAGAAGGTTGTCCCGGCCGGGCAGTATAATATTGACACCGTAATCGCCACCCTCGTCAACGAAGACGGCGAAGACGTGCCGGTTACCATGACTCAGAAATGGCCGGTCAAGGTCGCGATCAAGGCTTACACCGAGAAGCCCCGTCCGAATAAGATCATGGAAACGGGCGTGCGCGTAATCGACACGTTCAATCCCATCGCGGAAGGCGGTACAGGATTCATTCCCGGCCCGTTCGGTTGCGGAAAGACCGTGCTGCAGCACGCTATTGCCAAGCAGGGAGAGGCCGATGTCATCGTGATGGCCGCATGCGGTGAACGTGCCAATGAGGTCGTGGAGATCTTCACCGAATTCCCGGAGCTGGTCGACCCGCACACCGGGCGCAAGCTCATGGAGCGTACGACCATCATCTGCAACACATCCAACATGCCGGTGGCAGCCCGCGAGGCGTCTGTATACACGGCAATGACCATCTGTGAGTATTACAGGGCAATGGGACTGCGCTGCCTGCTGCTCGCTGATTCCACTTCCCGCTGGGCACAGGCTCTGCGTGAGATGAGTAACCGTATGGAAGAGCTTCCCGGTGCGGACGCCTTCCCCGTGGACCTGTCCGCCATCATTTCGAACTTCTACGCCCGCGCGGGTATGGTCGTCCTGAACAATGGCAAGACCGGAGCCATTACCTTTATCGGCACGGTCTCCCCTGCCGGCGGTAACCTCAAGGAGCCTGTGACTGAATCTACCAAGAAAGCCGCACGCTGCTTCTATGCACTGGAGCAGAATCGCGCCGACCAGAAACGCTATCCGGCCGTGAATCCCATCGATTCATATTCAAAGTATCTTGAATATCCTGAGATTATCGAGTATCTGGATGAAAAGATCGAGAAAGGATGGGTCGAGAAGGTCTCCAAGGCTAAGAATATCGTCCGCCGCGGAAAGGAAGCCATGGACCAGATCAATATTCTCGGTGATGACGGTGTCCCTATGAGTTATCACGAGTCCTTCTGGAAATCCGAGATGATCGACTTCGTCATCCTCCAGCAAGACGCTTTCGATGCAGTGGACAGCATCACCCCGCTCTCCCGCCAGAAGTTCATGCTGGACTTCGTGCTGGATATATGCGCACATGAGTTCAAGTTCGATAATTATGAACAGTGCAGGGACTACTTTAAGACCCTGATAAACCTGCTGCGCCAGATGAACTACTCCGAGTTCGAGAGCGCGGATTTCCGCAAGTATCAGACAGAAATAACCAAGCATTTGTCAGACAATGTCCAATAAAGCATATCAGAGAGTTTACACACAGCTGGACGGCATCACAAAAGCCACCGTCTCGCTGAAAGCAGAGGGCGTGAGCAACGATGAACTGGCCACCGTTCACGGAAGGCTTGCGCAGGTCGTCAAGACCAAGGGGGACAGCGTCACCCTGCAGGTATTCGCCGGCACAGAGGGCATTCCGACCAATGCCGAAGTGTCGTTCATGAGCCAGCCCCCTACCCTGAAAGTGAGCGAACAGCTCAGCGGCCGTTTCTTCAACGCTTATGGCAATCCCATCGACGGCGGTCCCGAGATTGAAGGAGAAGAGCGCCAGATAGGCGGTCCTTCCGTCAATCCGTACAAGCGCCGCCAGCCCTCACAGCTCATTCCAACCGGCATCGCCGGCATTGACCTTAACAATACACTCGTCTCCGGACAGAAGATTCCGTTCTTCGCCGATCCGGACCAGCCGTACAACCAGGTTATGGCGGACGTGGCCCTGCGTGCCGATGTGGATAAGATCATCCTCGGCGGCATGGGACTGTCGAACGATGACTATCTGTTCTTCCGTCACGCTTTTGAAGGCGCAGGTGCCCTGGAAAAGATCGTCAGCTTCGTCAATACGACTGAAGAACCGCCGGTAGAGCGTCTGCTCATCCCGGACATGGCGCTTACAGCTGCCGAATACTTTGCTGTAGATAAGAATGAGAAAGTGCTTGTCCTGCTGACAGATATGACTCTGTACGCCGATGCGCTCTCCATCGTTTCTAACCGTATGGACCAGATTCCATCCAAGGACTCCATGCCTGGTTCCCTGTACTCCGATCTCGCAAAGATCTACGAGAAGGCCGTACAGCTACCTTCGGGCGGATCGATCACCATCATTGCCGTTACTACACTAAATGACGGAGATATCACTCACGCTATCCCGGACAATACCGGATACATTACCGAAGGTCAGCTGTTCCTGCGTCTGGATACTGATACGGGCAAGGTTATCGTGGATCCGTTCCGTTCGCTGAGCCGCTTAAAGCAGCTCGTACAGGGCAAAGTTACACGCGAGGACCACTCTCAGGTGATGAATGCGTCCGTGCGTCTTTATGCCGATGCCCAGAACGCCAAGACCAAGCTGGAGAATGGTTTCGATCTGTCGGATTATGACCTCCGCTGCCTGGAATACGCCAAAGATTACGCGGTGAAGCTGCTGGCCATCGATGTCAATATCACCATCGACCAGATGCTGGATACCGCCTGGGAGCTGTTTGCCAAATACTTCTCCAAAGCTGAAACAGGTATTAAACAGGCACTCATCGACAAGTACTGGAAAGACTAAATGGCCATTAAGTTTCAATATAACAAAACGTCTCTGACCAATCTCGGCAAGCAGCTGAAGGTGCGCCAGAAGGCCCTCCCTACCCTAAAGAATAAGGAGTCGGCCTTGCGTGCCAGCGTGCTGGCGGCGAAAAAAGAGTCCGAAGACTTCGAGCGCCGGGTTTCTCTGGCTCTCGACTCTTACGACTATATGGCCGCCCTTTGGAACGAGTTTGACGCTTCGCTGATAAGGATATCGGACGTGACCCTGAAGACGGTAAAGGTGGCGGGTGTAAAAATCCCCGACCTGGAGGATATCTCCTACGAGATTCTGCCCTTCAACGCCTTCGCATCTCCGGCCTGGTATGCCGACGGAGTCGCCATCTTGAAGCAGATAGCAGAGCTCGGTATCCGCAGTGAGATAGCGCTTGAGCGCTGCCGTATCCTGGATTACCAGCGGAAGAAGACCACGCAAAAGGTCAATCTGTACGAAAAAGTGCAGATTCCGGGATATCAGGAGGCTATTCGTAAGATAAAGAGATATATGGAGGATGAAGAGAACCTGAGCAAGGCATCATCCAAGATAGTAAAGACCCGCCACGCCGCGGAAGAAGAGGAGGAAACGCTATGATCGAGAAAATGACCAGATACGATTTCATCCTGCTGAGCCGCGACACGGACGCATTCCTCGGCAGATTGCAGGAATTGGGAGTCGTGGATATCACCCGTTCGGTAAAGGCTGTCGATGAGAAATCGGCGGCGATGATTGCCGATATCGACAGTCTGCGCACTCGCATGGCCTGGCTTGAGAAAGAGGATTTCAGCAAGGATGAACGCTACGCTTCCCTGCTCTCTTCAATCGCATCCTGTGAAAAGGAACGGGAGGATCTTTCGCATTGGGGCGCTTTCGATCCGGCGGCCGTTCAGGATCTCGCATCCAAAGGCTGTACGATTCATTTCTATTGCCTCAGCCGTAAAAAATTCGACCCCGCATGGGAGGAGCAATACCCTCTGGAACTTATTTCTGAAGACGCATCCCGGATATGGTTTGTAATAGTAACGACCGACCCCGAGGCTGAACTTCCTTCCGGAGAATGCGAGGCTCCGCAGATAAGCGCTACCCAGTGTGATGAAAGGCTCAGTTCTCTGAGAGGCGAGCTTGCCGCACGTGGAGCCGAGCTCATGGCAGAAAAGGCTACATTGCCCCAGATGCGTTCACGCTATGAAGCCTTACTCTCAAATCTGGATATTTATCTGGCGGGAGTTGCGGTTCAGAAAGCGGCCGAGGATACGCTGACCGTCGTTACCGGTTTCGCTCCTTCCGATCAGGATGAAAGCCTGCGCGCAGAATTCAACGCCATGGACCTATATTATGTGAGCGAAAGAGCCGTAGTGGAAGACCAGCCTCCTATCAAACTTCGCAATAACCGCTTTGTCCGGATGTTCGAGGTTCTGACGGACATGTACGGCAGACCGGCATATGACGGCTTTGATCCCACTCCGTTCATTTCCATATTCTTCCTGCTGTTCTTCGCCATGTGCATGGGAGATGCCGGATACGGTCTTGTGCTGATGGTCGTGGGACTGCTGCTTCGCAAGGTAAAGAGCTTCAAATCACTTGCTCCGCTGGTAGTGACGCTTGGGGCTGGAACCGTGGTTATTGGACTGCTGTTCCATACCTTCTTCTCAATCGACATTTCCGGCTGGGAGATTATACCTGACGCTCTGAAAAAGATCATGGTACCGGCGAAGGTGTCTACTTATGACGGCACGATGGTACTGGCGCTTATCGTGGGTATCGTGCATCTGTGCCTCGCTATGATAGTTAAGACAGTGTATGCCACAAAAAACAAGGGCTTCCTGGGCAGCCTGAGCACCTGGGGATGGACCTTGCTGATCGTCGGCGGAGTCTGTGTGGGTGCCGTGTCTCTTATGGGAGTAATCGATGCCGAGGCGACCAGGATTGCCATAATAGTCATAGGCTTACTGTCCGCACTGGGTATTTTCCTGCTGAATAATCTTCATCGCAATCCGCTTATCAATATCGGCTCCGGACTCTGGGAAACATACAACACCGCTACCGGTATCTTGGGCGATGTGCTGAGTTATTTGCGTCTGTACGCGCTGGGACTTGCCGGCAGCATGCTCGGTTATGCATTTAACAATCTGGCGACGATGGCTCTCGGGGATGGCGGAGCGAGATGGATAGCGTTTATACTCATTGTTCTGGTGGGCCATACGCTGAATATCGCGATGGCGGCACTTGGAGCATTCGTGCATCCGCTGCGACTCAACTTCCTGGAGTTCTTTAAGAATTCCGGCTATGAGGGCAGCGGGAGGAATTATCATCCACTCAAGAAATTAGTTAATAATTAATATTTAAAACAATTATGTTAAATCTTATTTTAGGTTATCTCGGGCTTGGCCTCGTGCTCGCCCTTGCAGGAATCGGGAGCAGTATCGGTACTACTACCGCCGGTAATGCGGCCGAAGGTGCTCTTAAGAAAAAACCGGAAGCTTCCGGAACATTTATGGTTTTATCCGCTCTTCCTGCGACCCAGGGAATCTACGGTTTCGTCGCGTTTTTCATGATGCTTGGCAAGATGAAGGCAGATCCCGAAATGGGTCTGGTCATCTTCGGTGTCGGCCTGAGCGTCGGTCTCGTCTGCATGCTCTCAGCCATCCGCCAGGGACAGGTCTGTGCCAACGGTATCGTAGGTGTTTCCCAGGGACATGACGTCTTCACCAACACTCTCATCTACGCCGCTCTCCCTGAGTTCTATGCAATCCTCGGTCTCGTCGGCGCACTGATGGTCTAATTATTCCAATGAATCAAGAATCCCAGATTTGGTTTATCATAGTTAATCCCGGAGCCGGTTCGGGAAAGACCATCAGTGGATGGCCTGAGGCCGAACGCGCACTCAGGGATCTGGCAGTCCCCTACAAAGCAGTATTTACCAGCCACAAGGGTCATGCGAAAGAACTGACGCAGACTGCGGCAGAAGCCGGATACAGGCGTTTTGTCGCAGTCGGCGGAGACGGCTCGATCCATGAGGTGACAGGTGGAATCATGAGCTATTGCGACGAGAGCGGTACCGATGTGTCGGAGTTCAGTTTTGCAGTGATCCCTATCGGATCAGGCAATGACTGGATCCGCACGGCCGGCATCCCGAATGATCCGAGAAAAGCTGTGGAGCTTATCGCGGCAGGGCATTTCGAAAAGAGTGATGTCGTGCGTGTGGAGACGACCGGCGGTGTCAGTTACATGGCAAATGTAGGAGGCACGGGCTTCGACAGCCGTGTATGCGACCGGGTGAACCATCTCAAAGAAAGGGGCCGTCGCAGCCGTTTCCTCTATGCGCGGGCGCTGATGCGCGTTGTCCTGGGGTTCAGAGCGCTGGAAGCAGAAGTTATCTGTGACGGGAAGACAGTTTTCAGCGGGTCTATGTACTCGCTGGCTATCGGCAACGGTCGCTACAGCGGAGGCGGCATGATTCAGGTACCGGGAGCACGCATGGATGACGGCACGATAGACGTGACCGTCGTTCCGGTGATTCCGTTTTCCGAAATTCTCCGGGATGCGCCGAAACTGAAGAACGGCCGCATAGCGGACAGTAAGAGCCTGCAGTTTTTCCGCTGCAAGGAGCTGGAAGTAAGACAATTATCAGCCGACGCTGCCCACAGTCCCGAACTGGTGGAAGTGGACGGTGAGATAGAAGGAGCCCTGCCGATGCGGGTAAGCGTAAGCGGAGGGCAGATTAATGTTATTGCTAATTACCAACAACATGGAATACAGGAATCTGAGCGCGGATGAGATATCCAGGCTCGAATCACAAGCCTGTCAGGCTGCTGACTGGTCCCGAGTCATGGTATCCGAGGGTTTTACGCCCGATCATATTTTCTACACCCGCTTCAGCGGAGATATACGCCTGGGCTCTTTCAGGCGGGAATTCGTACTGGCCGGCGGAATCAGCAAACACGCCGGAGTACGGCACGCCACCCTGCATAATGTCGTAATCGAAGACGACTGTTGCATTGAGAATGTCAACAACTACATCTCCAATTACCATATAGGCCATGATTCTTTCATCGAGAACGTGGATGTGATTGTCAATGACGGTCTCTGCACTTTCGGAAACGGCGTGGATGTGGCGGTAATGAACGAGACCGGTGGACGCGAGGTGATGATTTATGACCGTCTGACCGCACAGCAGGCATATATCATGGCCTTGTATCGCCACCGTCCCGAACTTATTGCTCGGCTTCGGGCCATGATCGGAGCATATTCCGAGTCCCGCCGAAGTGAAACCGGACATATAGGATCTTACGTCCGGATTGCCGATACCGGCTATATCAAAGACGTTTATATCGGCGACTACGCGCACATAGAAGGCACGGCCAGGCTCTACAATGGCAGCATCAATTCCAACCAGGCCGCTCCGGTTCAGGTCGGAGTCGGTGTGATCGGAGACGATTTCATCATTTGCTCCGGCAGCGAAGTTAAGGACAATGTCTCATTCTCCCGCTGTTTCATCGGGCAATCCTGCAAACTCGGTCACGGCTATTCGGCCAGTGATTCGCTCTTCTTCAGCAATTGCCAGGGAGAAAACGGGGAAGCCTGTGCCATTTTCGCCGGTCCTTTTACGGTAACACATCACAAGAGCACGCTGCTCATCGCCGGAATGTTCTCATTTATGAATGCCGGCTCCGGTTCGAACCAGAGTAACCACATGTACAAACTTGGCCCCATTCATCAGGGCATCATGCAGCGCGGTTCGAAGACTTCATCCGATTCGTATATCCTATGGCCCGCCAAGGTGGGAGCTTTCTCTCTGGTTATGGGACGCCATGTCACCCACCCGGATACATCATGCTTCCCGTTTTCATATCTGATGGAACAGGACAGCCACACATACATCGTACCGGGAGCGAACTTGAAGAGCGTGGGAACCATCCGCGATGCCCGCAAATGGCCAAAACGCGACGGGCGCAAGGAAGGCGACAAACTGGACTGCATTAATTTCAACCTGCTCAGTCCGTTCACCATTACAAATGTCCTGAAAGGAATAGATGCGCTGAAATCACTTCAGGCCGTTTCCGGATCAGACACTGCCGAATATATGTATCATGGTTGCGTAATCCGCGCGTCCTCCCTGAAAAAGGGACAGAAATTCTATTCGATGGTGATGGATAAATTCCTCGGGAACTCATTGATCTCCCGTATCCAGAAATCCCCTGCCGGAGACATCGAGTCTATCCGCAAGACTCTGGTTCCGGACTCAAATGTCGGACAGGGAGAATGGATCGACGTCGGCGGCATGATAGCCCCGCAGAGCGAAGTGGACGCGTTGCTCTCCGATATTGAAAGCGAAGCCGTGGCATCTTTGGATGCCGTTTCCGAGCGTTTCAACCGGATGCACTCGAATTACTATTCATATGAATGGACCTGGGCGTCAAAAGTGCTGGAGGAGTATTATGGGATCGACCTTAAGACGGTATCTGCAGCCACACTGCTCAAACTGATTCACGTCTGGCATCAGTCAGTTATCGGTATCGACAACCTGCTTCTGGAGGATGCAGCAAAAGAATTCTCCCTGAGTATGATGACGAGTTTCGGAGCTGACGGGAGCGACAGCGTAAAGATGGAAGATTTCGTGCAGGTACGCGGTGCAGCCTATGATGATGATCCTTTCGTCAAAGATATCAGAGAGCACATACGGCGTAAAACCGCACTGCGTGATGAAATGCTTTCCTTTATCCAGGACTAAGCTTTTTCTCAGAAAAAATCATATCTTTGTGAGAATATCGATAAAAGGAAATGGGAAAAATTATTGCGATAGCTAACCAGAAGGGCGGAGTCGGGAAGACCACCACCGCGATTAATCTCGCGGCGTCGCTTGCCGTATTGGAGAAGAAAGTTCTCGTAATCGACGCAGATCCGCAGGCAAACACCACCTCGGGACTTAATTTTTCTCCCGAGGATGACCAGAAGCGTACAATCTACGAAGTTATGATCGGAAGCATCGAAGTTCACGATGCCCTTATCCAGACCGAGATTGCCAACTTGCACATGATTCCCTCCCATATCAACCTCGTGGGTGTGGAGATCGAGCTTCTGGATGCCCCCGAGCGCGAATCTATTCTGCGCAAGGCTCTCGCGCCCCTTAAAAATGAGTATG
Source organism: Bacteroidales bacterium (assembly GCA_017450585.1). Lineage (GTDB taxonomy): Bacteria > Bacteroidota > Bacteroidia > Bacteroidales > UBA932 > Cryptobacteroides. The sequence continues at coordinate 61,636 of JAFSTI010000030.1, forward strand.
ATTACATCATCATTGACTGTTCCCCTTCGCTGGGTCTGGTCACGGTGAACTGCCTCACCGCAGCCGATTCGGTCATTATTCCCGTCCAGCCGGAATTCTTCGCTCTGGAAGGCCTCGGCAAACTCCTTCAGACTATCCGCATAGTGCAGAATAAAGTCAATCCCGCGCTGACCATCGAAGGATTCGTGGTCACGATGTTCGATGGCCGCACCAGGGTCCATACCCAGGTGGTCGGAGAGCTTCGCGAACATTTCGGTGACATGGTCTTCAATACCATCATCCAGCGTAATATCCGCCTCAGCGAGGCTCCTTCGCACGGCAAACCCATCATTCTGTATGACGTGATGAGTACCGGAGCGTCGAACTACCTGAACATGGCTAAAGAACTCTTAGAGAAAAATCAGGCATAATGGCTACTTCAAGCAAAACTCCCCGCGGACTTGGTAAAGGTCTGAGCGCGCTGCTGGGTGAAGGACAGAGTGTGGATGATTTCCGTAAACCCGTAGGATACATTAACAAGGCCATCGTAAGCAGCACGGGACGTGCTCCCGAGACGGCTGACATACTCCGGATTCCCATCGGGATGATTGAGCCTAATCCCTACCAGCCCCGTACCGCATTCAGCGACGAGACGCTGCAGGAACTTGCAGACTCTATCCGTTCCCTTGGTCTGATCCAGCCCATCACGGTACGAAAGATTTCCGACGGACGCTACCAGATAATAAGCGGCGAACGTCGATTCCGTGCGTGCAAGGCGGCCGGATTTGATATGGTTCCCGCTTATATCCGTGAGGCCAATGATCAGGGAATGCTTGAGATGGCTATCGTGGAGAATGTCCAGCGTGAAGATCTGGACCCGATCGAAGTCGCCTTGAGCTATCAGAGACTCATCGACGAGTGCTCCCTCACTCAGGATCAGATGGCCGGTCGGGTGGGTAAAAAACGCGCCTCGGTAACCAACTACCTCCGTCTGCTCAAACTCCCGGCTAAAGTCCAGCACGATCTCAAAGTAGGCCTTATTTCCGTCGGTCATGCGAAAGTCATACTCGGTGCCGACGATCCGGCAGTACAGGAGGATCTCTGCGACCAGGTAATCAGCAAAGACCTGTCGGTCCGCCAGTTGGAAGAGAAACTTCACGCCCTTAACAAGGGCCGTAAAGAGAAAACCTCACAGACTGGCGAAGAGGAAATGCCCGAAGTATATTACAGGGCGCTGGAAACCTTCGGCCGTTATTTTGGAGACAATATTTCCCTCAAGCGTAGCGCCGGCGGCAAAGGCAGTCTCACTGTCCGTTTCAGTTCCGACGAGGAGATGGAGCGTTTCATAAACGCCATCGATCCCCGTCACGAATAGTCCCACTTATGAGAGCGTGGAGCAGGGCCATATCGATGTTGTTATGCTGTGTCGCTTTTGCCGCAGTCAGCCAGAACGCATACGCCCAGTTCAAAAAAGACGCTTTCACCCAGGACTATGGCGAGCAGGAAGGTGCCGAAACCGACACGACCGCCTCACTGATTTCCTTTAAAGAATACATACGCGGCATTACGCACAAGGACAAGGCACGCATCGGAACGCTTGCGGTCGGTTCTGCTCTCTGTGTCGGAGGAATGCAGATCTACAATCGCGATTACTGGAAACTGCCAATCATTTACGGCGGCATCGCAGCGGGCGCCGGCAGCGGTATCTATTTCCTTAATAAGGGCAATAAAAGCGCAGCCACGGTCTCTTTCGCTGCGGCCGGAGTAATTTATTACGCATCATTCATGGACGGGGCGGTGAACTATCACCGTGACGACAAAAAACATCATCCGGGTCGGGCGACCCTCTATTCGGTACTCTGCCCCGGGCTGGGACAGATATACAACGGCGAGGCATGGAAGATACCCATTTACTGGGGCTGCCTGCTGGGGGCGGGGCATTTCCTCGCTGTCAACAACAAGAATTACGTCCGTTTCAAACGTATCCATAACGAGGCCTCATCCGGGGACGGCACTTACACTGAATCCATCTCCGAATCCACCGCCCTTTACTACAGGGACGTGTACAGGCGTTACCGTGATTACTCGATAGTCGCCCTGGCAGGATTCTATCTCCTTCAGGCTATTGATGCCAATGTATTCGCCTTCATGACGGATTTCGAGGTATCGGACGACATCTCGATGAAAGTGGCCCCGGAGGTCATATTGCCCGAAAACAACCAATACGCATTCCATGCTCCCCCGGCTTATGGGATGAGCATTGCATTCCGATTCTGACTTTAATGAAGCGACTGATAATTCTCTCTGCCCTGGTGCTCGGCACCATTCCGGCATTCTCGCAGACACCAGACACCCTGGCCGTGGCTATTGACAGCACCGCGATGGAAATCGCCATCGAGGCCGACGGGGCTGCGGCAGCTGACACCCTCGCGATGGCTGACGTGGATGTGGACTCACTGCTTGGAAACTGGTACACCGCACTGCAGGCCGATGGCATTTCAGCCGCGGACAGCACCATTGCCCGCTACACTACTTCGGGAGTCCCGGATTCCGTGCTGATCTCCAGGCTCGAAAAGATGAATTCATACATCACTCTCCCCTTCAATCCGACGGTGAAGAGCTATATGATACTGTATTCCGAGAAGAATCCTTCCAAGATGGCGCACATGCTGGGCCTCAGCCGCTACTACATGCCCATTTTCGAAGAAGCGTTCGACCGTTACGATATGCCGCTGGAGCTCAAATACATGGCCATCATCGAGTCGTCACTAAACGCCACCGCCCGCTCACGCGTCGGTGCCAGGGGCATGTGGCAGTTCATGTATTCGACAGCTAAGCTTTACGGTCTGAAGATCAATTCTTTCGTGGATGAGCGTTTGGATGTGGAGAAAGCCGTGGACGCGGCGGCCCGTTACCTGCGGGATGCTTACAACACATTCGGAGACTGGAATCTGGCCATTTGCTCGTACAACTGCGGTTCAGGCAATGTCAACAAAGCCATCCGACGGGCCGGGAAGAAAGACTTTTGGTCCATATATCCCTATCTCCCCCGCGAAACCAGGGGTTATGTCCCCGCCTTCGTGGGAGCGATGTACGCCATGACATATTATAAGGAATACGGTATAGTCCCCGAGCAGATCGACCTGCCTCCCTACACGGACACGCTGGAAATCAAGAAAAACCTGCATTTCAAGCAGATAAGCGAGTTCTGCGGTATCCCTCTGGAAACTCTTCGCGTATTGAATCCGCAATACGTCCACGATATTATCCCCGGAAACGAAGGCACGTATATCCTGAAGATGCCATACAACTATACCAACAGTTTCATCGACGCCCAGGACAGCATCTATACCCACCGCGCATCAGAACTGATGAGCCCGGCGATTCTAAAAAGCATTCGCGAAGGCGGTGACGGTGAGACTATCCGCTACAAGGTTCGCAGCGGCGACTATCTGGGTAAGATCGCGCAGCGCTATCATGTGTCAGTGGACCAGATCCGCCGTTGGAACCATTTGAAGAACAACACCATACGAGTCGGTCAGACCCTCTATATCTACCGTGGCGGCGGTCCCGTATCTTCTTCCACGGGCAGAACGGCCTCCGGAAGCGTCAGCACGCCGCCTCAGGAGACCAGGGACGCTCAGGGTTATATAGTCTACACGGTGCGCAGCGGTGATTCACTATATAC
>JAFSTI010000031.1 GCA_017450585.1 Bacteroidales bacterium
AAATCGTAAATCTCGGTAATCGTGCCGACCGTCGAGCGCGGGTTGCTGCCGGTGCTTTTCTGTTCAATGGCAATAATGGGGCTCAGGCCTTCTATGCTCTCCACTTCGGGCTTCTCGAGAATGCCCATGAAGTGCTTCGCATAGGGCGAGAGAGTGTTTATGTAGCGCCGCTGCCCTTCGGCATAGATGGTGTCAAAGGCCAGTGAGGATTTGCCGCTGCCGCTCAGTCCGGTGACTACCACAAACTTATCCCTCGGGATGTCGATATCTACGTCCTTCAGGTTGTGGGCTTTCGCTCCGGTTATGCTTATGTATTCGTCAGCGGCCATTGTCTATACGAAAGTGATTCCGTCTACGTTCCCGGTCTCGGGATCTTTTGCGTTAAAGGGAATGAGGAAGGGGTTGTGGGTGCGCTCGTCTCCGATGGTCGTGGATGGTCCGTGCCCCGGGAATACGTCGAGTTCTGAAGGCAGCCCCATGAGTTTGTCGATAAGGGACCTGATCAGATCATCATAGTCGCTGCATTCCAGGTCGGTCCGGCCTATGGTGCCGGCGAAAAGCGTATCTCCCGAGAAAAGAATGTTCTCGGCTTTCTCGTAGTAGCATACGCTGCCGGGGGAGTGGCCGGGGGTATGGATCACCTCGAAGTCGAGTCCGGCTTCCGTTATGTGGCTGCCGTCCGCTATATCGGTAGTTTCAAAGTCTGAATCGATTCTCTTTACCACGATTTCGGGCGCCAGAGTGGCGTAGCGGTTAATAACCTCCCGCTCGGCGGGATGCATGTAAACCTTTATTCCGTATCTGCGCTGAAGTCTTCCGACTCCGAATATGTGATCATAGTGCGAGTGGGTCAGGATTATGGCCGCCGGTTCGAGCCAGTTTTCCGTCAGGAAACCGGTCAGCTGGGCCATCTCGACATCGTCGAAAGCCCCGGGATCTACTAACACCGCCTTATGTGAATCATCCTTCCAGACCACGAAGCAGTGTTCGCGAAGGAAGTTGAATGTGAAATGTTTTATATTCGTCATCCCTTTTTCTCTCAGAGCAGACAAAAATACGAAAAACTATTGTTAAATTTGTAGATACTAACCAATATACTAAGACAAGTATGCACATTGGAGTCGCAGGAAACATAGGTTGCGGAAAGACCACCCTGACACGAATGCTCGCGGAGCACTACGGGTGGACCCCCAAATTTGAATCGGTGACCTATAATCCCTATCTGGAAGACTATTATAAGGATATCCCGCGCTGGTCATATAACTTGGAGACCTATTTTCTGGCACAGCGTTTCAAAGACGTGCTGGAGATCGCCAAGTCCGATGACGTGATCATCCAGGACCGCACCCTTCTGGAAGGCGTTTATATCTTTGTGGCGAATAACCGTGAGATGGGTAATCTCTCGGACCGGGATTTTGACACTTACATGCAGCTTTTCGAAGAGATGATGTCCATGGTGAGCCCGCCGGACTTGCTTATCTACCTGCGTTCCTCGATCCCGCATCTGGTGTCTCAGATACAGAAAAGGGGCCGGGACTACGAGCAAGGCATCAGCATCGAATACCTGAGTGGACTTAACCGTCACTACGAAGAGTGGATTGCTTCCTATAAGGATCCTCTGCTGGTTATAGACTCGGATGACCTGGATTTTCAGAACCGTCCGGAGGACTTTTCCTTCATCACTGACAAGATCGATGCGCGTTTGTACGGTCTTTTCTCCAAATAATTATTACATTTGTAAGTTTAAACAACGTTCGAGAATATGCATATAGCAGTAGCCGGAAATATCGGAAGTGGCAAGACCACCCTGACAAAGATGCTTGCAGCCCATTACGGCTGGACGCCGAAATTCGAGTCCGTCGATTTCAATCCTTACCTCGCCGACTTTTATGAGGACATGGAGCGCTGGTCGTTCAACCTCCAGATTTACTTCCTGAACAAACGCTTCAAGGACGTAGTGGATATTGCCCGTATGGACGAGGTTATCATCCAGGACCGCACCATTTACGAGGATGCCCGCATATTCGCGCCGAACCTTCACGCGATGGGACTCATGTCCTCTCGCGATTTTGAGAACTACTCTGACCTCTTCGACCTGATGATGTCACTGGTGGGTGCGCCCGACCTGATGATATATCTGCGCTCTTCGATTCCGAACCTGGTTTCCCAGATCCAGAAGCGCGGGCGTGAATATGAGAAGGGCATACGCATCGACTACCTGACCGGTCTTAATGACCGTTATGAGGAATGGATTAAAAACTACGATCACAATCTTCTTATAATAGACGCGGACAATATCAAATTCGGGAACCGTCCCGAGGACTTCGAAAAAGTGACTGATATGATCGACGCGAAATTGTTCGGCCTATTCAAATAAAAACATCATGACTGAAAACAAACGACCTACTATCATCGACTTTGTCGAGAAGTATACCCACCAGTTCGCCGACCATGTGTATCTGCGCGAAAAGGTGGATGGACAATGGAAAGAAATAACCCAGGAGCAGACCCGTGAGATGGCGTACCGTGTTGGCGCCGGTCTGATGTCCCTCGGGCTCGAGAAGGGAGATAAGATCGCCCTGCTTTCCGAAAGCCGTTCGATGTGGATAATCTCTGAGCTCGGAGCCATGTACGCCGGCGCTACAGACGTTCCCCTTTCCGTGAACCTGGGCAGCGGTGCCGACCTGGTTTTCCGTATCAATCACTCCGAGTCCAAATGGGTTCTGGTCTCAGCGAACCATCTTCCCAAGATACGCGAGATTATCTCCGAGTGCCCCCAGGTTAAGAAAGTCATTGTCTTCGATGATACCGCATTCTTTGTAGATTCTCTTCAGGAACCCGAAATCCGTATATCCGAGGTTATGAAACTCGGCGACGAATTCCTCGCTACCAGAAAGGACGAATTCGTGGCCCGGTATCAGTCGATAGGTCCGGATGATTATGCCAATATCTCCTACACCTCCGGTACTACTGCGGACCCCAAGGGAATCCTTCTTACACACAGGAACTATACGGCCAACGTCGCACAGGGTAATTCCGTAATCACCATAGGCGAAAATGATGTCATGCTCATCATCCTTCCGCTGGACCATTGCTTCGCGCATGTGGCCGGTATGTACACGATGATGTTCTACGGCGGATCGATAGCCTTCGTGCCCATCGGAAAGAACGCCCTCGCTACGTTGAAGAACGTGCCTATGGCCATTAAGGAGACCCGCCCGCATGTCATGCTTTCAGTTCCGGCCCTCGCCCGTAACTTTAAGAAGAATATCGAGAGCGGCGTGAAGGCTAAAGGCCCTACCGTAGAGAAACTCTTTAATTTCGCAGTAAAGAATGCCATCGCGTATAATAAAGAGTATTATAACCGGGGTGGCTGGCAGTTCTGGCGCAAGCCTCTGATGTGGCTCTTCGACAAGCTCATCTTTAAGAGCGTGCGTGAAAGCTTCGGCGGTCGCATGAAATTCTTCGTGGGTGGCGGTGCCTTGCTTGATATTGAGTTACAGCGTTTCTTCTGCGCTGTCGGTATGCCGATGTTCCAGGGTTATGGTCTGACCGAGGCCACACCTATCATCTGCGCGAACTCCAAAGGTCACGCCATCTTCGGCTCATCCGGACGTATCGTCAGACCGATGGACTGCATCATCTGCGACGAGAACGGGAAGGAAGTCCCCATCGGACAGAAAGGTGAGATCGTCATTCGCGGTGAGAATGTCATGGCCGGTTATTGGAAAAATCCCGAGGCTACGGCGAAGACAGTCGTGGACGGCTGGCTTCATACCGGTGACATGGGTTACATTTGCCCTTGGGATCATGATTTCCTCTATGTCGTGGGCCGCTTCAAGTCCCTGCTGATTTCCGCTGACGGTGAGAAATACTCTCCCGAGGCCTTCGAAGATAGCCTGCCCGAAGTATCCAGGTATGTCGCCTCCGCGGTCCTGCATAATAATCAGGATCCTTATACCATTGCCCTTATCGTTCCGGAGAAGGACGCTCTGGCCGAGTATGTAAAGGGCCAGGGATTCGATCCGGCGAGCCGCGAAGGAAAAATTGAGATGCTGAAAAAGATTCAGGCTGAGATAGATACATATAAGACCGGCGGACCTCATGCCGACCTCTACCCCGACCGCTGGCTGCCCGCCGCCGTGGTTATCTGCGACGAGCCGTTCACCATCGCTAACCAGATGTTGAATTCTACCATGAAGATGGTGCGCCGTAAGGTCGAGGAGCATTATGCCGCACGCATGGAATATGCCTACACGGCTGAGGGTAAGAATCTGCTTAACGAACAGAATATCGCTGCACTTTAACGAAATCTTATAACATTAAAACGATATGGCAAACACCGAGAAAAAACAGAACTACACACCCGCGATAGCGGTAATGTTCGCTCTCTTCTTCATGATCGCCTTCGTGACGAACCTCGCAGGTTCCATGGGCGTCATCGTTACTAATCAGTTCGGCGCCAGCAAGGCTATGTCCCAGCTGGGTACTCTCGCCAATTTTATCGCTTATGCATGTATGGGTATCCCCGCCGGTATCATCCTGAGGCGCAAGGGCTATAAGTTCACGGCTCTTCTGGCCGTGGTTATCGGTTTCCTGGGAGTGGGCGTCCAGTTCCTTTCCGGATATGCGGAGAGCTTCACCGTGTATGTAATCGGAGCTTTCATCGCCGGTTTCTCAATGTGCCTTCTGAACATCGTTGTGAACCCTATGCTGAACACCCTCGGCGGTGGCGGTAACAAGGGTAACCAGCTGATCCAGACCGGTGGTTCCATCAACTCCATGGGTGCTACCATTGCCCCTATCTTCGTGGGCTGGCTCATCGGTGGCAGCATCGCTGACGCTTCCGTGGCTAAGGCCGCTCCCGTGATGATCATCGCCATGGCCATCTTCGCCATTGCCTTCATCGTCATCATATTTACCAATATCCCCGAGCCCCATATGGAGACCGCGGAGGAGAAGGCCGCCCGTAAAGCCGGCAAGCTTGAGAAGGATCCTCACGGACCGCTCTCTTTCCGTCACTTCGTGCTTGGCGCCATCGCTATCTTCTTCTATGTAGGTATCGAGGTCGGTATCCCCAATACTGCCAATATCTATTTCTCCGGACTTGACTGGGTCGGACCCGCTATCACCGGTACTATGATCGGCGGCTACTGGCTCTGCATGCTCATCGGCCGTATGGTCGGAGCTTCCGTCGGTTCCAAGGTCAGCAGCAAGATGATGCTCGGCGTTATGTCAGCCATCGCCATTGCCCTGGTTCTCTGCGTTATCTTCGTTCCTTCCGATATCAAGTTCCAGCTTGGTAAGAATACCATTCCTCTGACCCTGTTCTTTGTCATCCTCTGCGGTCTGTGCACCTCCATCATGTGGGGTTCCATCTTCAACCTGGCAGCTGAAGGACTCGGCAAGTACACTGCAGCCGGTTCCGGTATCTTCATGGCCCTGGTCTGCGGCGGCGGTATCATTCCGTTCCTGCAGAACCTTATCGCCGACCACATAGGTTCCCTGCAGAGCTACTGGCTCCTGGTCGCCTGCCTGGCATTCCTGGTGTACTACGCATTCATCGGATCGAAGAATGTCAACACTGACATCAAAGTCGACTAAGCAGTTATGGACAAGCAATTCGTAGTCGGTGTCGATGTAGGTGGACAGACCACCAAGATCGGCGTAGTGGACGCCCGCGGGGAGGTCCTCTCGCAGACTGTAATCCGTACTGACACTTACGGCACTGATGCAGGTGCCTTCATAAAGGATCTGGC
>JAFSTI010000032.1 GCA_017450585.1 Bacteroidales bacterium
GGGCGCCACCGCTTTTGCCCAAGAGGACGATCCGCCCTTCTTCGAGCAGTTTTCCGTGGAAATCGCCACGGGGATTCCGCCCATCCACACCCTCATCGAAGTCAACGGGACCAAATACGACAAGTCGCTCGCCAGTGAGGGGAAAGAGCCGGACATGGACGGCGCCTGGATGCCCGCACTGAGTGTATCGGCAGCCTGGAGAACGGCCCGGCGCTGGGAAATGGTCCTGACAGGCGGCTTTTCCTGGTGTCACCACAAGGTCATCCAATACGGGACCTTTGGCATCGACCCGCAGGGTAATCCCCGGTACGACCTGAAAGACCCCCATCCGGACGGCTGGAGAGACTCCGCGTCCGTCGGTGCCCTTTTTTTCCAGGCGCGCTGCTTCTGGAACCCCACGCAGAAAGTCAAGCTCTACTCCGCCTTTGGCGGCGGCCTCGTCTTGAGCGGATCGCGCAATTACTTTGCGGACAGTCGCGTAGCCGTCCTGCCGTCCATCACCCCCATCGCCGTCCGCTTCGGCACCGGCCATCTGAAATTCTTCATCGAAAACACCTTCAGTCCCGCCGCCACGGTCTTTGACCTCGGCCTGGGCTGGACGTTCTGACCGGATTCCGGGGCCAGCCCGGAAGTACGGAGGGGGCGTGTATCCAACCATCTCACAAACCACCCCCCTACCACAACCGTTAAGATTGCCCTGTACAAGTCTCGCTTGTACATCAGTACGACCTTCAGGCTGGGGTTCCATGTACAAGTTTCCTGAGCGAAAGCCTCTGAAGGCATAATTGGCGGAGACTTGAACACAAAAGTCGCCGTTGAAGCACATGAATTTGAACAAGCGAGACTTGTACACTGTGCGCGTAGCACACCGAACGCGAGAAAGATGAGTTTCCCTACAGCGAGGAGGTGCCGCACGGCCAAGACGGGATTTCGCCAAACAGCCGCACATTGACATCCGCCGGGAGGCTCTCCGAGTCCATCTGCCGTGCGCCGAGGGCTGTAATCGGCCTGTGGCGCACCGCAACCATCGGCACAACGCGCAGAAGCCTTCTTCCTGTGCGGCTATTTGGCGGCGGGGTCCCGTGAGGTGTTTCGCGTCGGATAGGGCAGGATGCTCGGGAAACATCGGGGGTGCTGGACCGAGCGCCCCTCTGCATTTATCTGTTTAATACTTAATTAGTTAAGTATTCACCAGCGCACAGAAAAGTGCACCAGTGAATGATGAAGTGCCTGGCAGTCAGCTTAGAGGTGCACCGGAAAGTGCACCTCTTGATTACGTATTATTGGATGGTCAATGACTTGCCGGGACAAGAGATTCCGGGGCAAGTCCGTAATGAGGGGCTTAGAACTTCACCTCAACGGGTTTGCCATCGTAGGAGACCGCCACGCCGGGGGCGTCGGGGTCATAGGTCCAGGGGTGGGCCGGATCGACCACGATGACGCGGAAGGTGCGGGTCTGGAGCATGCCGTCGAAGGAGCCCTTGCGTTCGCCGATGGTGAGCGTGCGGGCAGCCTCGTCCCAGGTGATGGGGATGTTGGCGAAGAAGCCCTTCTCATAGTTGTAGTTCACGTTCTCGTCCTCGTAGAGGTTGAACGAGGCGTCCTTGCCGGCATAGACGGCGAGGAGGATGTCGTCCGCGGGCTTCTCGTCGGACCACTGCATGGCGGGGCCGAAGGGGATGATGGAACCGGCACGGACGTAGAGCGGCATCCGAGAATAGGGAGCGTCAACCGTAAGACGCTCGCCACCAGGTATATACAAGCCAGAATAGAAGTCATACCAGCCGCCTTCCGGGAAATAGACGCTACGGCTGCGGGCCTTGTACTCATACACGGGACACGGCATCAGGGCCGGGCCGAAGAGCCACTGGTCGGACAGGTCGCGGACTTCGGGGTCGCCCGGGAAGTCCATCGGCAGGCCGCGCATGATCGTGTCATCGTCAAAATGGACGGCGCCCGCCAACGAATAGATGTACGGCATCAGACGGTAGCGCAGACGCATGTACCAGAGGATGGAC
>JAFSTI010000033.1 GCA_017450585.1 Bacteroidales bacterium
GACCGCAGCGAGGATATATACCTGCTGTTCAGGAAATTCACTTCCGATTTCGCACAGCGCTACCGGATGAGCCGCATTTCGCTGACCCACGACGCCATATCGATGCTGAAGGGCTACCGCTGGCCGGGCAATATCCGCCAGCTGAAGAACTTCACCGAGAGCATCACGGCACTGGAATCGGTCAAGGCCGCGCCCGGAATGGAGAAATACGAAATCGACTCCGTCACCCTGTCGCGCTACATCCCCAAGGAGACTGGGGCAATAATGCCGGTCTCTCCGGCGTCGGGCGGGATGAGCGATTCGGAGAAACAGATGTTCGTGAAGGCCATCCTGGACTTGAAACAGGAAGTGGACGACCTGAAGCGGGCCGTGTACGGGCAGGGCGGAGCCCGTCAGGAAGCGCCGGTGCTGGAGAGCCACCGTGCGGTGCAGGAGCCGGAAGAAGCCGAATGGCAGGAGCCGGAGGAGGATCGCGCGCCATCATGGAGCGCACCGCAGCAGGAAGAGGACCTCTCGCTAGTTAAGGCTGAGCGGGACAATATTCTCAAGGCCCTCGAAAAGCACGGGGGGAACCGTAAACTGGCCGCCGCCGAGCTCGGAATCTCGGAGCGCACCCTGTACCGGAGGATTGCAAAGCAATGAAGAAATTGGCAATATACCTGGCCGCGGCACTGTGCCTGACCTCCTGCTGGATATACTCGTTTTCGGGTACGTCCATCCAGGCCGATGTCAAAACGGTCACCTTGAATTACTTTGAGTACAAGGCCCTTCGCGTGAATCCTTCTTTCAGCAATGATCTGACCGAGGCTCTCAAAAGCCAGTTCAAGAAGCTTACCCGGCTGGAGCAGGTGGAGATGGACGGGGATCTGGAAATCGCCGGGGAGGTGACCGGATACGACGTGAAGGCGACGGCCGTGACGGCAGACGAAGTCGCGGCGCAGAACCGGCTTACCGTGACTATCAAGGTGAAATTTACGAACAGGAAGCATCCTGAAGACGATTTCGAAAAAACCTTCTCGGCTTATTCCGATTATGATTCCACACAGTCTCTGGATGCGGTAGAATCGACAATTTGCGCCGAGATTATAGAGAAGCTGGTCGATAACGTTTTTAACGCCACAGTGGCTAACTGGTAGAAATGGAAGCACTAAGGACACTCGGAACCGAAGAATTGTCGGGCATCGTGGACCTCTATCCCTGGTTCGCGGCGGCGCGCAAAGAACTGTGCGTCCGGATGGGTGAGCCTTCCGGGGCGGCGCTCTATGTGGCCTCGCGTGCACTGCTGGTGGCCTCCCGGGAGGCAGACTACAGGGATGAAAGTCTAGCGGAGGTTATCCGCAAAGCTCCGGTGCGCCGTGTCCATGTGGTGGGAGGAGATTTCTTCTCTCAGGAGCAGTATGACGAGGTTCGCAAGGATGCGGGACAGGTGCCTTCCTTCCGGGGACTGAAGCAGCTGGATGACGAGCAGGCGGCTGCGATATCCCGCAGCGCCGCCGATGCAGGAATGGATGATTTCTGTACTGAAACGCTGGCACAGATATACATACAGCAGGGCTATTATGACCAGGCAAAGTATATTTATTCGAAACTTAGCTTGCGATATCCGGAAAAAAATACTTACTTTGCAGCCCTTATCGAAAAATTGGATTCGGAAATAAAAAATTAAAAGCATATGAATTCAGCAATATTTACGATTCTCGTCGTTCTGATCATCCTCGCAGCGGTGCTTCTGGTACTCGTTGTGCTGCTTCAGAACGGAAAGGGAGACGGCCTCGCCAGTAATTTCGTGGCAGGTAACCAGACTCTCGGCGTCCGCCAGACGGCCGACTTGCTCGAGAAAATCACGTGGGGCCTCGTGGCTTTTATCCTCGTGCTTTCTATCGTTTCTGCATTTACCATCCGCAGCAACGGCGGCATCGACATTTCTGACGAGATTGAGCAGATGGCTACCGAGACTCAGCAGCCCGAGTTCCCTTCCGCCCCTATCGACATCGAGAATCCCGGCGAATAATATCCGCCCTTTGACACATCTGGGTGACCCGGGCTGCGTGGCCGAGGTCACCCTGATTGTTTTTTTATGAAAAGACTTGTGCTCATATGGTCCCTTCTGCTCAGTGCGGTTTTCGCCGCGCCCGGGCAGGAAATGTCTGCCGTAAGCCTGGATCCGGAAGCGGACGCGCGTGCTTTTGCCGCCATCCGCCAGAGGATGGCCGCTATCCGCAGGAACCGTCCGACCGTGGCCCTGGTGCTCAGCGGCGGCGGGGCCAAGGGTGCCGCCATCATCGGAGTGCTTAAGGAGATCGAAGATTTGGATATTCCGGTGGATCTGATTACCGGAACCAGCATAGGCGGCCTCGTGGGTGGCCTTTATTCAGTGGGATACAGCGCAGACGAACTCTCCGAGCTTTTCCTCACGGTGGACTGGGATATGATCCTGAGCGACAAGGTACCGCCGGAGTATATGTCGTATTCTGCTAAGCAGATGAGGCAGACTTTTAATGTGGTTACTTCTTTTTATGACCAGCTCCGGATCGGGCGTGGTGAGGAACATGAGGAACATACCGGGCCGTCCGCCCTGTCTCAGAGCATTCCTTCGGGTTACGTCCAGGGCTACAACGTGGAAAACCTCTTCAGCTCGCTGACTGTCGGATACCAGGATGAGATGGATTTCATTAACCTTCCGATTCCTTTTATCTGTGTCGCCACGGACCTGGTCTCGGGCAAGGCCAAGAACTGGACCTCGGGCCGTCTTTCGGACGCTTTGCGTTCCACGATGTCCGTGCCGCTGCTATTCAAGCCCATCCGCACGGATGGTATGGTGCTGGTGGACGGCGGCATGAGGAATAATTATCCCGTGGATATAGCCAGGGCCTGCGGTGCGGATATTGTCATAGGTGTGGACCTGTCTACTGCGAAGTCGACCTACGAGGATATTAACAATATCACCGATGTCATCATGCAGAGCATCGATATGCTCGGGCGTGATTCTTTTGAGAAGAACGTGCATCTGCCGGATGTCACGATACACCCGGACCTTGAGGGTTATAACATGATGAGTTTCCGTACCGATGCGATTGACACTATCATGCGGCGCGGACTGGATGCGGCCCGGCTCGCGGAAGCGGACCTGCGTGCGGTGAAAAAACGCGTCCCTCGCTCCGGGCTGAAACTCTCGCACGCCCCGGCCGTCAATATTGCCAAAAACCGTGTCTGCATCTCCGGGGTGGAGATCCGGGGTGTGAGCGGTGAAGAGGAGCAATTGTTGCGGGACTACATTCCGTTCATGCCGGGCGACAGCGTGTCGAAACGGGATATCGAGCAGGTGATGGCGTCCATCCATTCCACTGACGCTTTCGCTTCCGTGTCGTACGAACTTATCGGGGACAGGCAGCCGTTCGCGCTTTCTATCAATTGCGTGAGCGGACCGCATCACCGTTTCGCGCTGGGAGCGCGCATGGACACGGAGGAATTGGCCTCACTTCTTATTAATATAGGTATCAATGCCTACGCGCTGAGCGGGGATAAGCTGTCGCTGACGGCGAAGATCGGCTCGAACCCGATGGTGGAACTCCGGTATTGGAACGACACGCCGGGGATGGCGACGCTGAATGCGGATATGCGGGTGCGGCACTCCAGGACGAATTTCTACCATATCGGAGAGTCGGAGCTGGATGCCGGGTTCTGGCAGGTGACAGAGCGTTTTTATGTCTCGAACATGAAGATGAAGAGTGGGGAGGTGAAGGTCGGTCTGCGGCATGACGGGTTTAATGTCAATTCCTTGAAAAAGGACGCGTATACTACCTACCGCTATGATTCGTACGTGGGGTCGCAGAGCTTCCTTTCGATGTTCGTGGACGGGCTGCGCGACACTTTCGACGACCGTTATTATCCGAGTTCCGGAATGAAGGCGGGCGGTGAGTACAGGCTAGTATTCGCCGGAAATAATATAGGTTCGCCGGTGCACATCCTTTCCTCTCATTTCTCGAAGGTGTGGGACCTGGGGGCTGATTTTGCGCTGGTGCCATCTCTGTACGCGCGTGCGATATTTTCCGAGACGACGCCTTTCACGTTGATGAATATGGCCGGCGGCACGATGGCGGGAAAGTATATTGACCAGCAGATTCCTTTTATCGGAATCAATTATATTGCCCTAACCAGCGATATGACGGCGAGTGTGGACCTGCCGCTGCGGTATAATTTCGCCCCGAACCATTACGCCAGCCTGCACGTTGCGGCCCTGCTGCAGAACGATGACTTTCGGGAATTGTTCGAAAAAGGTATTAAGATCAATACCGGAGTGGCGCTGGAATATGGCTACAATTCTTTCTTCGGCCCGCTGCGCGCGAATATCCATTGGTCGGATATTACGCATCGAATCGGCGCATACATAAGCCTCGGATTCGATTTTTGAAATAATTTTCGTATATTTGCAGCCCGCAAAAAACGGCGGGAAAACATAAATTATTTATTAACAATTATTTATGCCTACAATTCAACAACTTGTTCGCAAAGGTCGCGAGGTTATAGTCGACAAGAGTAAGTCTCGTGCCCTTGATGCTTGCCCTCAAAAGCGTGGCGTCTGCCTGCGTGTGTATACCACCACGCCTAAGAAGCCGAACTCCGCTATGCGTAAGGTAGCCCGTGTTCGTCTTTCCAACGCTAAAGAGGTCAATGCGTACATCCCCGGAGAAGGCCACAACCTGCAGGAGCACTCCATAGTGCTGGTGCGCGGCGGCCGTGTAAAGGACCTCCCCGGTGTACGTTACCACATCCTTAGAGGAGCTTTGGATACCGC
>JAFSTI010000034.1 GCA_017450585.1 Bacteroidales bacterium
TACGCTGGATCTCAAGCGTAATCAATACTATCGTACATTCGTGAATGTTCAGTCTCTTGGCGGTGCCGACAAGGAGAGCATAGTAATCGTTCCTGACTGCGATTATGAGATTATTCCCTGGATGAATGAAAGTGCTTCCGGCGGCGGACAGGGTATTGTCCCCGGAGAGCTCGTCACTTACAAGTATCTGGTAATGGATCACCCGGAGCAGGTTATCAACAATGAGGAAACGGTCTACTTCACCTACGTGACCAGTTCTCCTATCACTTCCGTCCAGATAACCACGGTACAGTACTACGTAAACACGAACTCGAGCCCGCTTCAGACTCAGACTGTGAACAGGACGATCACGGCGGACAGTCAGACCATATCAACCAACGCAGGAGACATTACCATAGACAAATCTAATCCCGGTTACGTCAAGTTCTTCCATTCATTGGAGAATATGTACAGTGCCATAACGATTAACGCGGTCATCACAAATGCAGATGGCTGTGTCCAGAACGTACAGGTGGTACAGAATCCTTCCATCAGCCTTATCCGGAACACGAATGCAGGAAATGTATTCGTTAACGGATACTTCGCGAGAGTTAATCCGACTCCTCCCGGAACGGGCTGGGATGCGACTACCGGCGGATGGTTCTCCTCTTATACTTATAGATATACGGAGAGTAATGTCAACTACTACCATTGTTCAAGCCTCTGGAATGGGAACAATTCCCGAATCAACAATAGCACACAGACGAATAATGGACGAACCACCGGTACCTACGGGACAGTTATGGGGTCCACGAGCGGTCTGGCCCAATCCATCGACAGGAACTTCTATACCACATATATAGATGTGACGTCATTCAATACCTCCAACGATTACTACGTTGCAAACAACACCGAGATCCATTATAGGATCGGTGATCCGAGAGTTCCTTCCTCAACGCATTACAGCGGCGCCGAGTCTTGGACTAACAATTCCAAATTCTATGATTACCTTTATTATAATGGTAATAATACTACGGAGTTGTTTGCGGCATGGGAATCTCCGGAAAGCATCTTGATTGCTCCCCAGAACTCGGAAGACCAGAGTATTATCGCTCCGCGTATTCTCGTGTCTTCTGCATTGAATGCAAACACCGGCCTAACTTTTGAGCAGGCTGTCAAACGTGGCGCTACTTACCAGGAGGGCGGATATCCGGCCGGCCGCTGGCGGCTCCCTACTGAAGCCGAGATTGCCTTTATCGTCGCTCGCCAAAAAGAGGGCGTAATCCCTGTCCTTTATGCTACGGAGAGTGATTACTGGTCGGGAAGCGGCAGACTTGTGTATATCCCGAACCAGTCGAATGCGAGTATCACTTTCTCTAATCCGGCGGCAAATACTACGCAGTCTTGCCGTTATGTCTATGACCTTTGGTATTGGGGAGATTCTCCCTCAACTGCCAACGAGTATCATCCGAATGGACATCTATACAATTACGACGCCTCTGGCAACGCAACACTGATAAGATAAGAGCCCTATGAAGAAGATTATCTCAAGATTCTTTATCATATTGACCGCACTTTCAGTGCTGTCTGCCCCGTCGTGCGTCGATGAACTAGAAATGAATAAGGAGGATGTGACCGTTAAGCCTGGCGATGGCAAGATATCGCTGGACGGCAGCCTGATTCTTCCTTTCTCACAGGACAGTGGGGACTGGGTATCTACTAGAGGCGCTACAATGGGGGAGGAGACGCCCAAAGTCAAGTTCCTCTATCTCGCGGTCTTCAGCGCCGGCGATATCCTCTATGAAATAGTCAAGGCCAAGCCCGGGACTCTGCAGCATCCTACTGCAGAAGCGGCTGGTTTCAACTGCGGATCCGAGGCGGAGCAATATATCACTAAATTTCATGTCGAAGGCCTTACAAGCGTCCCTTCCGGGGACCGCTATGTACAGTTCATCGCTACCACTCAGGCTATTCCGGAGTTCGAGAATATGGAGATGAACCTTGTGGACGAAGGCACCTTCGTCCGTACGCTAGTTACGACTAACGCCGGACTGGCATATTGGAGTCGTCGTCACTACGGCTCCATCACAGAGACGACGGATATGAACGGGATCAAAATGATACGCAACTTCGCCAAAGTCAAGGTCAAAGTCGATGACAGCGTGACCAACTTCCGTATCCTCGCTTACAAGGTGTTCAACACCCCGGTATACGGAACCATCGCCCCGTTCAATACAAATACCGAAGACTATATCACGGTAGGCTCTGAACTTCAGATTAACTTCGACCGTTTCGCCCGCTATGAGCTGGCGTCTGGGGATCCTTCCCCTTACTCCTGGCTCACCAATACTGATATGTACTCCGGCTTTATGCCCCCTGTAATTCAGTACAATTCCCTGGATAGCTACTACTCCTCTGACGGATCCGACACTATGGACGACAACAATCTGTGGATAGATCCCCAGGAAGCAGATTATCTCTATGAGTGCTCCTACCGTCCTGATGCCAACCCGTTCATCATACTGAAAGCTCAGCTGAATGAGTCCGGAAACTGGAGGACATACTACTACAAGGCTGACTTCGTTTATGAGGATTCGGAAACGGGAGATAATGTTTACTATAACATCCTCCGTAACTTCTGCTATACCCTCAATATCACAGGTGTGGACGGAAAAGGAAGCGATTCGGTTTACGATGCAGTGAACAGCATCGCCCTCAATAACTTCGAGGGCTCCACGATGGCTCAGGAACTTACTAACATCGCCAATGATGACAGCCGTCTGTATGTGAGCCAGACCGATATACTGATTACTTTCGGCACATCTTTCAAGATGTATGTCAAGAGCGGTACCGGTACTAATTTCGCAACGGATGACAATAATAGCATAACCGCCGAGATCCGCGAAGCGACCAGTGGAGACGATATCGTGGCTTCAGCCAGCAATATCTCCATCGCAGGTTCAAATGTAGGCAGCGGTATTTACAGCGACTGGCGCGAGGTTACCATCACTTGTGTCAATCCCGAAAGTCTCAACCCCGGTGAAGTGTGGAAGCAGCCCATCGTCTTCAAGAATGCCAGCGGCCTTACCAGGACTGTGAATCTCACTCTCCGCCGGCCATTCTCTCTTTCTGTGGATGCCCAGGATTTCGTTGATCCCGTGAAGGGTACAGAAGTCTGGGTGGATTTCAATGTCCCCGCAGGTCTTACCGTGGCGCGCTTCCCTCTGTACTTCTACATCGAGCAGGAAGAGAACACCATGTATCCCAAGCCGCTCGTTCCCGGTGCGGATGAAACCCTCTCCGTGGAGAACGGCCCCAGCCTGATTCCGGGCCGGACAAAGAATAACTATTACTACCGCAGGACTATCAATTGGGAAGAGTATTCTTCCACCCCTACCGATGTGAACGGTATCAAGACCTTCCGCAGTTACTTCCTTACCATGGTAGCGGAGAGTGCTACTACCGTATGGGTCGTAGCGTCTCCCGAGAATGACTTCTACTACCCCGTGGATGCTACAAACAACTCCACTAACAGGGATACATTCGCCAATGAACTGGAGGAAGGAAATCTGTACTTTGACTATTACGGAATGCAGCTGAATGTACATGGTACCGCTGTGAACAAGGCTACGTCCAATGCCAGCGCTCCCATCGTATATACTTCTTCCGATCCTTCCGTGGCGACGGTGGACCAGAATGGCAAGGTCACCGGAGTGGGAGTGGGAACCGCTACGATCACGGCTTCGGCCGATGCATACAGGAACTATACTGCTGCGGATCCGGTCTTCTACACTGTAACCGTTACCGAAGACGCACTCAGCGGCCTGTCCGTTAAGTGGGCGACCGAGCCGGTGTTCGTGGTTAAGGTGGGCTCGGATGTCCGGACTCAGGGCTCCTACACTGTCAATGACGGATTCTCCGGCTCACCCACGGTGACATACACATCTGCCGATACGGGCATAGCGACCGTTTCCTCTGACGGTACGGTGCATGGCGTCTCTGCCGGCTATGTGCTCATAACCTATGAAGTGACGACTCCTGCAGTGGGCGGCTATGCTCCTGCATCCCAGTCTGTGAGTTACGAAATCCAGGTTGTGACCAATAAAGCGGCTTCTGGCACCATACATCACGAGGAGACCTTCCTTAAGCCCACAATGGGTGATTATCAGATAGTCAGGGAAGTGATAACCGACGGTGAGACATGGCAGACCGGCACGGACAGAACCGCCGCCTTCGACGCTCTTACATGGTTCAATGACGGAGGTTGTTATAGGCGCATGTGGTATCCTTACTACAATCCCGGAGCTAGCCTGTCATATGGTGTGGCACACTCCGCCTGGGGCGCGATAGATGAGCCTACTAAACGTTGGGATGTGACTGAATCCAAGTGGGTAACCGACTATCACAACAGACGTTTCGCTGGTTACTCGATGATCTCATCGAAAGACATAGACCTGTCCTGCTCGGCGGGAGCTACGATTACCTTCTATCACGCGGGTAACTATTTCTCCGATCCTGCACATCCGGATGCCCGCGCTAATATGAGGTCCGATGCTCACATGCTGTTCAGTAAGGACGGAGGTAATACCTGGAGCGATCCAGTGAATATCAACTATCCTCCCGGTACGAACTGGATCTACGTTAAGGCTCAGGCCCAGATCCCTTCGGACTATCTGGTGTCTAATTTCCGTGTCGCATTCGAATGCACGAGTTATCCTGACCACTTCACCCAGCTCTACTTCACGGCTGCGAATTCGGATGCCACCACGACCACAAACACAGGCTTCCCGGTGTACTATGATGTGATAACCGTCGGCTCGGAGGAGCGTCAAACGACCAGTTACACTCATACCGTTACCGCTTATCCTGTCTCAGTCTCACTCGATGACGGCCGAGCCGGTACCTGGGAAATCAAGAACCTCCAGATTATCGAGAATTAGTTTTAAACCCTTTGGATTTTGACGACGAACATGCCTTTGAGAAAACACTTGTTGGGACCGTTCTGCCTGATAGCCATGGCTTCGGTCTTTTCCTGCTCGCCCGAACTAGATACCCCGAACCTGTCTAGAGATGCTTCTAAGAAAGAGGTTTCTTTCCCCGTCAGTGTAACCCGGGAAGGAGAAACGATCCCGGAGGCCGCTATCACCAGGGGCGGTGGGGTGGATTCTGCAGAGAAGATTGCCACGATGAACAGTTCCATCCCTGCGGGTCTCGTCGGCGTGGATATCGAGACAGGTGCTCTCATTCTGGATAACGGGCAGCTGCTGTATTCAGACGGCATGTATCATGGTCTTCTGGAGCGCGGACTCTGGGATGTGCCTAACATCATTACTTTCAGCGCATATTACCCGCATGTCAGCAGTCTGTCTTACGGTGACGAGTATAAGACCTATAGTATTCCTTTCAGCAGTGCTGATACCGAGGCGGGTCCTCTTGTATCCAAGACGATTCAGTGCGCGATGGACAGGTTGAATATGATTCCCCTTGAGTTCCAGCATATTACGAATGACATTGGTTTCAAAATCTGTGACGTTACCGCTGATCCGAAGCTCCAAGGGCTCATTCATCTTAAGAAACTTACTGCCGTAAGGGTGGCCTCCGCCGGCGTTTTCGTGAACGACATAGAATATGGTAAGGGTTTCTGGCATCGTCGTTCTTATTATCGTGACGAGGTGGTTTTTGAGGGTGACGCTGTCCTGGGTGTCGGGATGGAGAACGAGATGTTCGTCGGACGTGATGCGCTTGTGCCCCACATGTCTGAAAGCTTCCGTTTCTATGCTGTCCCCGATGAACTTGAGATGGGTAAGCAGTATGTGGAAGTTTGTTTCGATGTCGATCCGTTCACTGTGGAAGGGTACACATACAAGGCGTTGAAGGATCAGAAACTTAAGTATATGCTATACGGTGTGCTGCCTGACAATGTGATGGTTTACGGCCGGCAGTACACTTTCCATCTTGGAATTGACCTCGGTAAGATTTATCATTCGATCAATTTCACCGCTTCGGCAAGCGATTGGGAGACTAAGATTTTCGAAAATAACGATGAGTTCTGATTTTCGGGCGAGAAGATGGCTTTTCTCCCTGCTGTTACTGATTCTGACGGAGATACTCCCGGCGGCGGCAGCGGATAAAAAGACGTCAACTAACGAGCTCGAAATCGATAATACCTGCTACGCCCTTTATCAGGAGACGGAGCGTCAGCTCGGAAAAGAAGGCTTCGGCCCCGCATCCGATCTTCTTCGTCAGGCAGCAATAGAAAAGAAAGACGATAAAGCCCAGGTTCTTTATCGTGTACAGGTGCTTAGAAATATCCTTGCAAGGCCGGCATCGGAGAATAATGACGATCTTGTAGAAGAGGCGCGGGAGGCTGTCAAGCAAATAGCCCGTGAGAAGAAACTCCTTCGCTATTATTATCAGGCCTACCAGCTTTCTCAGGAGTACTATACAAAACACGGAGAGTCCTATCGGGCTCTTCTTCTGCTTCAGGAGATGCAGCAGCACGCTGCGTCCGACAATGACGCCTATGGCCTGTGGATCAGTTCGAAGTATCTGGCTGACATATATACACGCCATAACGACTACATCAGCGCCAAGCCTCATATCCGGCGGGCTATAAGGCTGTATGACACTTCGTCGGACGCGGCTATCCGCCGAGAGTCGCCTACCCGTCTTTACTGCGATCTCGCCGACACCTACCCAATAGCATCGGACTCCGTCAGGATCAACGTAATGCTCGGATGGGAGAATGCGAAAACGCATATGGACTCCCTTCGCTGTCGATATTACCGGCTGAGGCTGGCCGCTCTCGATAATAATCAGGAAGAGTACCTCAGGCTCAGAGACCTGTGTGCAGAAGACCCGGATTTCCCTAGAATCACAACGGATGCGGAACTCTTCTTTTCCTTGATCGACGCCACCCAGGACGGGAGCATAATCAGACGGGAAGATGAAATCTACGAACTCTCCACCGTCCGCGAAATGAAGGTTATCGCAAACCTGTGCGAGAACAGGGGATATCAGGAGTTCGCCTTTGCGGTGGAGAAGAAACTGGTGAACCTGATGGAGACTCTTATTTCCGATACCAACCAATCCAGGGTCTCAGAACTAGATGTTACGATGGGCAAGGCTGCGCTCAATGCGGAGCTGGTCTCGAAAGAGCGTACAATCGCCAGGATTTCCCACATTCTTTCCATTCTGTTGGGTATTATCCTCCTGGTTACGGCCGTTCTATCCATCCTGCATATCAAGCAGCTTGAAAAGGCGAACAAAAAGGTTCTTCTGGCCAATGCGGCCAAGACTCGCTTCGTCCAGAACATGAGCCATGAGGTCCGCACGCCGCTCAATGCCATTGTCGGTTTCTCCCAGTTGCTTTCCCTGCCGGACGGCTCGCTGTCTCCCGAAGAAAAAGATGAATTCTCCGGATACATCGTCAATAATACCAAGATGCTTACGATGCTTCTGGATGATATCCTGAATGCCTCCGCGATGGATAAGGGTGAGTACAATATCTCATTCGAGGAGGGCGAGAAAAACTTTATGTGCGAGGCCGCAATTTCCAGTGCCGAGCATCGTCTGCAGCCTGGCGTACGTATGTACTATGATCCAGAGGATCCCGCTCCCTTCACTTTCCGTACGGATCCCCGGCGTGTTCAGCAGATTCTTATCAACTTGCTTACTAATTCATGCAAACATACTGCAGAGGGTGAGATACGACTTTCAAGCTCCCTTTCCGAGAACCCCGGTTATGTTACATTTTCTGTAACTGATACCGGAACCGGCGTCCCGCCGGAGCAGGCGGAAAAGATATTCGAGCGCTTTGCCAAACTGGATGAATTCGTCCAGGGTACGGGGCTTGGCCTGAGCATCTGTCGTGATATCGCTTCCAGAATGGGCGCAAGAGTAGAACTGGACATCACACATCCCGGCCCGGGTGCGAGATTCGTGTTTATCGTGCCGATTAATCCTGAAGGAGAATGAAACGACTGACCACCATACTGATCTTCGTCTTTTCCGCCCTGTCACCTGTGCTGGGCCAGAATAATCCCTACGGGATTGACGACACCTGCTACGAGTATTTCCAGATCGCCGAGACGATGGTGAGCGATACGGAAAGCGACGCTTTTGACTATGCAAATAACGCATTACTCAAGGCCGCTGAAGAATGTGGGGACGAAAAGGCCAGAACGCTCTACTACGTATGCAAACTGAAGAGGGCGAGCCGTCTGGCGAGGGCGATGGACGACCGTGAAGCCGGAAATCAGCTGGTTGAACGCCAGAAAAAGGAGACCATGGCAGTCGCGAGGGCCACGGGCTATATGCAGTACTTCTATTATGCCTACTCGCTGTGTCAGACTTACTACGTGAATACCAATCAGAATGTCCACGCCCAGGCACTGCTTCAGGAGATGATGGATGTGTCGGCACGTGAAGGCAATGAATACGGTATTTGGCAGAGCCATAGTTACCTGTCCACTCTGTATCATCGGCAGAATGACATGTTCAATTCCCGCAGGCATCTGCTTCGTGCGATTGAGATCTACGACTCGACGGAAGATGAAACTATACGTCGCCAGAGTATTACCCGTCAGTGCTGTGATATGGCTGACACATATCCGGCGGGAGCCGATTCGGCAAGATACTATTACCGTAAGGCTGAAGAAAATGCGAAGACCCATTTGGATTCTCTTCGTGTTATATATTACAAGGCACAGCTGGCAGCATTCGATCATGATATAAAAGGCTACCAGCACTATAGAGACCACTGCCTTTCCGACCACCTCTTCGCCAGCATGATTGCGACAGGGGATTACTTTTTTGCAAGCCTGGATGCCATAATGGACGGGGCAGAAAAAAACACTATCTTTGAAAAAGCCAACCAGGTGAATCTCCGTCAGCAGATGCTATTTCTGAGAAGTCTCGCGATAGAGTACAAGCGTGAGGATGTAGCTTCGTGGATGGGATCGAAGATTATCCTTACTTTCTATGCTGACATCAGCCTTCTGAATGACATGAAGATGGAGGAAATGTCGGCCGCTGTTCAGGACCGCCAGATGTCCATCAAACTCGACAGGCTTAAAAAACGGAACGGGAGACTATGGCTGGCGCTTGGTATCATGAGCGTCGCCCTGTTTGCCTTGCTGCTTACACTATTGTCCCGAAACAAAAAGATAAACAATATACAATGACACCAGCTTACGCACAAGACCACGACTATTCTGCCTATAATGTGCTCGCCGTGGATGACATTCCGCTTAACCTCGTTCTCGTTCAGAAGATGCTAATGCGCTTCAATTTCCAGATGCGCGTCGCAGCCAACGGGCAGGCCGCCCTGGACGCGGTGGCGTTGAAGAAGCCGGACTTGATACTGCTCGATCTCATGATGCCCGGTATCGATGGTTTCGAGGTTATCAAGCGGCTAAAAGAGAATCCTGACACGGCCGATATCCGTATCGTCGTTCTCAGCGCATTGAATTCCAACGAAGATGTGGTGAAGGCATACAGCATGGGAGCCGATGACTTCATCATGAAGCCCATCATTATGGAGAAGCTCCTGACCACGGTTATCACCCAGATGCAGGTCATCCAGGCTATCAGGAAGTAATGCTCCGCAAACTGCTACTCATTCTTACGGCAGTCTCTGTCTGTCTTCTCGCGAACGCGCAGATCGTGAACCGTCTGCGGGTGGACCAGAAGACATTCGTCCGCTATGCCTATTGCCGGATGCAGCAGTTTAATCCCGAGAATCTCGCAATCGCCGATTCGATTTACACCGCCGGCGTGCGCACGAATGATTACCGGCTCAAGTGCCTGGGACTATCGCTAGAGATGCCCCTGCGCTTCGCACTCAGGCAGTACGAACGGATGGACTCCACGGCGGTGGAGATGAAGAGCCTGCTGGGAGAGCGTAAGGAGTACCGGGACTTTTATTTCAGCTTCATCCACGAATACTGCGAGTACCTTGTCCATCTAGGGCGGGCTTCCGAAGCGATGCTTGAAGCGCGAGAACTCGGCCGTATGGCCTCTGTGGAAAAACGTATCGCCGGTAAGATGTATTCTTACCGCATTATCGGCCTGATCCACAGCGCCCGTGATAATCATCATCTTGCGATCCGCAACCTTAAGGAGGCGGCGTCTTTTTGTAAGGCTGCTCACAGTGAACAGGACTTGCCCAATCTTTACCTGCTCTTGTCTCAGGAGTATGTGAAGGCGGGGGAGTTCCGGGAGGCGGAAGAATATGTGGCCCTCGCCCGGGAATATGAACGTTTCTTCCCATCGATCAGTGTCAAGGCAAAGATGACGACAGCATTCATTTACTCCGCAAAAGGGGAGTGGGATGCCTTCGAAGAATTATATGATTCGCTTGTAGAGGATCCGCTCTATCAAATGCAGACAGATGTCGATTCACGTCATGTCCTCGACATTACCTACTACCGCTCGAGGGGCCTGCTGGAGAAAGCGCTGGCTGAGGCGGATTCGCTCGGCACGATGAGAGGCCGCTTCGAGCAGAAACACGGCATTTATGCCGAAATGGGAAAGCACAAGCTTGCCTACGACAATTTGTTCTGGCTGATGGAAGACAAGGACTCCGTATACATCAAAGTCCAGAACGAAGACCTGGCTATTCTCGACGCCGAGATGCACAATGCCCAGCTACGCGAAGAAGCCCAGGTTCTGAAAGCCCGGAATCAGCAGATGATTATGTTCGGCTTCCTGATAATGTTTGCCATCGCTTTCCTGGCGATCCTGTTTAATCAGTGGAAACTGCGCCGGACCCTGGATGAAATGAGGCTTAAGAACGCAAGCATGCTCTCTGCCAGGCGGGCGTTCCAGAAGGCAATGGATGCTAAGGAATCCGAAAATCAATTCAAGATAAAGATTTTGCAAAACCGCAAGACTAACACGTTAAGATTATGATTATCAAAGATTTGTTCAAATACCATGTCAATGAATTGATCGCCCTGCTGATTTTCCTGGTCGGGTCGGTGCTCGGCATGCTGGGCCTTATACAGGTAGTGCCGCTTGCTGTTGGAATTCTGGGAATAGTAATCCTGGCTTGCGGCCTGTTCTTCTTCTGCATACGTTACAGTTCGGAGAAGGTCTATAAGGATTATTACAAGGACAGTTACGAAATCGAGCATGAGACCATCGAGGAGGAAATCCGCAAGTCAATGCGTTATCATCGCTACCAGGAAGCCGTGATCGGACGGTATGAGAGCGCATGCCGGGACCTCGGCCTGGTAGACGAACAGAAAGACTGGCTCCTGGATCTTCTGATGCAGGAGAAAGATAAGGTAGATGAGGAACTAAAGTCCCAGGGCGGCGGCCACATTTAATACACCAAAACAGTGAAGGAGCTGCCGGGAAGGTCGATGCGGCCGTTGGAGGGCATTGTGAAGCTGTCCTGTACCGGTACGACGGCGTCCGGGATGAGCGGGGTGACGATCTGGTCGGGACCGGCGGTCAGGACGGTGCGGGCGGCTTTACGGCCTTTGAAGCTCTTGTCGGATTTGAGGATGAAGCTTTGAGGCTCGGTTGACAGGTTGATGATCTTGACGACTGTCTTCTTCAGCTGATTGTCATAGCCTGCGGTGACGAAGAGGGTCTGCTCGCCTTCGGTGTTGGTGACCTGATAACTGCGATCGATCTTATTGTCCCTAAGCATTTTGCACATCCAATAATTGAAAGTGCGCGCGCTGACCGTGCTGCTGTTCAGCAGGGACGGCTGCATCTCGTTGCGTTCGATGCACTCCCAGTTACGCATCAGCGGACGGTCGGCCATGATGGGGTTCAGGTCTCCGTTGCGCTCCAGCATCATTTTGAAGATGCCTTCGGCGAGGATACTGCCCGGGTAGGCACCGCTGCGGCCGCCGACACCGTTGTTCTGGATTCCGAGCTCCATGATGGCGATATCTACGCCCTGGCGCTTGTAGCTGTCGTATTTGTGGAAGTTCTCCACGGCCCAGGGCACGCCTTTGTAGTAGTGCTCGTCGTAGATCTCAACTTCGCTCTTGTCAATGAACTTGTCGATGGCCGGCTCTTTGTTGTCGGGGCCGAGAGGGCTGTCCGCCATGTATCTGAGCTGCGGGTAGGCTTTCTTGAGGGCCTGGTACATCTCGTGGTAGCGCTGGATGTAGATGGGACCTTCGTCTTCATTGCCAATCTGTATGTACTTGAGAGGGAAGGGTTCCGGATGGCCGTTCTTCGCACGCTCGGCGCCCCACTTGCTGTCGACGGAGCCGATGGCGTATTCGATGGCGTCAAGGGCGTTGTCAATATAGAGCTGGGCGTCGGTCTCAGGCTGGCAGATGTGGCCTTCGCCGTCTCTGGGGACCCAGCCGGGGCAGTTCATGCCTGTAGGGACCACGAAGAGGGCGGCGCAGCCCATGTACTCGCACATTTCCATGAACTCATGGAAGCCGAGACCGTCGGTGCGGTAGTGGGGATCCCACTTGCACCATTCACCGGGGCGCTCCTCGATGGGGCCGATGGTCTTTTTCCACCAGTACTGGGTCTCTTCGTTCACGCCGTGCACTATGCAGCCGCCGGGGAAGCGCAGGAAGTCGGGCTTGTAGTCCACGAGGTTCTGCAGGATGTCGGCGCGGAAGACGGATTTGCCGTCATCATAGGTGTCGGACGGGAACATTGACACCATATCAAGCTGGAAGCTGCCCTTGCCGTTGGGGACAATGGAGAGCATTCCGGCGCTCTGGTCGCAGTCAGGGGTGAGTTCGGTCTCGAACTTCTGCCATTTTCCGATAAGGCCGGTGAAGGTCTTGGCCTCTGATACTGCTTTGCCGTTCTCGTCGGAGAGACGGAAACTGAGTGTGCCGTTATAACGGTCGGCGCGGGCGTAGAAACTCAGGCGACAGGGAACTCCCTTGCGGAAGGCCATTCCGAAGTATCCGCGGTTGTGGATGGCGGCACCTTCCGGGAGTTCGTCGAGAATGACGTGTACCTCCATGGAGTGGCGGTTGTTTTCGTTAAGGGGATTGCGGCTCGTGCATGAAATCCTGATGGGGCTGAGACCGAGAGGGGTGGTTACCCATCCTACCAGAGGGTCGATCTGGTAGATGTGCTTGTCGGGACGGTCAGACCCGGGGATACCTTTGTACTTGCTATCTTCGATGACGAAACCTTCAGGGAGATTGGCCTCTTCGAAGTTGCGGTTGCGGACCATCTCGGCATATATGCCGCCGTCTCCAATCATGCCTATTTCTTCATAATGCCAGCCGTAGAGAACGCGGGAGACATTTTTTGCTTTGGAAGTCTTTATGGTAACTTGAGGCGTCTGTGCACCCAAAGGCAGTGCGACCGCCATGGCCGCCGCTGCGAGGAAGTACTTGAAAGATTTCATCATAAATAATAATTTGCCCATAAAGATAATGAAAATAATGGAACTTGCTATTTCGAAGAATGTGATTACCTTTGCGAAAAAGGCGTGTCACAGGGACACGACACAGAGGATACAGACAGAAACTGTATCCAGAAGAGTGTATCGATAGAATGAAGTGATTCCGTTGGGATTCGAACCCAAGACCCACAGCTTAGAAGGCTGTTGCTCTGTCCAACTGAGCTACGGAACCGTGGATAATCTGTAATTGGCTGCGAAGTTAGTCATTTTTCCAGACAAGTCAAGGAATAACTGGGAATAATCGGACTCCGCAAATTGGCACAGATAATTTCAATCCGGTCGGGAAATCGGCTGTTTTTCCGGCGAAGTGATTTGTTTTCTGGTGTTTGGTCGGAAATCTGGCCGTTTTTCCGGCAGGATGTGTTGACCGGATACTATTATCGTAAAAACTAAACTATGATGAACAGGCGTAATGATTTTTGGGAGCGAGAGCGGGAGTGCGAACGCTTATTTGAGGCCACCGGGCCTTACTGGTATGTGACTACAGAAAGCCTTGACTGGCTTTTGTACAAATCACGTGACGAATTTATCATCGGGACTAATATCATCGCCATTTCTGCGGCAGAGTCCGGTTTCTCGATCTTGAGTGATATCCAGATGAATAACCATCATCATGTTATGGGTCGGGGCAGTCTGGATCAGGCCAATTCCTTCCGGGACCAGCTGAGAAAGAAAATGAGAAGGTTCCAGCAGTCCATCGGCGGCGGGTCTTTGTCCGAATGGAATATACGGATTGACGATACGGAGGACCTGAAACAATTCAGGAACCGTATCGCATATACCGACCGCAATGCCTATGTGGTCCGCAGGGACAGCACTCCTACAGGATATCCGTGGGGTTCAGGGCATCTTATGTTCAATGGCACTCTCTGGACTATGAATCCGGGGACCGAATGGGGGAAACTTACTATCGACAGACGCAGGGAAATATGCAGGTCGCATAACATCTCTCTCCCAGAGACATACAGGGTACTCGGCGGGATGATACTGAGAAGCAGTTTTGTGGATTACAAAAGGACGGAAAACCTGTTTAACAGTGCCAACCAGTATTTCACGATGCTTTCGCGGCATGCAGAGGCGGACATCGAAATAGCGAATATGCTCGGGGAGAGTGTTCAACTCCCCAATGAGGAAGTGTTTCAGATAGTTGGGAAATGGTTTGGTGGCAGATCTCTGCGTGATATGACCGTATCGGAAAAACTGAATGCGGCCAAAAGGATGAAAACGGCCCTCGCCTCGTCCAATAAGCAGATCGTCCAAGTCCTTCAGCTCCCCTCGGAAGATGTCGACCGCATGTTCCCCAGAGTTTTATGATGGTCCCACCTGGGCCCTCCCAAGAGGAGAGAGCTATCGGATTTCCAAGGTTTTACCGGCGGCGAGGTCGCTGTGGGAGACGAACCATCCGTCGAGGGGCTTGCCGTCTACCAGAATCCTGGAGATCCGCACTCCGTGAGGGTTCATGGTGATGCCCGGACGATGGACTTCATTAGATGCGGGAAGCGTACGGACGAAGTCTTCGCGCGGTACATTATTCACAATCCGGAAGGACTTGCCGTTTCCGAGCCGGAACTTGACCTCGTCAAACAGGGGTACCGTGACAATGTATTCGGGATCGGCAGGGGAGAAGGTGTACAGGCCGATGGCGTTGAAGACATACCATGCGGACATTTCTCCGGCGTCATCCATCCCAGCCAGTGCCAGTCCGTCGTCACCCATGCCGTAGTATTTGGACATCAGGACATTAAGTATCTCCTGGGCCTTGGGCTGCGCATTCACGAAATAGTACATGTAAGGGAAGCCGTGGTCGGGCTGGTTTCCGTGGCAATAATTGCCCAGAAATCCGGTCATATTGTGATGCATATACCCCCTCCAGGGGTCGGTGAACAGCTGGTCCAGTTTCGCTTCAAACGCCTCGGGTGACGGGTAGAGCCCGATTAGGCCGGCCGGGTCGTGAGGTGCGAAGAATGATGACTGCCAGCAGTTCGCCTCGCGGTATTGGTAATAGAAATACGGCACGTAAGGGTCAAATTCCTCGACGAAAGGACCTTCCGCCGTGCGTCCGCGCATGAATCCCGTGGAGGCGTCGAAGACATTGCGGAAGTTCCCGCTACGCGCCATAAATCTAGCGGCATCATCCGCATGGCCAAGCTCCGAGGCGAGCCGTGCGACTGCATAATCGTCATATGAATATTCGAGGGTGCGCGTTACACCGGTATTGGCCGGCGTAGCAACTTCTACTCCGTGCAGATTGAGCTCAGGCACATAGCCCAGAGAATCGTACGCTGCCAGGTGCGGCCGTGCCCGGGGGCTCTCCTCGGTAGCATTGTGCTTCATCAATTCGTACGCCTTCTGCACGTCGAAGCCACGTATTCCGCGCAGGTATGATCCCGTCACGAATACGGAAGCATGGTCGCCGTGGAAGAATATCGGCATAAACCCCGTTCTCTCGCCGCGCAGGATGTCGGAAGCGATCACGTCCGATACTACGTCCGGAGAGAGCATTCCGAGCAGGATCAGCTTGTTGCGGTAGTCGTCCCAGTAGGAGGGAGTGGTGTAAAAGCGGTGTCCGGTATTTATCACCGAGCCGTCCACGGGGCTGATGAAATCCCCATTCACGTCACTGCGCAGCACCGGCCACATATACGTGCGGTACAGGCAGGAGTAGAACATGCGCAGCTGGTCCGGTGCGCCGCCTTTGACCTGGATCCGGGACAATGCTTTCTCCCAGGTCTTCACGGCCGCACGGTGCACGCCCTCGAAGCTCCGGTGCCCGATTTCGGCATACAGATTGGCCTTGGCGCCGTCCTCGCTTACATACGAGAAGCCGACGCGCAGTTCGAGAGGGCCGTTTCCGTCAGCAAAGGTGAGTACCGGTATCCGGGTGCTGCGGTTCGGATGGAAATTGTCCCAATCGAAGCGCCTGCGGCCATCGGAACTGCGCCGGCCGGCCCATTCGGGGCGGGGAAGTGCGAGCGAGTCGAGTGCGGCTATGTCTGCATTGGCCTCAGCCCAGAAGTAGATGGTGCCGCCGCCACTTACCTGCCGTCCGCTGAAACTGCGCGGCCCTGTCTGCCTGTAGCCCCAGCCCAGCACGCGCTCGCAGGCCTTCGACAGGTCGAAGAGGACTTTGCGCTCCCCGCCGCGGGTGTAGTCATAGCGGTGCAATGCGCAGCGCAGGGTGGAGGTCAGCTCCACGTTCACGCCGTAGCGGTCCAGGAAAACGCGGTAGTACCCGGGGCTTGCGGCCTCCTGCTCGTGGGAGAACGGTGAGGCATAGCCTTCTTTCAGGTCAATATCACCGGTGACCGGGAGCATCGGTACGTTGCAAAGGTTCCAATGGCCTTTGTTCGTGTGTGCAAAACCCTGTATGAATGCGTCCTCCCTCTGGTAGCCGCTGCCGCTGCCGAACATCGTCACGGGCGTGGCCTGGACCATAGCATTGGGCAGGGATGAGCCCGGGAAGGTCTCCGCGCCCCAGATACGCTTGCCCTCGCCGAAGGGATTGCCTTTGCCGAAGACAGGCTCAAAGCCGAGATCGTCGGCCTTCCAGAGGGTGGCGGAGCCCAGGAACGGGTCCACGTATGAGGTCAATTCAGGCGTGCTGCAAGCTCCCGCCAGCAGCAGTATCGCCGGTACGATTAGAATGCGGCTGATTCTCATTTTATAGTAGGTGGAATGAGGCGGTGAGGCCGGCCATCACGATGCTGACCATGGACATCAGTTTGATGAGGATGTTCAGCGAAGGTCCGGAAGTGTCTTTGAAAGGATCGCCCACGGTATCACCCACGACAGTGGCGTGGTGGCAATCGGAGTTCTTTCCTCCGAAATGACCTTCCTCGACGTATTTCTTGGCATTGTCCCAGGCTCCGCCGGAGTTGGACATGAATACCGCCAGCACGAATCCGGCGCCCAGTCCGCCGATGAGCAGGCCGAGCACGCCCGCGACACCGAAGATCAGACCGACCGCTATGGGAGCGGCAATGGCGAGCAGCGAGGGCAGCAGCATCTCATGCTGAGCAGCCTTGGTGCTGATTTCGACGCAACGCCTGTAGTCCGGGGTCGCTTCGCCGGTGAGGATGCCCTTGATCTCGGCGAACTGCCTGCGCACCTCCACGACCATCTTGGCGGCCGCGCGGCCGACTGCGTTCATCGTCAGTCCGCAGAAGAGGAACGCCATCATTGACCCGATGAAAATGCCGCACAGGACGGCGGGGTTCATCAGGCTGACGCCGTAGTTGTTCAATATATCCAGAATGCTCGCAGCGGATGCTTCCACCTGCCCGGCGATGCCGTTTACCAGCTCTCCGGTGCGTGCGAGCGCGATTTTTATCTCTTCAATGTAGGAGGCCAATAGCGCGAGCGCGGTGAGGGCGGCCGATCCTATGGCGAAGCCCTTGCCGGTGGCGGCGGTGGTATTGCCCAAAGCATCAAGCACATCCGTGCGTTTACGGACCTCCGGGTCGAGCTCGGACATCTGCGCGTTGCCGCCCGCATTGTCAGCAATAGGCCCGTATGCGTCCGTGGCGAGGGTTATGCCCAGGGTGGACAGCATTCCGACGGCGGCGATTGCCACTCCGTACAGGCCCTTGGACAGGTTTGCGGCGCTGAGCATGTTCTGCACGTCGAAGCCGATGGCAAATAGGTAGGACAATATGATGGCGCAGGCGATGGCGAGTACCGGTATGGCGGTGGAGAGCATGCCCAGTCCGACGCCGCTGATAATGACGGTCGCGGAGCCGGTCTGAGAACTTTCGGCAAGCTTCTGCGTCGGTTTGTAGGAGTGGGAGGTGTAGTATTCGGTGGCCTTGCCGATCACGACGCCGGCGAGCAGACCCGCTATCACCGAGCAGCCGAAGTGCCACCAGTCTGCGCTCTGCGTTCCGAAGACGAGAGCCAGGATGCCGAAGGTCGCGATGCCGCTGAGCACTGCGGCCATGTTGGTACCGAAGCTCATGGATTTGAGCAATTTGCCCATATCGGCGCCTTCCTTCGTGCGGACGGTGAAGATGCTTATTACTGAGAGCAATACGCCCGCGGCGGCGATGAGCATCGGGGCCAGAATGGCCTTCATCTGCATGTCAGGTCCCAGGGCATAGAATGCCGATGCGCCGAGCGCCATCGTACTGAGGATGGAGCCGCAGTAGCTCTCGTACAGGTCGGCGCCCATTCCGGCCACGTCACCCACGTTGTCACCGACATTGTCGGCGATGGTCGCGGGGTTGCGGGGGTCGTCCTCGGGCAGGTCGGATTCCACTTTTCCGACAATGTCTGCGCCGACGTCGGCGGCCTTTGTGTAGATGCCGCCGCCCACGCGGGCGAACAGGGCTTGGGTGCTGGCACCCATTCCGAAGGTCAGCATGGTGGTGGTTATGACGACCAGTTTCTGGGCCATGGAGGCCTCTGATACGAATGCGTTAAGGATTATGAACCACAGGGCAATGTCTAGCAGGCCGAGGCCTACGACAGTCAGGCCCATGACTGCTCCGCTGCGGAAGGCAATCTTCAATCCGGCGTTAAGGCTGCGTCGGGCTGCGTTGGCCGTGCGTCCGGAGGCGTAGGTAGCTGTGCGCATGCCGATGAATCCTGCGAGGCCGCTGAAAAATCCTCCGGTAAGGAATGCGAACGGTACCCAGGGGTTCTGGACATGGAATACGTAGGCCAGTACGGCGAATATGGCCGCGAGTATCGCAAATACAATGATTACGATTTTGTACTGCTGCCTCAGGTATGCCATTGCGCCTTCACGGACGTATCCGGCAATCTGTTTCATGGTGGGGGTGCCTTCGTCTTCTTTCTTCATCTGTCTGTAGAAGATGAAAGCGAATAACAGGGCCAGCACTGATGCGGCCGGTACTGCATAGAAAAGTTGGTTCATAGTATTATAGTGTTTTTAAATTCTGAATATGGGAGTTTCCGGAGCGAGGAGTTGTAGAAGCGGGGGTCGCTGGTGACTTCCTTGCCTATCCAGTCGGGGATGGGGAAGGTCTCGTCCGGGGCCGAGAGTTCGATTTCGGCCATTATGAGTCCTTCGTTAGCGCCGTGGAATTCGTCCACTTCCCAGGTATGGATGCCGTCCTCTGATGGGACGAGGTGGCGGACCTTATCGATCGTCCCGGGCTTTGCGAGCCGGAGCAGCTCCCGGGCGTCTTCGACCGATATGGGCTTCTCCCACTCAAAACGCCCCGGGCCCTCGCTCAGGCCCTTTATTGTCAAGAAAGCTTCATTGTCCCGAATCCTCACGCGCACGGTCGGCTCGGGCGCTGTGCACAGATACCCCTGCACTATATGCATCGACCGGGTGACCTTCGCCTTGAAGTCACCCTTTACCAAAAACTTTCTCTCAATCTCGCGGTGTGGCATTCTGTGCTTTGCGGTTTGTTCTGTGCTGCGGCGTTTTGCTCTGTGCTGTGCGGTGTTTTGCTCTGTGCTGCGGCGGGCGGTTTACCGGGAGTTGTAGGCTTCAAGGGCGCGCGCGAGGACGTCCAGCGCCTTGGCGAGGTCCTCCTTACACAGGACATAGGCCATCCGGACTTGGTCGCGGCCCTCCTCCGGGTCGGTGTAGAAGCCGGATCCGGGCGCCATCATAACCGTCTGCCCTTCGTAGCTGAAGTCGGTCAGGCACCAGCGGCAGAACTTCTCCGCGTCGTCCACGGGCAGTTTTACCATGGTGTAGAACGCGCCCATGGGGGTGGGGGAGTAGACTCCGGGGATGCGGTTCAGGCCATCGATGAGGAAATTGCGCCGGGAAAGATATTCATCATATACCTCTGCCATGTATTCGGCGGGTGTGCTTAGGGATGCCTCGGCGATGATCTGTCCGATGAGCGGCGGGCTGAGGCGGGCCTGGCAGAACTTCATCACGGCCTCGCGCACGGCCTTGTTCTTCGTGATCAGCGCTCCGATACGGATGCCGCACTCGCTGTAACGCTTTGATACAGAGTCGATAAGTATGACGTTCTGCTCGATGCCTTCCAGATGGCAGGCGCTGATATAGGGCTGTTTGGTGTATATGAACTCGCGGTATACCTCGTCCGAAAGCAGGTATAGGTCGTATTTTTTGACCAGGTCGCGGATGCGGCGCATTTCCTGCTTCGTGTACAGGTAGCCGGTCGGATTGTTCGGGTTGCAGATCAGAATCGCCTTCGTCTTCGGGGTGATCTGCTCCTCAAAGGCCTCCATCGGCGGGAGGCGGAATCCATTGTCAATGGTAGTCTTTACCGGTTTCATGACGGCTCCGCAGCTGATGGCGAAGGCCATGTAGTTCGCGTAGGAGGGGTCGGTGACAATTATTTCGTCGCCCGGGTTGAGGCAGGCCATGTATGCGAACATGATGGCTTCGGACCCACCGGTGGTGATGATGATTTCATCGGGGGAGAGGTCGATGCCGTACTCGGAGTAATAGCTTACGAGCTTGGTTCTCAGGGACTTGTGGCCCTGAGAGGGGGAATACTCCAAAATGTCGTGGTCTATGCTGCGCGCCGCCTTCAAGGCGCATTCGGGCGTCTTGATGTCGGGCTGACCGATGTTCAAGTGATAAACCTTAATGCCGTTACGCTCCGCCGTCTCCGCACACTTCGCCAGCTTCCGGATCGGCGATTCGGGCATATTATCCGCTCTGTTTGATATCTTCATAAATGCAAATATATGAAAAAACGGCTCAGTCCGAATGCTTTGGATTGTGGATTATTATGATTAACTTGCGAGTTCTTTGGAAAAGCAAATTAGTAGCACTATGAAATTATTACAGGAATCGCAGCAGTCTCTGGCGCCGTATATGGCCCCCAGCTGCCTCGTGGTGGTGACCGAAGTCCGTGCCATCATGTGCCAAAGTTATCGGACCGGAAGTAATCTTCCCGACGCGGAGGAAGAGAATTGGGGAACCCTTTAACGCTCGACGGCTATGAAACTATTTAGAATCTTCTGGGCCGCCTTAGCCGCCACCGCCCTTCTCGCCTCCTGCGAAAACAACCTCCCCGAAGTCGCCGACCCTGGCGAAACCGATCCGTCTGTCATCAGCGACACTACCGGTAACCCCGCCGACTCCGTCACCATCCACTTCAGCGCCCTCGCCGACCCCGCCACCCGCACCGCCTTCGGTGCCAAAGACGGCACTTCCTACCCGACTCTGTGGACGGCGAATGACAGTTATGTCCATATCGCGTTCAGGGCATTATCTGGCGCAACACTGAAAAATCAAGATAAACAAGCCAGCGTGACTCCCGGCCCTGGTAATACCAGCGCGGAGTTTACTGTAGATATGAATAAGCTCTCTGAGGTGACCGAGCTTGACAGTCTATATTTTTACTCTCTATCTCCGGAAAGTGCACATGCTAGTTTTTTGTCAGGAGAGGCATCGTCTCGTTTTACTATCCTTGACGGTCAGACTCCTTCGGCGGGCTCTCCTGATGAGCGTGCGCAAATCCTTGCCGCAAAAGCGGAAAAGTTCACCGCCATTCCGTCCAGCGTCAGTTTCTCATTCAGGCATGTGACTGCGTATGGAAAATTCAGCATTATCAATCTCGATTATGGGACGGAGACCATTGAATCAATTTCCCTTACAGCTGAGGATAATTGGGTCGGTTCGTATAAATATAATTATGACAGCCATGTATTAACAGAGTTTTCTGCTTCTAAGGGTCTGACTCTAGCGACATCTTCTCTGGAAAACATCTGGTTTGCCTGTGCTCCGGTCGATCTGGGAGGTAAGACCATCGATGTAACGGTCAATACTGATGCTCATGCTTATACGAAGACAATCACCATTCCCGCAGGAAAGAAATTCACTGCCGGTAAGGTGGCTGCTTTCACTGTAGATATGGCGGGCATTCTCCCCGATGGTTTCAAGGTATACAATAAGGTCACTGATGTAACAGACCTCACCGCCGGCAGCGAAGTCATCATCGTCGCCGCCGATGCTGATTTTGCGATGAGTAGTGCCCAGGCTTCCAATAATAGAGGTCAGGCCGCAATTACTAAATCTGGCGATGACATCAACAGCCCTTCCGCCTCCGTAGCCGTCTTCACCCTCGAGGCCGGAGAGGTCGATAACACCCTCGCATTTAAGGACTCCGACGATAACTATCTTTATGCTGCTGGTAGCGGAAGTAGCAAAAATTACCTCAGAAGCCAGGCTACGAATAACGCAGATGGCAGTTGGAGTGTATCAATCACTAGCGGAGTTGCTACAGTAAAGGCACAAGGAACCAATACCAATAACTGGAT
This sequence comes from Bacteroidales bacterium, assembly GCA_017450585.1. Classification (GTDB taxonomy): domain Bacteria; phylum Bacteroidota; class Bacteroidia; order Bacteroidales; family UBA932; genus Cryptobacteroides. The sequence goes on from JAFSTI010000034.1 coordinate 22,613, forward strand.
GAGGTATAATAGCCTTTTCGCATGCTATGCCTCCGGCCAAAATGATATCTGTATCTACAAACTCGCCGGCTCCGGCACCTCTACTGTCCTCGTCCGCGAGGTCTGCGCTACGCCGTCTGTGTCGTGCACGTCAAATACTGTAACAATAACCTGCGCTACTGAAGGTGCCAGCATCTATTACACCACCGATGGATCTGAACCTACGGCATCGTCTACGCTTTATTCAGATCCTTTCGCAATTGCCTCTTCCTGTACTGTGAAAGCCATAGCAGTAAAGGCCAAGTACAGAGATAGCTCTATTGGTTCTGCGGACTGCGCGTACAGGTTATTTGCTCTTTATACAAATACGACGAAGACCGAAGTAAGTGCTTCTGGGACGACTCCCGCAGGTTCGGCTGCCACCTATTCCCAGACTTCTAATAACACTTTCCAAATAACCGCAGATAAGAGTGCTATTTTGACACTATCTGGTTATAGTGGGAAGACGATAAAAGCTATAACTCTGAGTATGAAATCTAATTCAAGCA
>JAFSTI010000035.1 GCA_017450585.1 Bacteroidales bacterium
TGGGTCGGATATTGTCACGACCATCGACGCCTCCCTGCAGCAGTACGGGCAGGAACTTATGCGCGGAAAGGTCGGCAGCCTCGTGGCGATAGAGCCCTCCACCGGAGAGATTCTGGCAATGGTCTCCAGCCCCGGCATCGACGTGGATAAGCTCGAAAATATAGGTCAATATTACAGCGAGATCGTCAGCGACCCATATAAGCCGATGTTCAACCGGGCAGTGCAGGCGTCCTACCCTCCGGGGTCGGTATTTAAGTTGGTGAACGGGCTCGTGGGGCTGCAGGAAGGCGTCCTGCGGCCTTCGGACAGGTATCCTTGCCATCAGGGATATTACTACGGCCGCAACACCAAACTTGGATGCCACGTGCACCGCAGTCCGCTGGATCTGGATGAGGCCATAATGATGTCCTGCAATGCCTATTTCTGCTATGTATTCAGGAACATCCTGGAAAACGGAAAATATGGTTCCACGGAGGAGGCGTTCCGCGCCTGGGAGGACTATATCCGCAGCTTCGGCCTGGGTCAGAAGCTGGGCAGTGACTTCCCTTCGGAGCTTGGCGGCAATGTCCCCAGCGCCGACTATTATAACAGGATTTACGGCCGCGGAGCCTGGAAATACCAGACCATCATATCGCTATCCATCGGGCAGGGCGAGATGGGTATCACCCCTCTTCAGATTGCAAATATATGCGCGACCGTGGCTAACCGGGGCTATTATTACATACCGCACATCATTAAAGACTCGGAGAATGTCCGGATCGAGGATAAATACCGCGTCCGGCAATACACCAAGGTGGATACCACTCAGTTTGAGAAAGTAATCGACGGTATGTGGCGGGCGGTCAATTCAGGCTACGGCAGCGGAGGCACTGCTTCAGCGGCCGCGGTTCCCGGGCTGAATATCTGCGGCAAGACCGGAACGGCACAGAATCCTCACGGCGAGGACAATTCCGTATTTATCTGTTTCGCTCCGAAGGATGATCCCAAGATAGCCGTTGCAGCATATGTCGAGAATGCCGGTTTCGGCGGCACCTGGGCCTGTCCCCTGGCCTCGCTGCTCGTCGAACATTATCTGAACGGTTCCATCAGCGCGGAGCGCAAATATCTTGAGACCCGGATGATGGAAGCCAATCTGATGCCTAAACTAAAACGTTGAGACCATGTACACGGCGCCTAAAAAGACCCCCCTGAAGAACTCCGTGGACTGGAGCCTGGTAATCAGCTATCTGCTGCTGGTCATCTTCGGCTGGATGAACATTTACTCGTCCGTGCATGCGGGAGAGGGGATGGGCATGCTGGACTTCGCCTCCCGCAGCGGAAAGCAGCTGGTATGGATACTGACGGCATTCGGTATTGCCCTGACAATATTGTTCCTCATTAAAACGCCGCTTTGGGAGGTTATCTCTTCGCCGGCATATCTGGCCGTGTTTGCGCTGCTGATCGCCGTTATCTTTATCGGGCAGGACATCAAGGGCTCGCGCTCCTGGTTCACGCTCGGTCCGGTGAGCTTCCAGCCGGCGGAGATATCGAAGATTACCACTTCTCTGGTACTGGCCTCGGTGATGGGGCGGCATGGCTTCAGGCTGCAGAAGCTGGGGGATTTCCTGACGGTCGCGGTGATTATCGGGCTCCCGATGCTGGCGATCGTGGCGGAGAGTGAGACCGGTTCAGCGCTGGTGTATCTGGGCTTTCTGTTTGTGCTGTACCGCGAGGGTCTGTCCGGCTGGGTGCTGTACCTGGGGGCAATGGCAGTATTGCTCTTCATATTTACTCTGCGTTTTTCGCCTTACGTTTCGCTGCTGACGCTGCTGGTATCGATTTCGCTGGTGTACTGCGTCTGCGACGGCAAGTTTAAGCGCTGGCTCTATACCGATCTCCCGGTGCTGGGTTTTATGGCTTTTGTCCCGTCTATCCTGAGCTGGGCTGCCGGGAAGTTCGCTTTTCTTTCGGCGGTAAAACCGATATACCTGCTGGCGCTCCTGCCGCTGGGCGCACTGCCCTGGTACGTGGTGCGCGCTTACCGGAACAGGCGTCCTACCCTGTGGCTGGCACTTGCCGGGCTGGTGGTGGGCGCCGCGTTGATCGTTTCTACGGATTTTCTGTTCAATGACGTGCTTCAGGACCACCAGCGTAAGCGTATCGAGGTGCTGCTGGGCATGAAGGAGGACCCCGCGGGTGTGGGTTATAACGTAAACCAGTCGATGATCGCCATCGGCGCCGGGGGTCTGACCGGCAAGGGATATCTGAACGGTACGCAGACGACTTATGGTTTCGTGCCGGAGCAAAGCACCGATTTTATTTTCTGCACTGTGGGTGAAGAGTGGGGCTTCATCGGATGCTTCCTGCTGATCGCCCTGTATGTATTTCTGATTTCTCGCATAATGGTGGACGCGGAGAGGAGCCGCTCGGCATTTGCCCGGATCTACGGCTACTGCGTGGCGAGTATTATATTTATGCACTTGTTTATCAATGTGGGGATGACGGTGGGAATGATGCCGGTTATCGGCATTCCGCTGCCGCTGGTTTCGTACGGAGGGTCGTCGCTGTGGTCGTTCACCATATTGATTTTTATATTTATCGCCCTGGATAGGGAGGAGAAAAAGTATTTTTAATGGACAGAGAGAAGAAAATATCACAAGTGACACTGGTCGGGGCGCTGGCAAACCTGTTGCTTACGGCCGGGAAGATTGTCGCCGGCGTCGTGGCGCACAGTGCGGCTATGCTGGCGGACGGCATCCATTCGCTTTCGGATCTGGTCAGCGATGCCGTGGTGCTGCTGTTCGTGCATCTGTCGGCCAAGGAGAAAGACAAGGAACATCCTTACGGGCACGGTAAGTTCCAGACCTTCGCCACGCTTATAGTGGCGGTACTGCTGGTAGTCGTAGCCGCCGAACTCTGCGCCGGAGGCGTAGAAAAGATAGTAAAAGCGTTCCACGGAGAGATATTGCCCATGCCGGGACGCCTGGCCCTCTGGGCCGCGGCGATTTCGATCCTGGTCAAGGAAGCCCTGTACCAATGGACCGCCCGCGTGGGGAAGAAACTGGATGCGCCGGTGATGATTGCCAACGCCTGGCATCACCGCTCGGATGCATTGTCCTCCATCGGATCTTTCGTGGGTATCGGTGCGGCGCTGCTGCTGGGTAGCAAGTGGGCCGTGCTGGATTCCGTGACCGGAGTGGCGATTTCAATCTTTATCTTCGTGATCGCCGTAAAAATCGGCCTGCCCGCTATTAAGGAACTGCTGGACGTTTCGCTGCCGGAGGACGTGGAGAAGGAGATTCAGACAATTGTTTCGAGCGTACCGGACGTGGAGGACGTACATGAACTCAGAACCCGCCGCAGCGGCTCCGATTATGTGATCGACGCCCACATCGTCGTCCGGCCCGACATGACTGTGCTCGACGGACACGAAGTCTGCACCTGCATCGAGCGCGCCCTACGCGCCCGCTTCGGCGAAGGCACCATCATCTCCCTCCACATCGAGCCCTCCATCGACGCTGAGTGATGTTTTTTTTCTTACCTTTGCACCACCACACGCCTCGGTGGTGAAATGGTAGACACGAGGGACTTATATTATTTGAGTGCACTCTCTGAAAAGAGAGATGTAGAATGCCGTAAACTCAAGGAAACCTTAACAGGCCATGCTGAAGGCAATCTTGAGCCAAGCCTCCGGAAGGAGGAAGGTGCAGAGACTAGACACGGCACACCTAAAGAGCCTGGCTCCATGGTGAAGGAATAGTCCAGACCACAAACGATACGCCGTTTAGGCATATCCGGTGGCGAAAGCCATAGTGGCAAGAAAATCCCTTGGCCCGAAACGGCCGTGCGGGTTCGATTCCCGCCCGAGGCACAACAAGACTTTGTAAGTTGTTGATTCCCAAACACTTTACAAAGTCTTGTTTTTTGTATCCCCCAAATTTGGCCACAATTTGACCACATTTTTCCAGTAACCTATGCAACATCTGCCAATCCTCTGGTATTGTAGTAGAACACTGTGATGTTCTTCCCTTCATTCCAGATATAAGCGGTGTATTCATCCGTTGAGACGACTGCGCTTGCCTTCATCGTTTTGGCAAATCTACGATGACTCCTCCTATGTCCTGCAAGCTCATCTTCTCCACTAACGTTCTTACTGAACGGTCTCGCTCTGGGAACAACATCTCCAGACTCGGCGATGATGAACTCACGCTGAACAAAATACGGAGCATTATTATCCGTCCCATCACTCAATGGCAGACTCTTTGTCATCTCCACAGCATTCAGAATAGAAGTATTAACGCTCTGCGTGGAGAGAGTACTTGTCTTTGACTCCTTCATTTCCGGCTTCGCAACATTCTTAACGGCAGGTTCTGACTTCCGCCCCGGTTTTCTCTCCTTCTTCTTAACGGGAGTATTGAAGAGAACCACATAAATGGTATTACCAGAGCCCGTTGCCGCAACA
>JAFSTI010000036.1 GCA_017450585.1 Bacteroidales bacterium
GAGTGGCCGGAAAACATCGAGGAAATACTTCCTGAAGAAACCCTGAAAGTATATATCAACGTAAACGACGAGATGTCGCGCACCGTCTCCTGGGACGATTAAATTTAATCAATATGAAGAATCTGTTTACAGTTTGCGCCCTTTTATGCGCGCTTCTCGCCTCAGCCTGCGAAGAAGATGTATATAAGCCGTCAGTACCCACCCCGACACCGGGTCCGACTCCGTCTGTGTCCAAACTTAAGGACAACCTCCTGAGGGGCGCCCATTACGCCGGGTCCCTCAATCTGGCCGACCCGTTCATTTTCGTGGATAAAACGGATTCCGTCTATTATATATACGGCACTTCCACTCCGGCAAAAGGCTTTAAAGCCTATGCCTCTCCCGACCTGGAGCGCTGGGTGCTGATGAGCGGCAAGGCCGCCGAAGGATTCGCCCTGCACAAAAATGACGTGGCCGTGTCCTCGGGCGGGACATGGTATTCCGATAAGGATTTCTGGGCTCCGGAGCTCTACAAAGTAGGTAACATCTACCTGATGTACTACTCTGCCGCGGAGCATGTTTATGTGGCCGAGGCCTCCTCGCCCCTCGGGCCCTTCAAACAAAGCACCCTCGGATTCACCCCGAATGCCAAGGGAATCGATAACAGCATCTTTATCGACGAAGACGGGAAAGCCTATATGTACTGGGTCCGCTTCGACGGAGGCAATGTGATATACTGTGCCGAGATGGAAGAAGGCCTGAGGGCCATCAAGACCTCCACCCTTAAATTCTGTTTCCGTGCCACACAGTCCTGGGAACTCCTCCAGGGAAAGATCAACGAAGGCCCTGCGGTCTTCAAGCACAATGGCCTGTACTATATGGTTTACTCTGGCAATCATTTTGAGTGCCAGGGCTACGGCGTCGGCGTCGCGACCGCCCCGTCACCCACCGGTCCCTGGACCAAATATGCCGATAATCCCATTCTCTGCAAGCCCGGCAGCCTGGTCGGTACAGGGCACTGCAGCGTGTTCACCGATCTGGACGGGAAGATGAAAATGGTCTTTCATGCCCACGCATCCACCAGCGCAGTGGCTCCCCGCCAGACCTACGTGACCGACCTGAGTTTCGAAAACGTGAACGGCGTGGACAAGCTCGTCGCCAGCCCGTCCTATACTCAGATGTCCCTCTACCAGAGGTAAGTCAATCCTCTGTCGCCAGACAGGAAATATAACCGTTGACCACGGTCTCTGTCATCAGAGCGTCACTGCTCCACAGCCAGCCCCGGCCTTCCTGCAGCAGAGCCAGCCGCAGCACCCCGTCGGCATATGCGCAGCATCGCACGGACGGCAGCCGCATCCCCTCCAGAGAGAAGGGCCCTGCTTCGCGGGTCTGCCCCCGCACGCCCTCGTCAGTCAACATCAGACAAGTGAACTCCTCCCGCATTCCCATCGGGAAAACCGACCGGCAATTCTCCCTGAACAGCCGCAGCAAGGGAGTGCAGAAATCCACCGTCTCCCTCCCGCCGTTCATATAAGTAGCGGTAAAATACGGCATACCCCCGCAAGACCCGAGATACAGCTCCGATGCCGCCACGGAACCATGATGCGAAGCACTCAGGGGAATATCCGGCGCCGTAATGGCCAGCAGACCATCCTTTACTCCAAGAAAATACATATTCCCGCCAATCCTCCTGACCAGTTTCACCCCGTCCAGGAAATCCGGTTTATCGAGTTTAGACACCTCATCGCCATGCGAGAGATAGAACACACCCTGTTTTCTGTATGCATAACACAGCTCTCCCCGGTCTACATACAACGCTCCGAACTGATCGTCCGGCGATTCTCCAAGCCGTGACAGGGTTTCCGCCTCCGGCCTGCGTTCCAGAATCCGCCCGTCCCGCCTGAAGATCAGACCGTCCGCCGTCTGTGAAAGGCAATATACCCCTTCCGGGCGCGGAGCGAATCCTCGCAGCGATTCTATCCCGCTGTCATACGAAAACAGCAGGTCGCCGTCCTTGCAGACATAGGTGATACCGGCGGAAGAATACACCGTGTAAACGTGACTGTCCCAGATGTAATGTGTATCCGCCTCCGGACTTATGTGCCTGTGCTTTCCCGCCGGAAATTTCAGCAGCTCGACAGAATCCCGATATAGGTGGATGGTGCAATCCACAGCCCCGAAAGCACTGTCCAGATGCCAGTCATAATCCTCCGGGAACTCGACGACAGTCCGAAACACAGCCTTATGTCCCATCCCGCCGTCCTCCTCCACGGAGTGGATCCCATTGCGCGCGTCCACCCAGCTCCGGGGGACAGAGAGTTGTTCAAATGAAGTTTCGCAGCCGGCGGAAAAAACCAGTGCGAGGGCCGGGAGAAATCCCGTCCTGAGAAGTGAAGTTTTCATGTTTTGAAGGTTTAAGTGAAGGTTTTACATAATGCTGAAAGTTTAGAGGTTGAAACGCACACCCGCCTCGAAAGCGAACATGAGCGGTTTCTTGGTCCTGATGGACTTCGGCTGTCCGCTGTCGAAATAGAAGCGGACCCCCGGATCCAGATACAGAGCCACCGTCCTGCTGACATCGTATTGCATGCCCAGGCCGGCCGCGACCGAATACTGCAGGCCCTGGACTTTCTGGTTCAGGACAATATCATCGGGTGTCGTACTGATATAATATTTGTTAGAAATGCCTTTTTCGATCTGTCCGCCCGCAAACGCGTACATGTTAAAGCCGTACTCATGCCACATGTCGTAATACAGATTCAGCGGAATACCGATGTACCGGAGCGAGTGACGGATGTCGGCGTTTGTGGCAATATTGACTCCGTCCTTGATGTACGTGCCGCTGAACGAGCGCTCGAGCAGGGAGTAGGTCACCCCCGTGCCGAAGGACAATTTTCCGGCAATGGGGAACTTGACGCCGACGCCCACTGACACCGGAACGCTGAATACGGACTCGCTGCTCTCAAATATGCCGCTGGCAGACTTGGGCGTATATGCGCCCGTAGACATTATCTTCAGTGCGTGGATGCCCTGCGCCGAGCCGTCATTACTACCCATCAATCCTGTCAGCACAATCGCGGTCCGTCCGCTTTTCGCCTTCGCCCTTGCCCTGGCATCCTCATAAGCCAGCGCCGCAAACGGATCCGGCTCGCTTACCCTCTCGCCGTTCCTGCGATCCTTCGTCCTTCTTCCGTCCCTGCGAGGCGCAGCCCGCTGATCGGTTCGCGCTTCGCGCTCATCCTTCCCACTCGCTTCGCTCGCGGGCCCCTCCCTCTCACAGCCGAGGGCGGCCATGCCATCAGCAGGCTGCGCCTCATCCGGGACGATGGAGGCTGTCATTCCCGACGCGACAGTCCCGGATTGCCGGGTGACGGCGGAATGCGTAGCCACCCGCGGCTCGTAAGCGGGGGGACCGGCCGAAGGACGGTGGGATGAGCTCGAAGAGCGAACATTTCCGCCGTCACCCGGCAGCAGGGACTGCGTTCCGGTGTTATCACTGCCTTCCCCTCGCAGGGACGGATCGTCGGAGACCGCAGGCTCGGAGAGTTCGGCGAGAACCGGGCCCTCGGAAACGGCAGAACCGCTATCATGGCGGAAAAGCCCGGAAAACACCACGACGACAGCCAGAGCCGCAGCGGCCAGCGAAAGGCCGGCCACACGCCACCAAGGGGCCGCCGCGCGCCTGCCCGCAGGCACCCTCGCGCTGACAGCCTCCCAGACACGGGGAGGAACCTGCTCCTCTCCGCTCTCAAGAATAGCCTTGACCGAAAGGTCAAATTTATCCATATCGTCGTGCATCTTCACAATTCTTTAATCTTTCGCTGCAACAGCATACGCGCCCGTTGAAGCTGTGACCGGGAAGTATTCTCCGAAATGCCGAGCTCCTCGGCAATCTCCTTATGGGAATACCCCTCCACTACATACATATTGAAAACAGTCCTGAAACCGGCCGGAAGCTCCGAAACAATCTTCATCAGCTCCTTATAGCCGATATTCTCGACCGCTCCGGGATCATCCCCGGCAAGCCCCCAAGCCTCACTCACATCATCGCTCTCCTTCAATACGTCATTCTTCCTCAGGCTCATAAGCGCAGTGTTGACAAAGATCTTGCGGGCCCAGCCCTCGAAAGATCCCTCTCCCGAGTAACTGTCCAACTTCGAAAACAACGTGACGAACCCGTCCTGAAGCACATCCTCGGCTAAATCCGAGTCACCCATGTAACGTTTGCAGACCGAAAACATCTTCGGAGCAAGTGACTGGTACAATGCTTGCTGTGCCCTTCCGTCGCCCTTGATGCTCCGGCGGATGAGCTCGTCCACATCGTTTTTCCGAGAGTTAAGATGCAATTCCAGTTTGAAATGTTGCATAGCCTCCCGATTTTTCGATTTGTGGTAATGCGAAAATAGTCAAAATACTCGAATTTGTGTTAATTTTGCGATATACATTATGAAGACGGTACTGACGATACTCCTGACCCTGGCCATGATGGCCGGCGGCGACATTCGGGAACGATTCCTGGATGCAGTAGGGGAGTATAGCCGGCAGGAATACTCCAAAGCCCGCAAAACTCTCACGGTCCTGGCCTCCGAGGCCCCGGACGATGACGCCGTCTTCTACTACCTGGGCATGTGCAATTACTACCTGGGCGAAAGCGACGAAGCCGAGACCTTCCTGAAAGAAGCCGTCCGCCTCGACCCTGACAACGCCTGGTACAAAGAAAGCCTTGCCCAGCTCTACTTCGGGCTCGGACGCATCGAACAGACGGTAGCGCTCTACGAACAATTGCTCTCCGCCAAGCCGAAAGACACCGGGCTCCAATACGCCCTGGTCTCACTGTACGCCCGCCAGGGCCGCTTCGACAAGGTATTGTCCACACTCGATGAAATCGAAACCGTCACCGGCAAGGACGAGACCGTCACCATGACCCGCTACGACGTGCTTCTGCGCACCGGCCGGGCCGAGGAAGCCTACCGCGCCCTGGAAGAGTATAACGAAGAATTTTCCAGCCCGGAGGTCCTGTCCCGGATGGCCGATTTCCAGATGGCCCACGAACACGACTCCCTCGCCATTGCCCTATACGACGAAGCGCTCAGCTACGACAGTGCATTCGCCCCCGCCGTTCTTGGGAAGGCGGAACTGCTGCGCCTGCGCGGTCGCATGGGACAGTATTTTGACGAACTGGACCTATTGACCCAAAACACCGACATTCCTCCCGAAGTGAAGTCCGAATACCTCAGCCGCATGCTGTCCGGCGCCCCGAAAGACTTCATTCCCGAACACCGCGACCGCATTGACACGCTCCTCTGCGCGATGGTCCGACTGTACCCCGACGACCTGGTCAGCGCCGCGACGCGCGTGCAGTTCCTGGGTGCGCTCGGCCGCTGGGAGGAGATGGAGACGGAATGCGAACGGAGCTTCGAGCGCTTCCCCGACCGCACCGGCTTCCTGACCTACAAAGGCATTGCCTGCTACAACCAGAAGGACTATAAAGGCTTCATCCAGGCCAATGAGCGCATCATCGCCGCTGCCCCTGCCGATACCGCCGCCGTGCTGGAAGCTTATGGCAATATCGGTGACATGTACCATACCCTCAAGGACAGCCGGCGTAGCTACCGTGCGTACGAGCAGGCTCTCAAGCTGAAGCCGGACTACGCGCCCGTGCTGAACAACTACGCCTACTACCTCGCCCTTGAGCGTAAAAACCTGAAAAAGGCCCTGGCGATGAGCAAGAAAACCATTGACGCGAATCCGGACAATTCCACCTACCTGGACACCTACGGCTGGATCCTCTACCAGCTCAAACGCTACGAAGAGGCCAAGCCCGTCTTCAAGCACGCGATGCTCTACGGCGGAAAGGACAGCGCGGAGTGCCTCTGGCATTACGGACGCGTACTGGAAGCCCTCGGCGAGAAAGATGCCGCTAAGATTTATTACAATCTCTCTGACAAAAAACTCGCGAAATGACCTGCCGCAGAATCATATTGCCCCTCCTGCTGATGCTCGCGTGCTTTGCAGGCGCCCGTGCCCAGGACACCGAAGCCCAGCGCAGCCGTCAGGCCCGCCTGCAGCAGGAAATCGCCATTCTGGACCGTCAGATCCGGGACAATGCAGCCCAGAGCGCCAGCGCTACCACCCGCCTGTCGCTGGTCCAGACCAAGGTCCGCGCGCGACAGGCCCTCATCAACGAAAGTGACCGCCAGATCAGCGCCCTGCGCCGCGACATCTCCTCCAAGCAGAAGGAAATCGATGCCCTTCAGGCCCGCCTGGACACAATGACCATCTATTATGAAAAACTGGTGCGCAATGCCTATAAGAACCGGGACGCCCGTAAATGGTATATGTACATCCTGGCCTCGGAGAATCTGAGCCAGGGATTCCGGCGTTACGGCTACCTGAAAAACCTCTCCCGCGAGATGAACGTGCAGGCCTCCCGCATCAAGGAAGCCAAGGCCTCGCTGGAACAGGAGCGCGCCTCGCTGGAGTCAATGAATAAGGAGGCCCGTGCGCTGCGCGACTCTCGTGTGAAAGAGATGGACAAACTCAAATCCGAAGAAAAGGATATCAAGAGCCTGTCCAGCCGCCTCGCCCGCGAAAAGACCAAATACCAGAAAGAACTGGCCGACAAGAAGAAAGAGGCTGCCGACCTGGAACGGGCCATCCGCAACGCCATCGGCAAGAGCACATCCTCGAAGAAGCCGGTAGACTACGTGCTCGCCGGTGAGTTTGTGGCCAATAAGGGCAAGCTGCCATGGCCGGCTGACGGACCGGTGACCGGCCGCTTCGGAAAGCAGTTCCATCCGGTGTTCAAGAACCTCCAGCTCCCGGCAAATAACGGAATCAATATTGCCATGAGCCCCGGCGCGGACGTAAAAGCCGTATTCGACGGAGTCGTGGCCCAGATATCAGTGTTGCCCGGCTACCACCAGTGCATCCTGGTCCAGCACGGAAACCACTACACCCTCTACTCAAAGATCAAAACCGCCTCCGTAAAACCCGGCCAGAAAGTCACCACCGGCCAGAAAGTCGGCACCGTCGACACTATCGGCGGCGAAACCGTCCTCCACTTCGAAATCTGGAACGAAAAAACCACGCCCCAGAATCCCGAGACGTGGCTCAGACCCCGCTAGGGGTTCCATATCTTTCTAACCCTTTCCGGCACCCTCTAATCATTGTTGTGAAGAGCATCGTACTCACGTGCTTCCTCTAGGAATAATCAAATTCTATTGTGGGGATAGGCTGAAGTACCGTCCGAGGGGGGCAAATATTTATCGACCAGTTTAATGCCCGACCTGTCGTACAGTTCTTCCACGGTCAGACATAAGGTCTCGTCAAGCATAGGATAACACAATTCCCATTTGTAGAGCGTTTTTATCTGTTCCAGGGTCAATTCGTAAATACCCAGGAGGTCTTCTTCAGTGTATTCCCCCCAATGAAACTTATATATCGCCAAGTATTGGGGGCCAAGATCTTCAAAATAACGTTCAAACGAAATTGACTCATACGCATCTATGCGTGCCAAACGCATTATCGTTTTCTTTTCTCCAGTATCAACACGCGTACACCTTTCGTCTAGAGCAAGTTCCATACTGGTATTAAAATATGGATGATACTGCATATTTGAC
>JAFSTI010000037.1 GCA_017450585.1 Bacteroidales bacterium
GTGGCGCCTTCCGCCTGGCGGACGAGCATCTCATGCAGCCATCCGTCGGCACCGATGGAGCCGAGGGGAAGTTCGATAAATCTATCTTGATTAAGAGGCGCCCTATTTACGGGATAGTTGGCGCTAAGGTGGCAGCAAGCCGTCATCACGGCCGCCGCAATGGTTATCAGGGTTAGTGTCTTACAGTTCATCGGGAGCAAAATTATCCTCCCGTGCGCAAGACATAATGGATTATTCGTTCATTTAAATGGACGATTCTATAGCAGCCCTATAGCTCAGCGCTCACTCTGGAGCCGAATTCAGCGGCACCGGAGTTGTTCATATGGCAGCTGTCTGCAAGGCCGTCAGCGGTAATGAAATGTGTCCCGTCGATGACATGAATACGGCGTCCGCGAGGACTGGAAGCAAATTCTCTGGCCAGTGCCATAAGGGCTTCGCGCAGCTGCGGGAGGGTGCACCCGTAGCCCGGCTTTCCTTCTTCGACCTTTGTCTCCCCGTACATTACACAGTATATTTTCGCCTTGGGCTGGACCTGTAAAAGATTCTCCAGGAGTTCGCGGTAGCGGGTAACGACTTCTTGCATATTGCCCTTAGTGGCATTCCAGTCGTTAAAGCCCCACATGATGGTAATTACATCCGCTTTCCGGCCTTTGAGTTCCTGCGCGATGGCGGGAGATATCTGCGAGGCTCCTACAGCTAAATTATATAGCTCATATCCATGATTCTCGGCCACTATGAAGGGCCAGCTGATCTGGGAGCCATGTTCTGTCTGTCCAGTCCCATGGGTAATGGAGTCACCGATGGCGAAATAGACGCTCTTGCGCTGCTTGCGGGCAGGTTTCAGTCTCGCCGCATCGTCGATGGTGATTCCGCAGAACAGCTCCGGGTTCATGATCGGCAGGACTATCCTATATTCGTGCATCCCCTCGGATGGTGCTTCGATAATCGGATTCCCGCCCGGTATGTCGGCGAGAAAGACGCCATCGCAGTACACGCCGTAATACCATGTAGACTCGCGCCACTTTCCTTCGGGACGGCGCTCGAAATTAAGCCGGATCTGAGGGCTGTCGGTCCGGAAGCGGATACGCACGCCGCTCGGCGCCATGGAAACGCTATGGCTGACACGGAAGTCCTTCGGCCCGAACAAGGCGGGGTCGATGCGCTCAATACACGCCTTGGCGTCGCTGAACGACACATGCAGTGCGCCTTCGATAAGGATCGCCTTATCGTTAGAGGCAATCGTCTTAGCAGCGGCGGCTACGCACATCACCGCTAGCAGAAGGACAAATAATATCTTTTTCATTACTATAACGTCTCTTGCTATTGTCGATAGTACGGAAGATTCTCTTTGACGATGATATCAATCGGCATCAGATGATGCGGCTCGGCGTCCTTCTGGTTATACAGGACATAGGAGAGCAGAGATTTTACCGCCTTGAACCCCTGCTCGTGTGGCCTCTGGCACAGCAGGATGTCAATCCTGCATTTCTCAAGCGCTGTGCGGTTACGGCTTGTAAGGTCGAAACACACCAGATGGATATCTCTCCTGCCCAGGGATTCGAGAGCCTCGGCCACGGCGTAGCCACGCGAGTTAAGCACGGCGAAGCCCCGAACGTCAGGATGAGCGGCGAGGATTTTCTCAATCTGGCCTCGGTTCCGCTCCGGGTCCATAGGATAGAACTCGTCTTCCAACAGTCGATGAAGTAGTACCCGTTCTTCCATATAAGAGCGGAAGCCTTTAATTCTGTCGATGCTGTTTTGCGACAATTGATTCCCGGAGCGATGCGACTCCAGCAGCACCAGGCGTCCCTCAGTACCCAGAAAAGGAATCATTACCCTGGCCAATATCTGGCCGCAGGAAAACTGATCCGCCGAAAAAGTGGCCCATGGATTCAGACCGTCTATCGCAGAATCCACAAAAACATATGGGATATCTCGGGACTCTAATTCATGACAGAATTCCATGGTTTCATTTTCGAAAGTCGGGCCAATGATTACAGCGTCAAAAGGCGATTCCTCCAAGGCCCTGTCAAAAACGTAATGGCAGGACGCGCTGTCGAACTGGTCATAGCATTCCAAACGGCAGTGCATATTGATATCCGAGTATTCCTCAAGGGCATCCAGGATTCCGGCATACAGCGACTCCCAATAGTCGCCTTCGCTAAAAGAAGGCATGACAGCGAGGATATTGAAATCTTTTCGGAACGATACCGCAGAGGTGTGGATATTAAACTTGTAGTCCACTTCGGACAGGACTCTCTGCACCGCGGCGAGGCTCTTTTCAGACACCTTTCCCCGATTATGCAGCACCCGGTCCACAGTTCCGGCCGAAACTCCGGCCAGCGCGGCAATCTCCTTTATTTTGATCTGCTTTCCCATGAGTATAAGTTTAAATATGATCGACCTCCGGAGAGAGCGTGATGCCGAAGCGGCTGCGGACGGCATCAATAATACGGTTTTCCAGGGCAATGATGTCGGCGGCTGTGGCGGAGCCGGTCTCATTTACCAGTACCAGCGGCTGCTTCTGATAGACGGCCGCACCACCCTCGGTCGCACCTTTGAATCCGCAGCTGTCGATCAGCCAGGCAGCGGGCACCTTGACATCCCCGTCCGGAAGGTCATAGTGCGGGGCATCGGCGAGGGAAGGAGTTCCCAGGAACTGTTCCCGGGAGATGACAGGGTTTTTAAAGAAACTGCCGGCACTGCCCTTCTCCGCCGGGTCGGGCAGCTTCTCACGCCGAATGCGGATAATGGCATCGCGCACCTCCTGCGGGGTCTGTGGCGGGACGCCGCCGAATGCGGCCCGCACCCCGCCGTAGTCCAGTTTCGGGGAGTAGTTGCGCGTAAGTCGGAATAGCACCGACGTGACTATGTAACGGCCGCGGTAGTGCTTAAACATCGAATCGCGGTAGCCGTATGCCAGCTCCGGAGTCTTGAATACGGTCTTGCACTTCTGAAGCAGGTCGTAACAGACCACCCCGGAAATAATCTGGGAAGCCTCCACGCCATAGGCGCCGATATTCTGGACGGCCGCGGCGCCCACTTCGCCCGGGATGAGTGAGAGGTTCTCGGCGCCCCAGTAACCGGCTTCACAGGCTTTAGCGACGAAGTCATCGAACACGACTCCGGCCCCGACGGCCATCAGAACGCTGTCGATGCCCATGTCGATGTATTTGACAAAGTTTATGGCGGAGTGCAGGACGGTCCCGGGAAAGTCCCGGGTGAAGAGCAGGTTACTTCCGGCTCCAATGTGCAGCAGCGGCTGGGGCAATGAAGCGAAATCAATCTGCTCCACGTCCGCGGCGGAGTCGTACTCAACGAAGAGTGCGCACTTCACTTTCAGCCCGAAAGTGTTGTGCGCAGTCAAATCGTAGTTTTCGATCCTGCGGATCATGGCTTATCCGGCTTTCACCGTACTCTCCAGGCAGAGTTCGTCCATCTGCACCTGATCGATTAGCGAAGGCGAGTCGATCATCACGTCGCGGCCCTGATTATTCTTCGGGAAGGCAATGAAATCGCGTATGGTTTCCTGCCCTCCGAACAGGGCGCAGACGCGGTCGAATCCGAACGCCAGGCCTCCGTGAGGCGGGGCACCGAACTTGAAGGCGTTAATGATGAAGCCGAACTTATAGTCCGCGTCTTCCTTGGAGATTCCGAGCACCTCGAACATGCGGCTCTGCATGGCGGCGTCGTGGATTCGGATGGACCCACCGCCGAGCTCGGTTCCGTTCAGCACGAAGTCATAGGCATTGGCGCAGACGCGCTCCAGGTCTTCTTTCTTATCGCTGTAGAACCACTTTTCGTGTTCGGGCTTCGGAGCGGTGAAGGGATGGTGCATCGCATAGAAGCGGCCGTCCTCCTCGCTCCATTCCAGAAGCGGGAAGTCGACGATCCACAGCGGTGCAAACACCTTCGGGTCACGGTAGCCCAGGCGTCCGCCCATCTCCACGCGCAGCACTCCGAGCATGGTCTGGGTCTTACGCTTCGCTCCGCACAGTACCAGCACCAGGTCTCCGGCTTTCGCCTCGCACGCCGCTGCCATTGCCCCTAAATCCTCCGGACCGTAGAACTTGTCTATAGAAGACTTGAACGTGCCGTCAGTATTGCACTTTATATATACCAGGCCCTTCGCTCCGACCTGCGGGCGTTTTACCCACTCGGTGAGTTCGTCCAGCTGCTTGCGGGTGTACTCGGACGCGCCGGGGACGGCTATTGCCCCCACATACTCGCTGCCGTCGAAGACGCCGAAGCCGTGACCGCGGGTCAGGCCGGTGATTTCGTGAATCTCCATTCCGAAGCGGATGTCCGGTTTGTCGGAGCCGTAACGGTCCATCGCGTCGTACCAGCTCATACGGGGGATGGGGTTGGGGATGTCCACGCCCAGGGCATTGTGGAACATTGTCCTCATCATACCCTCGAACATGTTCAGCACGTCCTCCTGCTCCACGAACGACATTTCGCAGTCGATCTGGGTGAATTCGGGCTGACGGTCAGCGCGCAGGTCCTCGTCACGGAAGCAGCGCACGATCTGGAAATAGCGGTCGTAGCCGGCCACCATCAGCAGCTGCTTGAAGGTCTGGGGGGACTGGGGCAATGCATAGAACTGCCCGGGGTTCATCCTGGAGGGGACGACGAAGTCGCGCGCGCCCTCGGGCGTACTCTTTATAAGATAGGGAGTTTCGATCTCCATGAAGCCCTGACCGTCCAGATAGTTGCGGACTTCCTGTGCCAGGCGGTGACGCAGCGCGAGGGCCCTCTGCAGGGGCGGACGGCGCAGGTCGAGGTAGCGGTATTTGGCACGCAGGTCCTCACCGCCGTCGCTCTTTTCTTCAATCGTGAAGGGAGGCGTAACCGATTTGTTCAGATAGTTGAACTCCGTGACTTTTATTTCAATGTCTCCGGTGGGGATTTTCGGGTTCTTGCTACTGCGCTCCAGGACCTCGCCGGTCGCCTGGATGACATACTCGCGTCCCATCTCCGGGGTGCCTTCGAAGACCAGCTGCGTGATGCCGTAGCGGTCGCGCAGGTCTACGAATGTCATGCTTCCGAAGCTCCGGACCGTCTGCACCCAGCCGGCCAGAGTCACCGTCTTTCCCTTATCTGTGAGCCTCAGCTCGCCACAAGTGTGTGTTCTGTACATATAAGTCTTAGGTTTTACTTCACAAAAATAGTAATTTTTCCCGGCCCGGCAGCGCTGTGCTATTCTTCCGCCGCCGCTACCAGTCGGGCGGCGAGGTCGTGGAAGGCCTGACCGTCCGGCCGGTCGCTCAGGGCCACCGGCTTACCGGCATCGCCCGCTTCCCGTACGCTTTGGACAATGGGGACCTGTCCAAGCAGCGGAAGGCCGAGGCGGGAGGCCATCTTCACGCCGCCGTCACGACCGAAGATATAGTATTTATTGTCCGGCAATTCCTCCGGCGTGAACCAGGACATGTTTTCGACCAGTCCGTAGATGGGCTTGCCGATGCTCTGGTTGCGGAACATTGCGACGCTTTTTTCCACGTCCGCGAGCGCGACGGTCTGAGGGGTGGTGACAATGACCGCGCCGTTGACCGGTATGTCCTGCACCAGGCTGATGTGTATGTCGCCCGTTCCGGGAGGCAGGTCGATGAGCAGGAAATCCAGCGGACCCCACGCTACCTGCAGGATCATCTGCTTGAGCGCATTGCACGCCATCGGTCCGCGCCAGATGAGCGCCTGACCCCTCTGCGCGAAGTAACCCACCGACATCCACTTGACGCCAAACTTTTCTATTGGCAATATCCACTCTCTGCCGTCTTCTTCTATCGCCTGGGGACTGAGGCCTTCCGTGCCGGTCATCACGGGGATGGACGGACCGTATATGTCGGCATCCGCCAGTCCGACCCGGTATCCGGCTTTCGCGAGCGCCACGGCGAGATTCACCGCCACGGTGGACTTGCCCACTCCGCCCTTGCCGGATGCAATGCAGATTATCTTCCCGACCTGCTCGATGCGGGAATTGTCAAATTCCAAGGTGTTTTTCTTGGGCGCTTCCTTCACGACCGTTTCGATGCGCGGCTCCACGCCCGTCGTGCGGATCACGGCCGCTCTCGCGCTGCCGATCAGATACTCCGCGAGCGGATCACGCCGGCCTGGGAACGCCAAGGTGATCTGGGGGATACCGTCCGCTCCGGTTTCGGCATTTCCGCTGTCCGCGGTTTCGGCATTTCCGCCCGCCGTCGCGATCGTCACCTTAGCCACATATCCCAGCTCCACGATGTTCTTGTCGCCGTGCCCGGGGTGGTGCACCTGCTCCAATGCCCTGATTATGTCTTCTTCTGTCATAGTTTCGCAAATTTAGCACAAAAAACGGCAGAAGACATTCTCCTGCCGCTTTTGCGTTTTCGACTGAGGGATTAGTCCTCGTCTTTCTCTTCGGCGGCGTAGGCCTCGAGGAGTTTGGTCTGGACATCGCCCGGTACCGGCTGGTAGTCGGCGAAGGTCATCGTGAAGGTGGCGCTTCCGGAGGTCAGGGAGCTCAGTACGGTGGAGTACTTGTAGAGCTCTGCCAGAGGAACGCGGGCCTTGAGGATCGCGAAGCCCTTGTCGGCGCCCATGTCACCGAGGATACCGCGGCGGTTCTGCAGGTCGCTCATCACGGAACCCTGATACTCGGAAGGAGTCATGACCTCCACGTTGTAGATAGGCTCCAGGATCTTCGGACCGGCGTTACGGAAGGCCTCTTTGAAGGCGTTACGGCCGGCGATGATGAAGGCGATTTCCTTGGAATCCACCGGGTGCATCTTGCCGTCATATACATATACGCGGATGTCGCGGGCGTATGATCCGGTCAGAGGGCCTTCGGTCATCTTATCGTTGATACCTTTGAGGATCGCAGGCATGAAGCCCTCGTCGATGGCACCGCCGACGACGCAGTTGATGTACTCCAGCTTGCCGCCCCACTCCAGGTCGAAGGTCTGGACGTTCTTGATCTTGAGCTCGGTATCCTTACCGTCGATCTTGAACTTGTTTCCTGCAGGCTCGCCCTCAACGTAGGGGCAGATCAGCATGGACACCTCACCGAACTGGCCGGCGCCGCCTGACTGCTTCTTGTGACGATAGGTGGAGGTGGCGACTTTCGTGATGGTCTCACGGTAGGGAACCTTCGGTGCGAAGAGCTCGACGTCCACGTGATACTCATTATTGATCTTCCACTTCACCACATTGATGTGCTGCTCACCCTGGCCGTTCAGGATGGTCTGACGGAGCTCCTTGGAGTACTCCACGACCACGGTGGGATCCTGTGCGGAGATCTTGTTCAGGGCCTCGCCGAGTTTCGCGTCGTCAGTCTGGGCCTTGGCCTTGATGGCGCAGCGATACTTGGAAGCGGGGTACTGGATCTTATCGTGTACGATTCCGGATCCGATAGCGGAAAGGGTGGTGTTGGCCTTGCCGGATTTGAGTTTCACGACGCAGCCGAGGTCTCCTGCCTTCAGGGAGTTCACGGGCTCCTTCTTGGTGCCGGCCACGGTATAGATGGCGGAGAGGCGCTCCTTGTTACCGGAGTTGGGCTCTTCGAGGTCAATACCGGCGTTGATGGTTCCGCCCATCACTTTGAAATAAGAAACCTCACCAAGGTGCTGCTCGAGGGTGCTCTTGTAAATAAACAGGGAAGCGGGCTCGGAGTTCGTGTCTTTCGGAGCTACGCCGACGTTGATGATGAATTCCATCACCTTCTTCACGCCTATGTCTTTCTTTGCGGACATGCAGAAGACGGGATAAGCCTCTCCGTTAGCCACACCGATGGCAAGTCCCTTGCGGATTTCGTCCTCGCTGAGGTCTCCGGTCTCGAAGAACTTCTCCATGAGGGCGTCGTCATACTCGGCGGCCTTTTCAATGAGTTCTGCACGGTAGAGGTCAGCCTCATCCTTAAGGTTAGCAGGGATTTCGAGATCCTCGCGGGTGCCGTTATCGTCCTTGAAGTGATAGTACTTCATGGCGAGCACGTCCACGAATCCGTCGAATCCGAGACCCACGGAGGCGGGGAACTGTACGAATACGGGCTTGCTGCCGAAGGCTTCCTTCATGGCACCGCGCAGGTTCTCCCAGTCAGCTTTTTCGCTTTCGAGCTGGTTTACCGCGATAACGAGGGGAAGACCGATCTTCTCGGCGTTACGGACGGCGCTTTCGGTGCCGACCTCGACTCCCTGTCCGGCATTGATAAGCAACAGTCCGTTTTCGCAAACGCGGAAAGCGGAGAATGCGCCGCCGATGAAGTCATCGGAACCCGGGGCGTCGATAATGTTAAGTTTAGCGTTCTGGAACTCTGCATATAACGGGGTCGCGTAGATGGAACGCTGGTTGATTTTTTCAATCTCCTCATTATCGGAGATTGTGTTCTTGTCCTCTACGGAACCCCTGCGGTCGATTACCTTACCTTCGTAAAGCATCGCTTCCGCGAGCGTGGTCTTACCGGACTTGGTAGCGCCGAGCAGAACCACATTGCGGATGTCTTTGGTTGAGTATTCTTTCATTGTATTTGGTGTTATTAAAATCCTTTAGGGGACGCAAAGCTAATAAAATAAATTCATTTGACAATGCTTTTGCGCGCGCGTTTGTATAAAGATGCCACCAGCAGCACCAGAAGCCGCACGACCCAAAGCGCCAGGTAGATAGCCAGGGCCACGCAGACGGTGAATCCCACCTGGGTGACCACTTCCACCACCGGCCTCTGAAAATGCACGACCGCATAAACGTTTACGAGTATCGCGGCGAGCAGGCAGCCGAGCAGAATGAATAGCTCCCTGCGTATGGTTCGTCCGGGTATGACAATATCTTTCATGGCTTAAAATTTCATGTAGGGTATGACATATTCGGCGGGGAAATCCAGCACGCGCCCGGTCTCCATCGCGCGGTTTCCGAGCAGGCACAGGAGGGTGGAGCAATATGCTTCCTCCACGATGTCGGCGGCCTTTTCTCCGGTAATGCAGGCCTGGCAGAAGGCTTCCAGCAGCACATCCGATCCGTCCCCCGACTCGCCGGTCATGCTCTCGCCCGCCGCCACACCGTAATTGCCCTTCATCACGGCATGCGGCACATAGCGGCTGCGCAGTTCCGGCCTCCACGACGGTCCGGCTGCCGGCACGGCGGAGAAGACACCGTCCCGCACCTGGCCCAGCAGCTGGCGCATGCCCGAAATTTCATTGTCCTCCTCCAGCCAATACACGCCTTTCGCGAGGTCGAGCGTCCCCTTGCTGCCCAGGATCTGCTCCTCCATGCCGTTGTATTTATTGGCAATAAGAGATTCGTAACAGATCTTGCAACCGTTTGAGTACCGGTATGTTACGTTCACGCTGTCGTACACTTCCCGGCCGTCGCGCCAGTAGACGATGTCTCCCATCCCGGTCACTTGCACCGGCATCAGGCCCAGCGCCCAGTTGCAGACTTCCAGCTGGTGCGAGCCGAGTTCGGTCATCAGGCCGCCGGAATACTCGCGGTACAGGCGCCAGTTGATGTGCCGCTCCAATTCGGGCGACGGCACCGCCCTGCGCCAGTCTGCGTTCCTGAACCAGTGGCAGCGCATGCCCACGATGTCGCCGATCTTGCCCTCGTGGATGAGGCGGATGGCCTCCAGATACTTCGGGTCGAAGAGGCGTTGCATGCCGTAGAACAGCACCCGGTCGCCGGATGTGTATGCGCGGTACGCGGCCAGGCAGTCGTCCTCGGTCAGGGCCATTGCCTTCTCGCAGAACACATGCTTACCTGCCTGGAGCGCCGCGATCGTCATCTCCGCATGAAGATGTAGTGGTGTGGCAATGATCACGGCATCCACGTCCGGATCGTCCAGCACCCTTCGCCAGTCGGTGCAAGTCTTCACGCCGGCGGGGGTGCGGGTGTTTGAGCCGGCGCCTGCTGCCGTGCGGGTGCCGGAGTTTGCTGCCGTGCGGGTGCCGGAGTTTGCTGCCGTGCGGGTGCCGGAGTTTGCTGCCGTGCGAGTGCCCGGACCGGAGCCGACGATATCGGCGGCCGCGCGCAGGTTCGGCTCGTAGGTATCGCAGAGGACCGTCACGCGCGCGGCGGGAATCGCCTTCAGGTTATGCAGGTGGAACTGACCGCGGGAGCCTGTGCCGATCATGCCGATGCGCACCACCTCGCCGGCCGTCTCTTTGAGCCTCGCCGGAGTGCAGCTGCTCAACCAGGGAACCGTCGCCAGCAACGCCGTGCCGCCGGCTATCCCGCCAAGTTCCTTAAGGAACGTCCTTAATCCGAAATCTACATTATTGTCTTTCATACCGAATCCCAAAGGTAGTGATATTTTCTCACTCCCGCTCTAGCCGGGAAGGGATGAAAACACCATGCGTTGCGACAACGAAGGAAAAAAACGAGCGGCAGGAATTCGATCGTGGCGCGTAACACACTCTGAATCAGGGAATTGATTAA
>JAFSTI010000038.1 GCA_017450585.1 Bacteroidales bacterium
CGGGTAGACAACTAAAAGTAGGGATAATGAAAAGAGTCAACCTACACCAGTAATAAAGTTAAACCAGAGTCAACTTCTTTCAGGGAAAGGCTCCAACCGGAGTCAACCAAAATCAGGAAAGTACATGACGGTCCAAGTGATGGACCGTCACCAGCACCTACGGTTTATAGGGAATATGCACACCACCCGCCGGGCTATGGGGAGGGCCCGGCGGCCTTGCCGTCCCAGGAAAACCCTCCCGCCTGCGCCTGTCCCCGGAGCCCGAGTTTTGCCCTGCATGTTAGCTACAGAATCAGAAAATTCATATATTTGTAGTATTATGGAGCAATATGTAGTATCAGCACGGAAGTACCGTCCCGATTCGTTTGAGTCGTTGATTGGACAGGATAATATAGCACGGACTCTGAAGAACTCGATTATCCGCGGGAAGATTGCGCATGCGTATCTTTTCTGCGGACCGAGGGGAGTGGGAAAGACGAGCACGGCCCGCATTTTCGCGAAAGCCATCAATTGCTCGAATCCCTCCGAAGATATGGAGCCGTGCGGAAAGTGCGAGTCCTGTGTATCGTTTGCAGAGGGCCGCTCGTATTGCATCCATGAACTCGATGCCGCTTCGAACAATGGTGTCGATGATATCAAGACGCTCCTTGATCAGGTCCAGATCCCTCCGCAGGTCGGACGTTACAGCGTGTACATCATCGATGAGGTTCACATGCTCAGCCAGGCTGCGTTCAATGCCTTCCTGAAGACGCTGGAGGAACCGCCCGCACACGCGATCTTCATACTCGCCACCACCGAAAAGCAGAAAATTATTCCGACAATATTGTCCCGCTGCCAGACCTACGACTTCAACCGCATCTCCATCCCGGACATTGTCAGGAACCTGCGCGACATCGCGACGAAAGAGGACGTTCAGATTGATGACGAGTCGCTGCACGTGATAGCGATGAAGGCGGACGGGGCAATGAGGGATGCATTGACAATATTTGATCAGACCGTTGCGTTCTGCGGCACGAAGGTCCAGTATGCGGATGTCATCCGGAACCTGAACGTGCTGGATTATGAGTACTGCTTCTCGCTGGTGGACGCGTTCCTGCGCGGAGATTACGGCGCGGCGATGCTGAGCTTCGACGAAATATTGTCCAAAGGCTTCAACGCCCTGCACTTCGTCTCGTCACTGAGTTCACACCTGCGCGACCTGGTGGTCAGCAAGACCGCCGGGCTGGAGTCGCTGCTCGACCTGCCGTCTTCGCTCAAGGCCCGTTATGCCGAGCAGGCGGCGCGCTGCCCGATGGCGTTCCTGTATAATGCGATGAATATTACGACGCAATGTGAGATGGGGTATAAGGCCAGCGCCAACCAGCGCCTGCACATCGAGTTCGCACTGATGAAGCTGTGCTTCCTGCTTAACGCGCCGGAATCCGCAAAGCCCGCAGCCGAGCCTGTGAAGCCCGCCGCAAAGCCCGCCGAACCTGAAACCAAGCCCGCCGAACCCGAAACTCAGCCTGCTCCCGCTGAGCCCGAGAAACCCGCTCCCGCCGAACCGGAGAAACCGGCGCCGAAACCGCGCAGGAAGGCGGCGATTTCATTGACCTCCATGATGGAGGAGACGATGGCGCAGGAGGCGAGTGTCCCGGACGGGAAGGAAGAGGGCGAGGCCCCGGGCGAGGAGAAACTGCGTGAGGCGTGGGGCGAACTTTGCGGACGGTATGTAAGC
>JAFSTI010000039.1 GCA_017450585.1 Bacteroidales bacterium
GGAAGGTTGTACGGGTGACCGCCATCACGAGCGATGCCGGAACGCCCTTGCCGCTCACGTCGCCGATGCAGAAGAAGAGCTTTTCGTCGCGGATGAAGTAGTCGTACAGGTCACCGCCGACCTCCCTTGCAGGCACGATGTCGGCAGCCATATCCAGATCGTGACGCTCCGGGAAGGGCGGGAACACCTTGGGAACCATCGACATCTGGATTCCGCTGGCAATCTGGAGATCTCCTTCCATGCGCTCGCGCTTCTCGTTGAGTTTCTTGTTCTGTTCGTAGTGCCTGAACATGGAACGGAACATGAGAATAAGCATCAGTATTCCGAGGACCTGGAAGATGGTGACCATAAGGCCGACCCTCTTCAGATTGCTGAAAATCTCATCTTCGGGAATCACTATGGACATCGACCATCCCGTGCGCTTCACAGGAGCGAAATACACGTAATTGTTTGCTCCATTGTATTTGATGTGCGCATGGCCGGATTCGCCGGACAGCATTGCGGAGTTAAGATTCTTTGTGGAGATAGAATCATCCATCTGCGATGCCATCTCGTTCACCGTTTTGGTCATGACGAGTGTTTCCACGGGGCAGACCATTATCTTGCCCTCGCGGCTCAGCACCATGTTGAAGGCATTCGGATAGACGGTGAGATTTCCCACGAGGTCGGTGAGCCAGTCCAGGGAGATATCCGCTGTAAGTACGGCTGCGGTGACCCCGCTTGCATCCTTTATGGGCATGGAGAAGGTAGTCATGAGGATTTCGCCGCCGCCCGTGTCGATATAGGGTTCCGACCAGTAGCCGGCTTCGTTTTCGAGCGCCTTCACGAACCATTCCTGGGAAGGATAGTCATATTCGGACGTAGCGAGGGATGCGAAGCGAAGCTCCCCTCCCTCGGACTGGAACACATAAGGCGAGAACAGCGGCCTGCGGGGCAGATATCCGGGCACCAAGGCCACTGTGGAACCCACCACGACGGGATTGTCCTCAACTATTCGCTGGGCTACCCGGTGCAGGCTGTCCGGCACATTCAGGCACCACTGCGCGATCCACATGCTGTTGCGGACAGCGGCTTCCGCCTGGTTGATGATGTCCATTATCCTGTTCTGCGTGGCCTCCAGCTGGCTCTCGGCACGCTTGTTCGCCTCTTCCTGCATCCCCTTCCGGGAGAAGGAATACTGCAGGATGGAGGTCGCCTCAAGGGTGACGACGACCACGACGATGATCATCAGTCCGGCGCGCGACCACTGGCGTATGACTTCAGTTACCTTGGTTTTCATAACACGCTTTTCAGGGCTTCGCGGAATTCCGGCATCGGGCGACGGGTGTCGCGTTCGATGATGATGGTCTTGAGGCCCGCATACGGGCGGATCTGCTCCTCGATGTCGGCAAGCGGCCTGTCGGAGCCGAAGTACGCCGGCGCGAACTCCTGCCAGAAACGGGTCGACAGCGACTTGGGCATGTGGAAGGTCTCCTGGATGAAGGCCTCGTCGCTCAGGCAGCAGCACAGGTACACCATGGCCACATCGAAGAGATGGTTCCCGTAGCAGAAGTCGCCAAGGTCGATGAAGTAACGTTTGTCGCCGACGAAGATGGCGTTGCTGTACTGCAGGTCGCCGTGGATTGCGGTGGGCTCATCCGGAGTATCGGCGATGAAGCGCAGCAGACGGTCCTTTTCGGCCGTGGTGAAGAAGGGATTCTCGGTCAGCAGGCGGTAGTAACGGTCCTTCACGTTCTCGAAGGAGCCGGTGTCGACCTTTGTAGAATGCAAATCAAGGCACATCTGTGCGAATTCCGCCGCGAACTGTCCCACCTTTTCTGACTCGTCGGCCGTGGCGCGCGAATAGGATTTCTTGCCCACGATACGCTTGAAGCGGATGCCGTAACGTCCGTCTTCCGTAACGACGTATTCACCGGGTTCGGGAGTGGGAATGCCCAGGTCATAAACCTTACGGGCAAGGAGCATCTCGTCCAGCGGCTGCTGGATCTTGCCGGGGAAATAGAGTTTGAGCATCACCGAAGGGTCGCTGCGGTGGTCGAAGCTCTCACCGTTGGCGCCGCCGCCGGAGAGCACGTAATCGCTCATGGAAATCTTAATCGCGTCCATCGAATACCTGATTTATGAGTTGTACGAATTCTTTATATGCAAATGTATCGGAAAGATCACTGAGAGATTCCGCCAGGCCGCGATAGTGCCACTCGTGGTCGCGGCGGTCCTTGGCATGGAAGATCTTCCACAGTTCATCTCCCTTTATCGAGTAATCCCTGGCTATCGCCCGCATATTCGAGAGCTTGTCGCCCAGGGCGACTATCTTGGCATCGTGCGATGCTGCGGCAAGCCGGTCGATGGCGGCCTGCTTCCGGCTGTGCCAGCTGTCTTCCTCTGAAACATCGGCTTCGAAGGTGTCGCTCTCCGAGGCCACCAGATTAGCGATGCGGTCGCCGAACTCGGCGCGGATCTGCTCCACCGTAACGGGAGTATCCTCAACGGTATCGTGAAGGGCGGCCGCGGCCAGCAGTTCCTGATCGGTGGTCATGGTGGAGACGATCTCCACCGCCTCCATCGGGTGAACGATATATGGAAAACCTTTGCCACGGCGCTCCGTACCGGCATGCGCCTTGACCGCGAAGATTATCGCGCGGTCGAGCAGTTCTGTATTCAGCGCTTTGTTTGCCATAGCTTATTGATTCATGAAGGGCATGTCTACAGTCTGGTCCACCAGCATCTCGGCTATCATGGCATTGCCTTCAGATTCGCCGTTCAGCGCGTCAAAGAGATACTTCACTCCCGCCTTGCCGCCGCCGTTCTTGAGAATAAAGGCGATGCAGAGGTCCTGCGGACCGATCGAAGAGGAGATGATGTCCAGGTCGGTCAGACCTATCTGATAGCAGGCTATCTGGTAGGCGGCCTCGGCATAGTCCCGGATGAGATTCGCCACGTCGCCAAGGGTCTTGAAGCCCATAGCCTTGAATATTGCCAGATAAGGCAGCAGCGACACTTCCTGGATTTCGGCCTGATTCACGGCGGCGATGCGCGCGTTGAGCTTGGCGAAAGGCTTCAGCTCCAGATAACTGCGGTAGCTGTCTCCGTCGAGGGGAGCCTCGTCGAGATTGCCGGAAGCGACC
>JAFSTI010000040.1 GCA_017450585.1 Bacteroidales bacterium
ACGCTCCTGTTACTGCTGGAAGCCCCGGAAGTGTAGGAGCTGCTGCGGGTTCCGCCGGTGGAGCCGGAAGAAGTGCTGCGGCTTGCGGAAGAACCGGAGGTATTGCCGGAGGTTCCGGAAGTGTAAGCGCTGCTGCGGGTGCTGCTGCCGGATGAACTTCTGCCGGTAGTCCCGGAAATCCTGGTCGTGCCGGATGTACGGGTGGCGGAAGAACCGGACTTGGTCAGCGTCGAAGCGCTGCGGGTACCGGCGATGGATGCACTGCGGGTGCCGGATGCTGTCGGTGCGAACGATGATCCCATGGAAGAGTTCATAGTAGCGCTTCCGCTACGTCCCTGCACGGAGCCGTGGCTGCCGTTGAACACCTGCTGGCCGTGATGGGTATAATTCTTCAGGCCGTGCGAAGTGTCGTAATACCTGTGCCCATGATACGGGTGATAGTAGCTGTGTCCGTAGTAATAAGGATGGTAATAGCTGTGATACCCGTAATAATGATGCCTGTAATACCAGGAGTCATGCCAGTACCAGTCGTCCCAATACCAGGGATCATCCCAATACCAATAGCGGGAAGAGTAGTAGTAAGGACGGTAGTGCCTGTAATACCAGGGGTCATAGTAGTACCTTCCGTATCTGCCATAGTACCAGGGATCATAGTAATGATAGGTCCTGTACCAGGAATCATAATACCAGGGATCGATGTATGACCTCGTGTAGTAGTTGTTGTTAATGGTTGTGTATCCGCCAGCCAGCTCGATGGTAGTGGTATTCTCGGCCGGATTGATATTGACGGACTTTACCTGATCCTGAGGTATGACGATGAGGGTCTCATTCGTCGCAGCTGCCAGGGCGTCAGTCTCCTCGCGGGAGGCCTGGGCATCCGCGTTGCTGAAAGCTTTAGGTTTATAGTAGATTCCGTCCTGGAACTTCGCGTTAGGATCCGTGCCCAGATTGGCGATATTGCTCAGAGTCGCGCACGAAGAAAAAGCGCACACGCTCAAGGCTAAGATTGTTATGTACCTTTTCATGGTTTGAATCTCCTATAAATAATAAAAAATAGTACCTTTGCACTGCCGCTGTTGCAAAGACCGTGCAATTTTAGCGAAAAAACCCGAAAAAACCAATAAAGATTATATGGCAAAAGAAGTAACACCGAGAGCGGAGAACTACTCCCAATGGTACAATGATTTGATTGTGAAAGCGGAACTGGCTGAGCAGTCGGCAGTTAGAGGATGCATGGTAATCAAGCCCTATGGGTATGCCATCTGGGAAAAGATGCAGCGTATTCTGGATGATAAGTTCAAGGCTACCGGAGTTCAAAATGCATATTTCCCCCTGTTTATCCCCAAATCTTTCTTTAGCCGCGAGGCCGAACATGTGTCCGGATTCGCGAAAGAGTGTGCCGTCGTGACGCACCACCGTCTGATGAACAGCCCCGACGGCAAGGGCGTCGTCGTGGACCCGGAGGCCAAACTGGAGGAAGAATTGATCGTACGTCCGACCTCCGAGACCATCATCTGGAGTACGTATAAGAATTGGATCAACTCCTGGCGCGACCTGCCCATTATGTGCAACCAGTGGTGCAATGTCGTGCGTTGGGAGATGCGCACCCGTCTTTTCCTGCGCACCGCCGAGTTCCTGTGGCAGGAGGGTCACACCGCCCACGCCACTGCTGAAGAGGCGATTCAGGAGGCTCAGACAATGGTGCAGGTATACGCCGATTTCGCCCGCAACACCATGGCGCTGCCGGTAATCGTCGGGCACAAGAGTCCGGGCGAGCGTTTCGCCGGTGCGCTGGATACATTGACAATAGAGGCAATGATGCAGGACGGCAAGGCTCTCCAGGCCGGAACGTCCCATTTCCTGGGCCAGAACTTCGCAAAGTCGTTCGACGTGCAGTACGCCGACCGGGAAGGTAAGCTCCAGTACGTCTGGGCCACCTCCTGGGGTGTAAGCACCCGTCTGATGGGAGCGCTGATAATGGCTCATGGTGATGACAATGGCCTCGTGCTGCCCCCGGCGCTCGCCCCCATCCAGGTCGTCATGGTGCCGATATTCAAGACCGAGGAAGAGCATCAGGCCATCCTGGACCGCATGTACGCGATCAAGAAAGAACTGGAGGCCCTCGGACACAGCGTGAAGGTAGATGACCGCGACACCCTGCGTCCCGGATTCAAGTTCGCGGAGTGGGAGTTGAAGGGCGTGCCTGTCCGTCTGGCAATGGGCCCGCGCGACATGGAAGCCGGTACGGTGGAAGTACACCGCCGCGACACTCTCGAGAAGCAGAGCATGAGCGTCGACGGCCTCGCCGCCCACATTCACGCTTTGATGGATGATATTCAGGCCAATATCTACAATAAGGCACTTTCCTTCCGCGAGGCGAACATCGAGAAGTGTGACGATTGGGAGGAGTTCAAGGCCAAGATCCAGACCGGCAAGTTCCTGCTTTGCCACTGGGACGGAACCGTGGAGACGGAACAGAAGATCAAGGATGAGACAAAAGCCACGATCCGCTGCATCCCTGTGGACAGCGTCGTCTGCGAGGAGGAGGGTCGTGATATCTACTCCGGCAAGCCGTCCCACGCGCGTGTCGTTTTCGCGATTGCTTATTGACAATAAAAAAATAGAAACGGATATGAAAAAGATTCTGACCATTTGCGCAGCGTTCGCATTCAGTGCGGCTGCGTTTGCACAGGACCCGGTCGAGGCCATCGATGCTGCGGCACAGGCTATCGCCGGCGCCCCCGATACCCCCGAAGTGGTGGTGAAGCCCAATTATTGGACCAATTCCCTGAAGACCAATATCAATTTGAACCAGACCGGCCTGACGAACTGGGCGGCCGGAGGTGACAATACCTACACTATGAGCGGTTATGTGGATGGCAATGCCAACTATAAGAAGGACAAGGTGTTCTTTAACAATCGCCTGCAACTCAACTACGGTTTCATTTATGCCGAGTCCAAGCCGATTTTCCAGAAGAATACCGACCAGATAAAGTTCGAGAGTAAATATGGCCGCAACATTAAGGACAAGTGGTCCCTGACTGCCGACTTTACTTTCATTTCCCAGTTTACCGA
>JAFSTI010000041.1 GCA_017450585.1 Bacteroidales bacterium
CCCTGACGAAGCCGCATACACACTCGACTTCCTTCAGGAAATCCACCCCGTCATCATCTATTCCCGGAAGCGCAGCGCAGCGTTGAAGGCAATAGCTTCAGCGGACCTGATCCTGTGCCTGGACTGCGCGTCTCTGGAACGCACCGGCGAGCTGCGGGACGCTGCGGTAAAGAGCCCCGCCCCGCGCATACTTATTGACCACCACCTCTCCCCTCGCGAGGATGAATTCGGTCTGGTATTTTCCGAAACGGAGATTTCCTCCGCATGCGAATTGCTCTACCACGTACTTAATGGCCTTAAGCGGCCGGAGTGTCTGGTCCGCAGCTGCCTGGAGGCGATATTGACCGGCATAACGACGGACACGAACAATTTCGCCAATTCCGTTTTCCCCACCACCCTCACTACCGTTTCCGAGATTCTGGAGGCCGGTGTGGACAGGGACGCCATCCTGAACCGGCTATACAATCAGTACCGCGAAAACCGGGTACGGGCGATGGGCTTTCTGCTCAGCCGGAAGATGTCCATAACCGATGAGGGCGTGGCAATAATCTTCCTGAACGGGCACTTGAACAGACGCTTTGCCTTGCGCGAAGGCGAGACCGAGGGACTGGTAAATATACCGCTGTCCATCGACCGCGTGCGGATGAGCATCTTCCTCAAAGAGGAGGGCAATCTGATCCGCGTGTCCATCCGTTCGAAGAAAGGCACATCAGCGAATCTGATGGCGCAGAATTATTTCAATGGAGGCGGGCATGAGAACGCGGCCGGCGGAAGACTGGTGCGCCGGCGCGGCCTGTCCTCCTACCGCGAGATTACGGATTATGTCCGCAGGGCATGTAAAGAGTTTTTCGCAGCATGAAAAAAGTAATATCATACATCCTGGCGGGCGGCGTCGCGGCGCTTCTGGTCCTTTCGTGCGGCAAGTCCGCAGTCGAGACGACCTACTCCAAGCAGGACACGAAGATCGAAAGCTACATCACCGCCCAGAAGAATGCCGGAGTTGCCGATACCGTATATTATAATCACGGAGTAGCGAGAATGGTAATCAAGGAAGGCAGCGGCGACAAGTTAGGTTCCAAAGGGCTGGTGAAGATGAACTATGCCATGTACGACTTCTCGAATGGGAGTATCAGCAATTCCACCCTGGTTACCACGAACGACGAGGAGCTGGCAGCCGGGGCGAACTGGACGCTGAGCGAGGGCACAAGCTACGAACCGGTCGTAATCGACCTGTCTGACGATTCCACGCTCGAGGGGCTGCGTTACGGGCTCAAGGGCGCCCAGAAAGGCGAGGAGTGCGTGATTCTGTTCTCAGGCAAGCACGGATACGGGAAGCAGAAAGTCGGCACGATTCCTGCTAATGCTGCCTTGGCATTCCATATAAACATTCTGGATATCGAAAACTGATTGAAATGAAAGATATAAAGTATATGACCATGGCCATCCTGGCCGCCGCGGCTTTGGCGGCAGGGTGTGCGCAAGAGAACAGCGAAAGCGATACTCAGCGCAGCAAGGAAGTCTTCGACGCATGGGTAAGTGTCCAAAAGGAAAAGCACCCCGAATATCTGTGGCGCAAGACCCCCCTGGGCTGTTACGTCCTGGAGGAGACCATAGGCACGGGAGAGACCGTCGGAGATTCGGAAAAGACTCCCTATATTTCGGTCAATTATACTGTCACCGACCGTGACGGAAACATCACTGATTCCAATACCGAAGAGTCCGCAAAACTTCTGGATACCTGGAGCAGGACCGCATACTATGGTCCTTCTATTGCCTACCGCGGGGAAAACAGCATGTACGCCGGCATAGAGCAGTTCCTCCCTGACATGAAGGTGGGCGGCAAAGCCAAAGTCCTGATTCCCGGATGGCTGATGACCAGCAAACGATACTCTAAAGAAGAAACATATATCCGCAAAGTCACGAGCGGGACTACTTCCATCTATGAAATGGAAATAGCGGACGCCATCTCAGATATCGACAAGTGGATGCTGGATTCGCTCGGACGCTATGTATCTGGGCATTTCGCGAAAGTAGACACGCTGGAAGTCGGGTGTTATTACGAATGTCTGTCAGAGGGTACTGCCGATCTAAGCTCCGGCAGCCAGTATTACATCAGCTACACCGGCCGCCGCATGGACGGACAGGCGTTTGACACTACCGATAAGAATCTGGCCATAGATGAACGCATCTACAATTCGTCAAAGACCTACGGCGAAACCTATATCACCTGGAACAGCGACTACAAGGAGATCACCATGGGCGCGGATGCTTCCGACCTTATTGACGGGTTCCGTCTGGCCCTCTGCCACATGAAACTCGGCGAGAGAGGACGTGTCCTTATAAGCCCGGCGCTAGGCTACGCAGCCAAAGCCCAGGGCAAGCTTATCCCGGCTTACTCTCCCCTGCTGTTTGAAATCCAGATTGTCAAAGAGAAGTAAAAGATGGCTACAGCAGGAGCGGCCCCGAACGAACTGGGCACTGAGAAAATCGGCACGCTGCTGAAGATGTACGCGGTCCCGGCCATCATCGCCATGACCGCGTCGTCATTGTATAACATGGTGGACAGCATCTATATCGGGCATTTGCCCGATGTCGGTTCGCTGGCCATCTCCGGGCTTGCCGTGACCTTCCCGCTGATGAACCTTTCCGCAGCGCTCGGTACGCTGGTCGGCGTGGGTGCAGCCACATTGATCTCAATTCTGCTGGGACAGAAAAACACGGAAAAGGCGACGAAGGTCCTGTCGAACGTCGTGTCTCTGAATACGATTTTCGGTACAGTCTTCACCATTATTGCCCTGCTCTTCCTGAATCCCATCCTGCGCTTTTTCGGAGCCAGCGACGCCACCCTGCCCTTCGCGCACAGTTACATGACGGTCATCCTGCTGGGTAACGTCTTTACGCACCTGTACTTCGGGCTGAACGGCATCATACGGGCGGCCGGGCATCCGAAGACGGCTATGGGTCTGACCATTTTCACGGTGACTTCCAACGCCATCCTCGACCCGCTGTTCATCTTCGTCTTCAAGCTCGGCATCCAGGGCGCGGCTATTGCCACAATCCTTTGCCAGATGATGGCCCTGACCTACTCGTTGCGCTTTTTCATGGACAAGCGGAACTTCCTGCACTTCGGCAAGCCGTTCTTCCAGCTGGATTGGAACATCGCCAAATCATCGCTCGCCATCGGTCTGGGGCCGTTTCTAATGAATTCCGCCGCCTGCCTGGTGTCGCTATTCATCAACCAGCAGCTCGGCAAATGGGGCGGAGACCTCTCCATCGGGGCGTACGGCATAGTGAACCGGCTCTCCTTCCTGTTCATTATGATCAATATGGGCCTGAACCAAGGAATGCAGCCCATCGCCGGGTACAATTTCGGCGCGAGGCAATACTCCCGCGTGAAGAAGGTGCTGGTATTGACCGCAATCTGGGCGACAGCCGTCACGCTTGCGGGCTTCATCCTGTCGGAGGTATTCCCCGATGCGGCGGTCAGCCTGTTTACCAACGACCCGCAGCTTCACGGCCTGGCTGTCAGAGGCTTGCGGATTGCCAATATTGCCTTCCCCTGC
Source organism: Bacteroidales bacterium (assembly GCA_017450585.1). Taxonomy (GTDB): domain Bacteria; phylum Bacteroidota; class Bacteroidia; order Bacteroidales; family UBA932; genus Cryptobacteroides. Next base: position 3,564 of record JAFSTI010000041.1, read on the forward strand.
GTCGGTCTGGGCATGGTGGCGGCCAATTTTTTCCAGTGTCTGGGGATGGTGCGCAAGTCGGTGTTCCTGTCCCTGTCTCGGCAGCTCATTTTCCTGCTCCCGCTACTGTATACGTTACCGCTGGCATTGGGAGAAAAAGGCGTATGGATGAGCTTCCCGATCTCGGACGCGGTCGCCTTCATCGTATCGCTGATAATGATTATAGCATTGTTCCGGAAAATCAACAAACTCGGGGACGGGGATGACCCCTCCGCCCTCGGCAGCGCGGCATAATATGGAAAAGAACCTTATCATCAACATCGGCAGGCAGTTCGGCTGCGGCGGCAAGGCGGTGGCCCTAAGCCTGGGCGGTCGTCTTGGGATAGAAGTTTATGACAATGAAATCCTGTCCCGCGCGGCCAGTGCCAGCGGTTTCAGCCAGGATCTGTTCGCCCGCAACGACGAGCACAAAGGCATCTTCGGAATGTCCGGACTGCTGAATCCGGCCAGTTTCGCAATCTCCGGCAGCAATATGATCGGGGGCGAAGAGCTGTTCCGCATCCAAAGTGAAGTAATCCGTAGTATCGCGTCATCCGGTCCGGCCATTTTTGTCGGGCGGGCGTCCGATTACGTGCTGCGGGATATGGACTGCGTGGATGTGTTTATCTGCGCGCCGATGGAGTTCCGCATCGCGGAGGTTTCGCGCCGGGAGGGCATCAGTGCGGATGCAGCCGAATCGCTGATCCGAAAGAAGGACAAGGAGCGTGCATCGTTTTACAATTTCTATAGCTTTGGGGAGTGGGGCGTGGCGTCCAATTATGACCTGTGCCTGGATTCATCGGTGCTGGGACTCGAGGGGACGGCGGACTTTATCATTGATTACTGCCGCAAGCGGGGATTTCTGAAATGATTTTTTTCGGACGGAAGGAGAAGGGTAATTTTCTGGCGGGAATCGCTTTCCTGGCGATAATCCTGTCGGGGTCTTATTTTGCTATTTTCGATAACGGTCGGACCAAGGCCGCGGCGTCGGAGCTACCCCAGCGGATCCCCGTGGATTTGAATGCGACCCTGACCAACGAGATGTCTTCGCTGGAGGGACTTGATGCCGATATCGAGGCATATATGAAAGCATGGGAGCTGGACGGCGCATCACTCGCGATCATGCGCGATGATTCGCTGGTCTATGCGCGCGGCTACGGTTTTTCCGCGATCGATTCCAGCGCTGGACCGACGGCCGACAGTTCGCTGATACGGCCGGGGACCTTGATGCGTCTGGCGTCCGTTTCGAAACTTCTGACTGCGACGGGAATTATGCTCCTGTGCGAGCGGGATTCCCTGTCACTGGACTCGCCGGTTTTCGGGCCGGACGGGCTTCTCTCGGAACTGGCAGTCCGGGATCCAAGTTACTACGGCATTACCGTTCGGCACCTGCTCACCCATTCATCGGGTCTGAGCTGCCGCGCCGGAGGTGATCCGCTGTTCCCGGGAGTGTATGTGGGATCGCGGGAGACGGTTCTGAAGTCGCTCCGCCGCCGCCTGGCTTTCCGGCCCGGCGAGGCCAGCGAATACTCGAACCTGGGCTACCTGCTATTGTCCATGATAATAGAGCGCGTAAGCGGTCAGAGCTATGAGGCTTGGATGCAGGAGAACGTGCTGCATCCGGCCGGCTGCCGGGACTTCCACATCGGAGGGAACACGCCCGAGGCCAGGCTTCCCGGCGAGTCTGTGTATGGCAATTATTCGGTGAACAACTTCCGGCTGCTGTCCGGAGCGGGGGCGTGGGTGGCATCGGCACCGGAACTGGCACGCTTTGTAGCATCAATCGACGGCCGCCCGGGAGTACCGGACATCATCTCCGAGCGGACCGTAGAGGAAATGACTTTCCCCACTGACAGTGTCACCTACGCGATAGGCTGGAACGACATCAAACCCGACGGGGAATGGACCCGCACAGGGACCCTGAGCAGCACCACCGCCCTCGTCAAATACTACCCCGACGGAGAATGCTGGATCTTCATCTCCAACTGCGGCAGCTGGAAAGGGCCCCGCTTCTCCCGCTACACCTCATCCCTCTTCCGCCGCCTCCGCGAACGCTACTCTGCCGCACTGCCTAAGCGCGACCTGTTCTGGGAGGAACCGTAGCTCCGGTGAGCGGGAGGAAACAGTACACCTCGACCGGCTCTCGTGCATGGTGAGAAAAATAGTACGACACCTTGCACCCCAGAACAGTGTCAGAGGCCGATTTGCGTGCAAGGTGTCCGGAGATAATCTTCACCTTGTACGTTCGCCGGGCAGCCGACTGTGCCTAAAGGTCCAAATGATGGACCTTTAAGCACGAAAATGGCCGATTTTGATCTTGAAGGTCCATTCCGTGGACCGATAAGCACGCTCAACGTGTGTTTCGACGGAAAAGTCGGTGTTTCAGCGATGGATTAGTGCGAAGGTCGGCACCGCCGCCTCGCGACCGCTGCTGCCGGTGGGCGGGTGCTTCCCGCCGGAGCCTGCCAGCCGAAGCCTGCTAGTCGTCTAGGGACTGAACGATATGCATGGTGTCGCGGGCTATGACTAGCTCCTCATTGGTAGAGATCATGGCGACCTTGACGGCCGAGTCGGGCAGGGAAATGATGGTATCTCCGCTCGCGGCGGCATTGGCCTCATAATCGAATTTCAGACCCAGGAACGCCAGATTCTCGCACACGCGGCGACGCAGGCGGGCATTGTTCTCACCGATACCACCGGTAAAGACGATGGCATCCACTCCACCCATTTCAGCGGTATAGGCGCCGATGTACTTAATAATATCGTGAGTAAGTTTCTTAAGCACGATGCGGGCCTTGCGGTCACCCTGCTCAGCCAGCGCGTTCATGTCGCGAAGGTCGGATGACACGCCGGAAAGTCCCAGGAAACCGCTCTTCTTATTGAGGATATCAGTCATCTGGTCCGGAGTCAGATCGAGTTTCTTCATCAGATAAGTCACAACATTGGCATCCACATTACCTACCCGGGTACCCATAATCAATCCCTCGAGAGGGGTAAAGCCCATGGATGTGTCCTTGCAATGACCGTTTTCGTTCGCGGTAATGGAACTGCCGTTGCCCAGATGGCAGGTGATGATACGGGAATTCATCAGGTCCAGTCCGAGCAGTTCGGCTCCCCTGCGGGCGACGAACTGATGGCTGGTACCGTGAGCGCCGTAACGGCGGACATGATACTTCTCGTAATACTCATACGGCAGGGCGTACATATAGGTGTACGGCTCCATGGTCTGATGATATGCGGTATCGAAGGTAACGACCTGCGGCACGGTAGGCAGCACTGCCTGCATGGCCCTGATACCCAGCAGGTGGGCGGGGTTATGAAGAGGCGCGAAGTCACAGCAGATTTCGATCTTGCGCAGCACATCGTCATCCACCAACGCGCTGGAGGAGAAGAAATCGGCACCCTGCACGATACGGTGGCCCACCGCCTCTATGTCATCAAAGGACTTCAGCACTCCGTGCTCAGCATCTGTCAGAGCTGCAAGCACCAGTTTCATACCCTCGGTATGGTCGGGAATGGGAAGCGTCTCAGTGTACTTGGGTTTGGACGGATCGGAAGGGCAAGTCTGGGTAATAGCACCCTCAGGAAGCCCGATTTTTTCTACCAGACCTTTAGCGAGAAGGTCGAAAACGTCGTCGTTTTTCATATCCAGCAGCTGATATTTAATCGATGAGCTGCCGCAGTTAATTACCAGTATGGTCATTTTGAATATTTTTTGGGACTGCAAAATTAGTTATAAAATCACAAAAAGCCTATCTTCGCGAAGTAAAACACCACATTATGATTCCGAATCGATTTTTCACCATCCTTTTCATGGCCATTCTCCTTTCCTGCTCCGGTTCTGAACCGGCTAACGGAACCGGTACCGGCATAGGCAGCATCGACTCTTCGCAAGGCGGGCAGACAGAAGAAGGAGGTGACACAGGCGAAGGCGGAGACGGTCCTCTGGTGGAGAAGCGGGAAGGCGCGGTCACACTCGACGGTGCAGCTACGATCCGCACGTTCGAAGGTCTGGGAGCCCTGGCCAGCTATGGAAAATTGCTTTACGACTATCCCGAGCCGCAGCGCAGCCAGATTTTGGATTATCTGTTCCTGCCGAACTTCGGGGCGAACCTGCAGATACTGAAAGTCGAAATGGGCTCAGACGGCAATAATACCGCCATGGCATGGCCTTCCCATCGCCGCAGCTTGCAGGAAGAGAATGATTTCACCCGCGGATGGAGCTGGTGGTATATGAAAGAAGCCGTAAAACGTAACCCGGACATCATTCTTTCTGCCCTGAACTGGGGCTGGCCTGCCTGGGCGACTACCGATGATCTCAAATCCGATTTCATAGCGGACTACGTCGAGGGGGCCTGGAACGTTCACGGTCTGAGGATCCGGTATATAGGTGGTAACCAGAATGAAAGCGACATCACCCCCGCGATGACCAAACTCCTGCGCCGCAAGCTCAATGAGCGCGGATTCGGGGATGTGAAGATAATCTGTGCCGATGAGGGTGCGAAGAAGGCCAGGTATCAAGTCCTGGACTATCTGAGCACAGATGAGGAATACTGCAATGTGGTGGATGTGATAGGCGTCCATTATAAAAGCCGCGAAGCGGATTTCATGCCGGAAGTGACATACTCCTTCGGGAAGCCGCTATGGTCCACTGAGGACGGCGGAGGCGGCTATGGCAATGCCGGCCAGGGAAATGCCTGGACCTCCCAGCTCATGAAACTGTTTATCGACGTTAAGATGAGTGCGGCTATCAGGTGGCTCGTGACCTCTTCGATTTATGACAATATGCCCTGGCCCGGGAACGGTATAATGAAGACCAAAGAGCCCTGGAGCGGCCATTATATCGTGGGCGCCAACCTCTGGTCTTTCGCACATTTCACCCAGTTTATCAAGCCCGGATGGAAGCAGCTCAAGCAGGATGAGACGTACCTGATTCCCGAGACGAAGAAGGGTCGTTTCATCGCCTACCGCGCCCCCGTCTCCGGCGGCTATGCCATCGTGGTGGATGCCCATGACAATACTCTCCCTGCCGAAGGGACCGTTTTCACCTGGCGCCTCACCGGTGGCCTGTCGACCGGGACCGTGTACGTGTGGAAGTCCAACTTTGTCGCCGGTGGCGACTGGTTCGTGAAGGAAGGCACTCTTCTTCCGGATAAAGACGGATATGTGACCATGAAAGTTATGCCCGGAACGGTTTACACCCTCTCCACGGTAAGCACTGCACGGAAAGGCTCATACGAGAGCCCGGCAGCCACGCCGTTCCCCTTCCCTTATACAGAAGATTTCGAAGGCTACGAGAACGCCTCGACGGTACGCTATTTCGTGGATGC
>JAFSTI010000042.1 GCA_017450585.1 Bacteroidales bacterium
CCGACGACCAGGCCGATCAGTATGCGGACAATCAGGCTGAGCGAGTTCCACTTTTTCAGTATAACCATTGTAAAACCTCCCTTTCCTCCTGCCAGTAAACGGTTACACGTCTATTATAGCGCGAAAAGGAGAAACAATCAATGTAAAAAACGCGATTATGTACAAATTACATGTTCGCTTCGGCTATCTCAGCTTCTTCGACAGATACAGCACCAGGTCGTCGTCAACGGCGTACAGCTTTTCGTAGGGCGCGCAGGGCGCGTCCCCGTACCACGCGCCGGAGCCATCCGGGACATAGCCGCGCCTGGCGTACAGGCGCTGGGCACTTCCGTACCCGCTGTGCAGGCCGACGCCGAGGCAGAGGGTGTCGGCGCGCTCTGCGGCGATCCGCTCCGCGACGTCCATCAGTACGCTCCCGATGCCCCTTGAACGATACTTTTCCAGCACGCCGAAATCGACGAGCTCCGGGATGCCCGCTCCGGCGAAGGGGCCCTGCGCCGCGGAAAAGTAGACGTTGACATAACCCGCGGGCTGTCCCTTGTATTCCGCCGTCAGCGAAGCGCATTTGCCCGCGTCCCGATCCGCCAGCCTCTGCTCGTATTTGGCGATGTCCGCGTGCCAGCCCTGGGCGAGCTCCGCGTCCGTGAACGCCCGCGCGTCGGGGGACTGCATGTCGCGGATCAGCAGATCGCCCTGTTGATAATGGATCACTCTTCGCACCTCCTATACATCATGTCTCTTTGAAAGGGTCGCTCCTTCATCCGGGATGATCCTATTGTAGCCAATGGGATAAAGCAATCCCAGCACGTAAAGCGAGAGCCTGATTAACACATGTGTTAAGGAACTGCTTTTTCTTGGCCCCCGTACATACGATGGCGGTGAGAGTACCGTGATGTCTCGCGAGCAGACCGGAATTTGACTCCATTACAGGCAAAAAACAGCCCGTGCCAACCTTTTCCCACTCTCGGTTTTCATGATTCTGTTCATGAAGTTTACAACATTCTCCCGGCTGTACTCATTCTCTGAAGCATTCGCAATGTAATCCGCCTCAATCAGGATCTGATAGTCAATACCTTGGATATCATGAAAGGTATGGTGGTGCCCAACCAGATAGGCAATTCGGTCAATTTGTTCAGCACCTATACCGCAATCGGCAAGAAACGTTCTGACCAAAGGCACTCCCTCTTCTTCCTGGTGTTTTCCATTTGTGTTGCCATACTTGACACGGCAGAGCGGGCATGCAATGTCATGGGTGATCGCAGCTACCTCAAGGATATATTGTATGTTTGCATCGATGCCTTCCAATTCTCCGATTGTTTTCGCATATGTCCAGACTCGGATCAGATGGTCGATATCATGAATATTCCCATCTGAATAGATGATCATTCTTTTCATGATTTCTGCTATTGTCACGATTGTCATTCCTCCAAATCCCGAACTGCCACGCAGACATCCAAGCCACAGCCACAACCTGCAGTTATCCAAATCACTAACTCAACCCTACGGCAAAAACATCTAAACCGCGGACTCAACCGGTGTCATCTAAATGTCCTACTCAACCCTCCGACCGGAGCGATTGATCTGTTCTGATAGAGTGATTTTTGCGGTCAAACCGTCTCCCCGGCACGGATGCCCAGATGCCAAATAAGCCCGGGAATACGGCACTTTTTCGGCGGACAGTCCTTAATGCGTGACATCAATACTACCGTTTCGACATGGCTTGAGACTCCCATCCGGATACTCATGCCCCTCGCCTGCATATTGAAACTTCTCCATAGGGCGGCTGCCTGTTCGCACTTTTGCCTCCAGGAACATATCCGGCGGTTTCTGGTCATTGGAAATTCGTGAGAACATATCGACAAACTGGAATTTGTTGATATCAAAGCGTCAGTATTTCGCTCACGATTTCATAAACGTTCTTATTGACTGTATCCACTTTTATGGTGTCAAGCGTTTGATACATGTCGATCCTTGCAACGCTTC
>JAFSTI010000043.1 GCA_017450585.1 Bacteroidales bacterium
GTCAAGGTAGCCCGTATCCGTGAGAACTTCGAGCTCGTGCGGCGCAAGCTCGTCGAAGTTGAAGAAAAAGATGCCATCCGTAACTTCAAGAATCCCATCACCGGAGAGTACGTGATGCAGGTATACGGCATCCCTCCCTGCCACGAAATCGGCGAGCTCAAAGAAATGATCAAAGAAGCCATCCTCGACGGCCGCATCGGAAACAACTTCGAGCAGGCCGACGCCCTCATGCGCGAACTCGCCCCGAGCCTCGGCCTCCAGGCAGTCGACGGCACAGAACAGCCCTCTTAACATCCTGTCAAGCAAATGATCAGGCAGTACATATCATATCTTGAGAGTGTGAGGCGGTATTCACGGCGTACGTGCGACATTTATGCCGGTGTACTGGAGGAGTTCATGTCGTTTGCACAGGTCAAAAATTTTAGCGAAGCCCTGACCCCGGTGATGATACGGAATTATGAGATGTATCTGATGGAGGTGCGGAAGGAAAGTCCGAAGACAGTTTCGCAGCACATGTCGGTGCTGAGCGGATTCTGCAAGTTCCTGATGAAAGAAGGGGTGCTGAAAAACAATCCTGTCTCTACCGTCACACGGCCGAAGATCGAAAAGAGGCTGCCGGAATTCTACCGGGGCGACTCGATGCAGGAATACTTCGAGAGGACTCAAAACTACGTGGATACGGATGACCTGGGCATGAAGGATCGTTACGAGGCACGGCTTCGACGGATGATTATTTCACTGCTATATCATACCGGCATACGGCGGAGCGAGCTTATCTCATTGAAATGCAGTTCATTCGATACCGGAAGGAAGACTCTTAAGGTCCTCGGCAAAGGAGACAAGATGCGGGAAATCCCGCTGACCGATACACTTTGCCGGGAAATTTCATTATATTTACAATCGGCCGACGAGATGGTCGGGCGCGTGGAGACCGCCGACGGACCGCTCCTGCGTACCGCGAACGGGCGTGAGCTCTATCCGGTATTTGTAGACAGGACGGTAAAACGCGAGCTCGGGGGCATAGATAGTATCACCGGGAGAAAGTCTCCCCATGTGCTGAGGCACTCCCTCGCTACGGAGCTGCTGAACCGGGGGACAGATCTGAATTCGATCAAAGAAATGCTCGGGCACTCTTCCCTCGCCGCGACGCAGGTCTACACGCACAACTCCATCGAACGGCTGAAATCAGTGTATAACGACGCCCATCCCAGGGCTAAAAGCGGAGGTAAGTATGGAAATAAAGATTAAATCCCTCAAGTTCGACGCAGATGAGAAACTCATCGCCTATGTCGAGAAGAAAGTCAGCCGCCTCGAAAAATTCCATGACGGAGCTGCCGTCGCCGAGGTCACGCTGTCACTCCTGCCCGACCACGAGAACAAAAACGTCAAACTCCAGATACACATACCTGGAGAAGAAATGATCATCGAGAGAAACGCCGATCGTTTCGAAGAAGCTGTAACCTCCTGCGTGGACGCTATGAAAGAGAAGCTGACGCGCGCCAAAGAAAAGCGCGACGAGGCTTAGGCCTTCTTAAGCGCTGCGGGAACCATGGACTCGAGTTTGGACGCGAAGGCCTCAGGGGTGATTTTCGCACAGACTCCCATGATATCCGCACCGATCTCAATCTGAATCTTGCTGAAACTGAAGTCTCCTTCGATGAGGGAGGCTTCTTTCAGTGAAAGGGTATCCTTCACGAAGATATTTCCGTGAACTTTTCCCCAGACATCCAGTGCATCGCAGATAATATCGCCATTGACCACGGCATTCTCGCCGATAACGACACGTCCGGTCGTAGTGATGGTTCCGTTCAGGCATCCGTCGATACGGACGTCATGCTCGGAATAAAAATCACCGGTCTGGTATGATCCGCCGGCAAGGCGGCTCACTTCATTGATGTTGGTCTGATTGTTCTGCATAATATTATGGTTATTAGATTTATACTAAACCTTTCCCGTGGCAGTTCTTATACTTCTTTCCGCTGCCGCAGGGGCACGGGTCATTGCGTCCGACCTTCTTCTCCACCTTCACGGGGGCATTCGATTTCTGCTCGCCGTTGGTAGTGAGGTCGGTACGGCGCGTCTGCATATTGCTCATATCGGTCTTGCGGGGAGCGGCGGCACGGGCCGGCGTATCATCCCTCAGAGGGATAAAGGCACGGAGCAGGAATGACAGGACATCCTTGTAAAGGGACTCAAGCATGGAGCGGAAGAGATTGTAACTCTCTATCTTATAGACTACTATAGGATCCTTCTGCTCGTAGGACGCATTCTGCACGCTCTGGCGCAGGTCATCCATCTCACGAAGATGCTCTTTCCAGTGCTCATCGATCTGGTAGAGGGTAATCACCTTACTTACAGTCTTGGAGACCTCGCGTGAATCAGTCTCATAGGCCTTCTTCAGATTAACAGACAGGGTCACAGCCTTACGTCCGTCGGAAACCGGGATAGAGATATTCTGATAGATGGAGCCCTGCTTTTCGTAGACGGCCTTGATGACGGGGTTCACCTTCTCAGCGAGAGTATCCATCCTACGGCGGTACACCTCATGCATATGCTCGCAGAGCCGATCGGAAATCTGGTCCGGTTTGGCCTTATCATAGAACTCTTCATCGAAGCCCAGGTCGATGGACAGCTGGGCCATCACCATCTCCTCGAAATCCTGATAGCTCATACCCTCACCGTTTTGGGTAAGGATATTGGCCATATCATACATCATATTCATGATATCCACCTCGATCTTGTCGCCGGAAATGGCGTCACGACGGAGCGAATATACGGAAGTACGCTGGTCGTTCATCACGTCGTCGTACTCCAGCAGGCGCTTACGGATACCGAAGTTATTCTCCTCGACCTTCTTCTGGGCCCTCTCGATGGCGGAAGAGAGCATCGATCTCTCCAGAGCCTCATTCTCCTCCATTCCGAGCCTGTCTACCATGCCGGCAATCTTCTCCGATCCGAACAAGCGCATCAGCTTATCCTCCAGGGATACATAGAAGGTAGAAGAACCCGGATCACCCTGACGTCCGGCACGACCGCGCAGCTGGCGGTCCACACGGCGGCTGTCATGGCGCTCGGTGCCGATGATGGCAAGTCCTCCTGCGGCCTTTACCTCGGGTGAGAGCTTGATATCGGTACCACGTCCAGCCATGTTGGTGGCAATGGTAACGGTACTGCGCTGTCCTGCCTGAGCCACGATCTCGGCCTCACGGGCATGCTCCTTAGCGTTTAAGACATTGTGCTTGATACCGCGCCTGGTGAGCAGGCGGCTAAGCAGCTCGGAAGTCTCCACGTCGGTGGTACCCACCAGCACGGGACGTCCCGCGGCGATCAGATCCTGCACACGGGCAATGACGGCGTTATACTTAGCCAGCTTGGTCTTATATATAAGGTCATTCTGGTCATCGCGGATAACCGGACGGTTAGTCGGAATGACGACCACATCAAGTTTATAAATACTCCAGAACTCACCCGCCTCGGTCTCAGCCGTACCGGTCATACCGGAAAGCTTGTGATACATGCGGAAGTAGTTCTGCAAGGTAATGGTGGCGAAGGTCTGGGTAGCGGCCTCGACCTTCACATTCTCCTTAGCCTCCACTGCCTGGTGCAGACCGTCGGACCAGCGGCGGCCCTCCATGATACGGCCGGTCTGCTCGTCCACGATCTTAATCTTATTGTCCACGATGATGTAATCCACATCCTTCTGGAACATCGCATAGGCTTTCAGCAGCTGGATGACAGTATGGACGCGCTCGCTCTTCAGGGAGAACTCTTCCATAAGGGCGTCCTTGCGATCCTGCTTCTCGGCTGCGGAAAGTCCGGATTTCTCAATCTCGGCGATAGACGAGCCCACGTCAGGCAGGACGAAGAAACTGTCGTCATTGATACTGGAAGCGAGAACCTCGTGGCCCTTATCGGTCATATCCACGGAATGCTGGCGCTCGTTGATGACGAAGTAGAGCGGGTCAGTGACGACGGGCATCTCCTTCTCATTGTCCTGCATATAGTAGTTCTCGGCCTTCTGAAGGATGACCTTGATACCGGGCTCGCTCAGATACTTGATCAGGGTCTGGTACTTCGGAAGTCCCTTGTGGGCACGCAGAAGCAGCTTTCCACCTTCCGCCTCATCCCCTGCAGCGAGGAGTTTCTTGGCCTCGTTCAGGGTCTGGGTCACCAGTGTCCTCTGGGCCTGGTACAGACGCTCCACATAGGGGCGGAACTCCATGAACTGAGCGTCGTCCTGGGCCTTTGCCACGGGACCGGAAATGATCAGAGGGGTACGGGCATCGTCAATGAGCACGGAGTCCACTTCATCGACGATGGCGTAGTGGTGCTTGCGCTGGACGCAGTCCTCGGCGCTGACAGCCATATTGTCACGAAGGTAGTCGAAACCGAACTCGTTGTTCGTACCGAAAGTGATATCACAGTTATAAGCCTTCTTGCGAGCGTCGCTGTTCGGCTCATGCTTGTCAATGCAGTCGACGGAGAGGCCATGGAACATGTACAGGGGGCCCATCCACTCGGAGTCACGCTTGGACAGGTAGTCGTTCACCGTCACCACGTGCACTCCCTTACCCGCAAGGGCGTTCAGGAACACCGGCAGAGTAGCCACCAGAGTCTTACCCTCACCGGTAGCCATCTCGGAGATCTTGCCCTGATGCAGGACGATACCACCGATGAGCTGGACATCATAGTGGACCATGTCCCAGGTAATCTCGTTACCGCCGGCTACCCAGTGGTTCTGGTATACGGCCTTGTCGCCGTGAATCTTTACGAAATCGTGGTTAACACTCAGGTCCTTGTCGAACTGAGTGGCAGCCACCTCGATAAACTCATTCTGGGCGAAACGGCGGGCAGTGGATTTCATTATAGAAAAGGCCTCGGGCAGGATCTCATCGAGACACTTCTCAATGGCGGCATCCTCATCCTTTATCTGCTTCTCGATCTCGGTGGCCAGTTTCTCTTTCTCGGAGATGGGGATATCTTCCTCCATACGGGCCTTCATCGAAGCGATATTCTCCTCGAAAGGAGCCTCGCACGAGGCAAGTTTCTCACGCAAGGCCGCGCTGCGCTCGCGCAGGGCATCGTTATCAAGGGCATCAATCCCGTCGTATATGGCTTTTATCTTATCCAGGAAAGGCTTCACCGCCTTCATGTCCCGGTCTGACTTGCTTCCAAATAATTTTCTAAGTATTCCTGCTGTCGACATAGTCTTCTAGTTCAATTAAAGCTTACAAATATAGGAATAAAAAGGTACAATTCAAATTTTGATATATAGTAAAACTTTCCTACATTTGCATCCACTAAACGCGGAAGTAGCTCAGTGGTAGAGCATCGGCTTCCCAAGCCGAGGGTCGCGGGTTCGAATCCCGTTTTCCGCTCCAGGTCAGTACCCCACAAATCACAGATAATGAGATTCATACTCCGCTTCGCAGCCGTGACGGCTATTCTCTTGGGCGCGTGCGCGTGCGGAGAGAACGGACCCGATAACCCGGTCACGCCCAATCCGGAAATCCGGACACTCTACGTCTCAAATCCTTACGCCGACTGGACTTCCGGCGAGAAGCTGACTGTTGACGGCATCGGGAACACCCCTGTCTCTCTGGACGGGAAAGTCGCAAAACTAAAAGTATCGGATTCGGATATATATCACATCTTCTACCCGGGGACGGCACTCTTCGACAAGGGCACCGGTCTCTACACAGCCACATTGCCCTCCACCCAGACCTACAGTGCAGACGGGCCGGACCGCAGCGCGATGCTTTGCTGCGATTACGCCATGCCCGGTGCCCTTTCATTTATGACAGCAAGCCTGTCGGACCTGACCGGATACATCCGCTTCAGCCTGGTAGCGGAAGGATCACTTGACATAAAGACGCTGGATCTGACGGCCCGCGGAGGTGAGCCGATCAGCGGCACTGTTATACTCGACTGCATTGCCAAGACCATCGAAGCCTCGGCACAGGGAACCCAGAATAGCATCACGCTTAACGGCAGGCCCCAGAGGGTCAGCACGAATCCCGACTCCCCTACCGTCATCTGCATAGGTCTGATTCCGGGGCTGTTCAGTGACGGATTCGACTGCAGCCTCCGCACATCCTCTGAAAAGGTCATCCAATTTTCATTCGATGGCGAGCGGGTTGTCGAGCCAGGCCAGACGGTCGATCTGGGCAGCAGGACGCTAACGGATCCGGAGCTCACCACTATTGCCCTGAAACTGACCGACTTCAACTCCCGGAACTGGAGCTCGGTCGATTGTGTCAATATTAACGGCACCGAATGTCATCCCGGCTCCATTTCCGGAAGCACAGTTCAGATACCTGTATCGCCGGCCCAGACCTATACGGCAGCATACCCGGCCGATCTGATCAAGGCGGACGGGGACCGTCTGGCGGTCACCGTTCCGGGACTGCAGCCATATGCCAGCTCCGCCTCGAATGCCATTCCGCTGCTCGCAGGCCGTGCAGAGGGATCCGTGGTCACTCTCAGTCCGATTTACGGAGCGCTTCGGGTCAATATGTACACCGCTCCCGGAGTGCAGCGCCGCATCAAGAAAGTGCGCCTGACAGGCAGCGGCATCAGCGGAAACTTCAGCTACGACCCGGTCAGCGGGACGTACAGCACCCTGCGCGGCACCGCCGACACCATCCTGGTCATTCCCGAAGAACCGCTCCTGGAAGAGGTTGAGGGCAATTTCACCAAGCTCCGCTTCACCATGGTTCCGGGCACTTATAGCGACCTGAAACTGGAAGTCACCGCCTGCGACGCATCCGTACTGCCACCCGGCGGTTACACGCAAGACGATATGTACAGCGTCACCACGGTCACATTGCCAACCCTCACCATTCCGATGGGCAACGGCGTACGCACGGACGTCGGCCCGACTGTCAAAGCGTTTGACTGGATCCGTGCCAATGGCAACCAGTACGTCGGTTCGGTAACGCAGGCGAATTCCAGCGCGGCCGTCATCAACACCGGATGGATCGTTCCGGAAGGCCGCGGACATGCGGTAGAGTATGAATGCACGATGTCCGGCGCGGTGAACGGCTACCGGAATGAACGCATCGTCTTCGGGTCCCAGGGCAGCGGCAACAACAAACCCGTGTTCTTCATCTATAACGAAACCAATGAGTCAGGCTGGTACGCGACCATGGCCAGCGTACCCGGAAGGGATACCAGGCTGCAGGAAACGGGAGGTAAAAACTTCCATATCGACAAGGCCCTCTCCGACAGGCGGACAGTCATCATAGGCTGCGAAGGCATATTCAACAGCTCATATATCTACGCCAAATGGCGCAATGAGAAACTCGGCCAGACGGACTGGACGACTCTAAGCGACAAGTCCGACTACTTCCGCTTCAAGGACGGCAACCTGCGCTGCGTCTATCCGGTATTTCTCTTTGCCAATAACGCATCAGGCGGGGTTAAATCGCCCACTATTGACATACGCATCCACCGCTTCATAGCCCGTTATGACGGCGTCGCCGTCCGGGACATGACGCCATGCACGGTGGACGGGATTCCCGGCATGTACGACAGCGTGGAGAAGAAATACTATTTCAATGACACGCCGATGGTCCGTATCGAGACCAAGGCCGGCCTGCTGACGCCCTTTGAAGTAGGATATAACGCTGATATCAACGATTGACAGAGATGACCAGAAAACTTATTACCATTCTGCTTTTCACTCTGTCACTGTGCGCCTGCGGCGAGATGAAGGAGGGGCCGGAGAATGCCGGCAGCGATATGTATGTGCTGTGTGACGCTTTTTTCGGCGAAGCGGAATTAGGCCAGTATTTTACGGACGAGTCCCGCATCGGGGTATGGAACGCGG
Source organism: Bacteroidales bacterium (assembly GCA_017450585.1). Taxonomy (GTDB): domain Bacteria; phylum Bacteroidota; class Bacteroidia; order Bacteroidales; family UBA932; genus Cryptobacteroides. Next base: position 7,832 of record JAFSTI010000043.1, read on the forward strand.
ACGGCAAGAACCTGCCCTTCAGGAAAAGTTCCGCGGAGGGTGCGACCCGGCTGAGTTTCAGAGGGGACTCGGATCTGAAAAGCACCAGCTACGTCTGTTCTCCATTCAATCCGGATGATGCAGCCGACGGTTCAGTATACAGCATTAACACGCCGGACAGCTATACATGGAACGGAGAAGGGCTCTGCAGCGACATTCCCATGTTCGGAAGCACCAGGTCAAATGTCGTTCTGCTCAGTCCCCTTTGCGGAGTCGTGGATATACCGGTCGTGGGAGGCTGCCGTTTCCGCAAGTTGCAGTTTACTCCCCTGGAACGCGACAGATATGCCTCCGGCAGATACCTGGTGGATACTAATGACCCGGAAGCGGTGCAGAATGCCGTTTTCGAAGGCCGCTCGCGAAGCGTGATAGTCTCTTGTGATAAAGTAATCTCCCTGAACTACAGTGACACGCTGCACGTATTTTTTCCTCTCCCGGCCCAGGAGTACAGGGAATACGAGCTGGCCGTAGAGACAGAGGATGGCGAGCCGGTAATCCTGCAGGTCACGGGCGACACGCTTAAAGTTCAGCGCGGCCGAATAGCGTCCGCGGCCCCGGTCAGGCTGAAGGACATTCAGCCCATCCAATCTTTCTGCTTCGGAGCTAAAGCCAATGCGCGCATTAATGCGGATATCCCACTCACGATAGACCATGCTTCACACGAAATAACGGTCAGAATCGACAAATATGTCGGCCTCAACGGCATAATCCCGACATTCACACTGTCCGAGGGCTGCAAAGCCTATGTAAACGGGGCCCTCCAGGAGAGCGGAGTGAGCGTACAGAATTTCTATCATCCCGTGGTATATACCATTGAAGATTCCGCCGGGCTTAAGACCTCGTACACTGTCAGGGTCAGTCATTTCACGGGCCTCCCTGTCATCTTCATCAATACCCCGGACTCTCGGGAAATCACCAGCCGGGATGAATGGATGGAGGGAGTGAGTATGCGCATCGACGGGATCGGAGAATTCGACGATTACGAGACGCCCTCAGACGACCCCGCATTTATTAAAGGCCGGGGCAACGCCACCTGGGTAAAGTTCCCCAAAAAGGCATTCAACATGAAGTTGGGAGAACGTGCGACCATACTTGGGATGCCAGCACATAAACGCTGGTGCTTCATCGCCAATTACCGCGACCGGACCAGGATGGGAAACCGCCTGTCCTACTACATAGCATCGCATCTGTCCGGGCTCGACTGGAC
>JAFSTI010000044.1 GCA_017450585.1 Bacteroidales bacterium
AAAGGCCCTCCGTATCCAAGCGGTATTGGTTCACAAAGCCGCCATTCTCCTCGGAGCACGCCCACTCCTTCGCCATCTCAACCTCTCCGGTGCAATAGAATCCCAGCCCGTAATCATTCCTCGGGTTTCCTTCTCCAAAAAGGGGCTTTCGGACTATTCTCTCCGAGCCATGAAACAATTCCTCCATAATAGTCACACTATAGTGTCACTGCAAATATACGCATTCTTCTTTATCGTGCAACCATATCGTATCTCATTTTTTATTAGATTTGTGCGATAGCTTGAAACTCTAAAACCAGATAACTATGTATTCAAATGAAGAACTGAAGCGGATTGCCACGCAGGTGAGGCGGGATGTGCTGAGGATGGTGGCCGGAGCGGGCTCCGGGCATCCGGGCGGGTCGCTGAGCAGCGCGGATGTGATGACCGCATTGTTTTTTAATGTGATGAAAAACGACCCTGCGACCTGGACGCGCAGCGGCAATGGCCAGGACGCGTTTATCCTGTCGGCCGGACATATTGCCCCGGTGTATTATTCCGTGCTCGCCCGCAGGGGCTATTTCCCGCTCGCGGAGCTCGGGACGCTGAGGCAGCTGGGTACGCGCCTGCAGGGACACCCTTCCGTGGAGAAGGGACTTCCGGGCGTGTTTATGCCCTCCGGCTCACTCGGGCAGGGACTGTCCGCAGCCGCCGGTATTGGCCTGGCGAAAAAACTGGACGCTGAGGACGGGCGCGTGTTCGTGCTCTGCGGCGACGGTGAGAGCGAGGAGGGGCAGATCTGGGAAGCGGCGATGTTTGCGGCACGGCACGGCATTGACAATCTGGTGGCAATGACCGACTGGAACGGGCAGCAGATCGACGGCCCGGTGGATGAAGTGGCCGGACTGGGCGATCTCGGAGAGAAGTGGTCCTCCTTCGGCTGGGACGTGATCCTGGCGGACGGGCATGACTACGACTCGATCGCGAGCGCCTTCGAGCTTGCGGCGGTGCGGAACGGCAAGCCGAAGATGATCCTGTTCAAGACTGAGATGGGTCACGGAGTGGATTTCATGGCCGGCACGCACAAGTGGCACGGCAAGGCTCCTTCGGCCGAGCAGCTGGAGGCGGCACTGGCACAGTTGGACGAAACACTGGGGGACTATTGATATGAAAAAGTATATTGACACAGGTAAGATAGATACCAGAAGCGGCTTCGGAGCAGGGCTCCTGGAGGCCGGGCGCGAGAATCCGGACGTGGTGGCATTGACCGCCGACCTGACCGGCTCGGTGAAGATGGACGCTTTCGCGAAGGAGTTCCCGGAGCGCTTTTTCCAGTGCGGTATCGCTGAGGCCAATATGGTCGGCGCGGCGGCCGGTATGGCTGTCGCCGGGAAGATCCCGTTCGTCGGTTCGTTCGCGGAGTTCGTTTCCGGACGCGTGTATGACCAGGTACGGCAGGAGCTCGGATACGGGCACACGAACGTGAAGATCGCCTCTTCGCACGCCGGTATCACGCTGGGCGAGGACGGCGCCACGCACCAGACGATGGAGGATATTGCCCTGATGAGGGCGGTTCCAGGAATGACGGTCATCGTGCCTTGCGATTTTAATCAGACCAAGGCCGCGACTATCGCAGCGGCGCGCATGTACGGGCCGGTGTACCTGCGCTTCGGACGCCCGAGCTGGCCGAATTTTACGGACGCGGATAAACCTTTCGAG
>JAFSTI010000045.1 GCA_017450585.1 Bacteroidales bacterium
CGCACCTACAGCAGGAAAGCTGAGAAATGCCGTTTCTCCATGGTGAACGACATGCACTTCATGTTTGAGAAATATCACGACTTGACCTGCAGCCTGAAACCGGAAGATACGGACTTCCTGTTCCTTAACGGAGACATCGTCACCTATGTCCAGAGTGCCGATTCCACAGTCAAATACTGCATCGGTCCTATCGAAGGCATAAGCAGCTCCATCCCCGTCTTTTTCGCCAGGGGCAATCACGAAACGAAAGGGCGCGACTCCTTCTGCATGAAAGATATCTTCCCCTCAACCACCGGCGAACTGTACTACTGCTTCCGTCAGGGACCGGCGTTCTTTATCGTTTTGGATAATGGCGGTAAGACCCCGGACGATGATCCCGGATACAGCGGGGATGCGGACTACGACAACTATCGGCAGAAGCAGACCGAATGGCTGCGAGATGTACTTGCCTCACCGGAATACGCCGACGCGCCGATCCACGTCGCGTTGATCCACATGCCGCCCCTCGGACCCGATAAGGTGTCATACGTCCAGAGGTGGATGAGCGTACAGTGGGTGCCCATGCTGAACGACGCAGGTCTGGATCTGATGCTCTGCGCCCATCAGCACAAATACCACTTGTATGAGCCCGGGCTGTTCGGAAATAACTTTCCCATCTATGTCAATTCAAACGTCGACCGTATGGATGTGGAGTTAAGCATAGACAAGGATTCTTCAAATAAAAAGCGTATATTTGTAACGTGTAATTAAACCTAATACTTATGATTTCATCTGAAGAGTATTTTCGCTCCATGCTCCCGAAGGAGGATTTCGACAGGATTCCATACCTTCCGACCATGGGGCTTTTCGTTAACTGGTTCACCAAAGAGTACGCCGACATGCCGGCCCTCTCTGATACCGTAAACACCATCACTTACAAAGAATTAGGACAGCGGATAGCGCGTCGCCGTACCTTCATCGAAGGTCTGGGACTCCCGAAAGGCGCCCACATCGGCATCTTCGAGCGCAACAGCCAGGACGCCATCGAGCTTTTCCTGGCCGTAACCTCGGCCGGCTATGTAGCCATGAACTTCCCTTCGCAGCTGCCTGAACCTGCAGTCATAGGATCATGCGCGAAATTCGATATCGCCGCCCTGTTTGTGCGCGAGGAGTTTATGCCGCTCACAGCAAACCTGAAGGGCGTCAAAGTCCTGCCGTCCGCGAGCATCGCCGACACCGAGAGCCCGGCCGCTGACATTGACCCGGACAGCCCCGCCGCCATCTTCTTCACCGGCGGCACGACCGGAGCGCCGAAGGGTGCGGTTCTCAGCCATCGCGCTTTGATGCGGGGCAATTACAACGCCATCTTCAAGCCCGGCAAGGTAATCGGCGTGCACAGGTACATCGCCATATTGCCCCTGAGCCACGTATTCGGGCTTATCGCCGGCACCTGCGGCTGCTTCTATACAGGCAACCTGCTCTTTACCTGCGAGGACATGAAGGCCACGATCGGTAAGATTCCCGCAATTCGGCCTACGCTCCTGGTCATTGTCCCCGGTATCTGCGACATCCTCGCCGGTCTGTGCAAGGTATACGGTCCGCAGTTCCTGGGCAGCCTGAAGATGATTATTTCCGGCGCCGCCAATGTTCCGCCGCGCCTGGTGGACATCTTCTCCAAGATGGGAGTGGAATTCTGCTTCGGCTACGGTCTGACGGAAACGGCCAATCTGACATCGGCCAATGCCAATGCTATTGACAAACCTACCTCCATCGGCCGCATATACCCCGGACAGGAGGCGAAAATCGTGGACGGCGAGCTCTGGGTTAAGGGTGACAATCTTTTCTCTGGCTATTACAAGGACCCTGTCCGCACCGCGGAAGCGCTTACGGAGGACGGATGGCTGCGCACCGGCGACCTATGCCGCTTCGATGAGGAAGGCTTCCTTTATATCACCGGACGCATCAAGAACCTCATCATACTTTCCAACGGTGAGAATGTGAGCCCTGAGAGCCTTGAGGAGCCTTTCTACGCCGATCCTTGCGTGAGAGACGCCATGGTGAAAGAGGATGAACTGAACGGCCATCAGGTAATCGCCGTGGAGATTCTTCCTCTGATGCCGGCCTTCGAGGGCAAGCCTTGGGAAGAAGTGGAGGCCTATATGCAGGCATTGGTAAAGAAGATCAACGCCACTCTGCCTACCACCCATCAGATTGTGAAAGTGACCGTGCGTACTGAGGATTTCAAGCGCACCGGCAGTATGAAAGTCGCCCGCGTATGACGAGAGAGGAAGTATTTGAGGGCCTGAAAGAGGTCTTGGCGGTCATTCGCCCCAACACTGATATGAGCAATGCCGGTTTCGAGACCGAGCTGGTACGTGAACTGGGTGTGGATTCCCTCACGATGATGATACTGTCACTGGCAGTCGAGGAGAAATTCCAGATCCGTTTTCCGCACGGAGCACCTGCCCCCGTTACAGTGGGGGATGTGTGCGATGCAGTTGTTAAGGAATTGGCCTAGAGCTCTTTAACGTACGAACGCCGCCGCTGATAAAGCTGCACGTCGTAATCGCTACCGAACAAGGCTTGGACCTTGTGGTTTTCTTCTAACTGGGGATTGAGCAGCAAATGCTTGATCCCCAGTTTGTTATAGTTCTCGTGAAGATACTTGAACATCAGCAGCGCGGCGCCCTTGGCCTGATACTCCGGCAGCACTCCGATCAGAAGGCCTTCAGCGATGTGATTCTTCCTTGGATTTAGCTGAGGCAGAATGTGCAGCCAGCCGAAGGGGAAAATGCGCCCCTTTGCCTTGCGCACTCCGGCGCTTATATGGGGCATTGTCACCGTAAAGGCCACCAGCTTGTCTTCCTCGTTCACGACGAAGGCCACCATGTCCTTGTTCAGGACGGGGACATATTGCTTTACATAGCTGTCGATCTGAGCGTCGGAAAGCTTGCTGTACTCGTACAGTCCGGCGAAGGCATCATTGAGGACATAGAACATCTCGCGTCCGCGGCGGGCCATCTGCTTTAGAGTATTCGCGCGATACAGGCGCACGCCATAGCGTTTTTCCACGAGGTCGGCATACTGCATCATTGGCGGAAGCTGTGGACCGAACTCGACGCAGCGCTGTGTCCAGTCGACATCCTTCGTGAAGCCCATCTTCTCCATAAACTCCCCGTAATAGGGATAATTATAGATGACGGTGAAGGGACTCTCTTTCTCAAATCCCTCTACCAGCATGCCTTCGCGATCCATATCCGTGAAACCCAAGGGTCCCTTTATCTTCTGTGCGCCACGCTCCCGTCCCCACTCGATGACGCGGTCAACCAGTACCACGGCGACCGGATAATCATTCACCACATCGAACCATCCGAAGCGGACGGTGTTCTCGTTCCATTTTTTATTGGCATTGTGATTGATGATGGCGGCGATGCGCCCCACTACCTGCTTCCCGCGGAAAGCCAGAAACAGCTCGCGCTCACAGAATGAGAGTGAAGGATTGTCGGGCCCGAGAGATTTGAATTCGTCATCTTCAAAGGCGGGTACCCATTTGTCGCAGTTTTTATACAAGTCCAGCGGAAACTGGATGAATTGTTTAAGCATTCGTTTCCCGACGACGGGAACAATGGTCAAGTCTTCCATCAAAAATTAGGCTTTAGCACGAATGCAAAGATACCAATTTTTTATGATTTCCGACGTTTGGACTCGTAGTATTCGTGTCTGGCTGGGTTCTCTGGGAACCAGCCCTTGAGGACCCGTTTCTCCTGCTTAAACATTTCATGGATGCTCCAGAAGCATGAGAACGCGACCGCTCCGGTGATGGTCGAACCTATAAAAGAAGGGATAAACAGCGAGGCTGCGGTGCACAGCAGGCCCAGGGCGAGAAAACACCACCAGGCTTTCCGACCCCAGCGATACTCGAACTTTATAACCAAAGGATGGAAAATGCCGATGCATATGAAAACGGCCGCACCGATGATAATGCCGTTGGGGTTGACTGTCATACCTTAGCAGAGTTTAACTTGGTGATTATGCCGTCCAGAATGAGGAATAGTTCCGGGGTAGTAGTCGGGGTAAGGCTTTCGCAGATAACTGCTTTGCCCACGGAGGTGGGGACATCGGCCAGTTTTTTCTGGAGTCCCTTGCCTTTTTCGGTAAGGCTTACTATGATTTGCCGGGCATCCTTGCTGCCTCTGCTCCGCGTCAGGATCCCACCCTTCTCCATCCGCTGAAGCAGGGGAGTGACCGTATTGGTCTCGAGAAACAGGCGCTTGGCGATGTCATTGACCGGCTGGGCGTCCTTCTCCCACAGGACCAGCAGCACGAGGTACTGCGGGTATGTCAATCCGTGCTCTGAGAGCAGCGGATTATAGGCCTGCGAGAGAAGTCGCGAAGCGGTGTAGAGCCGGAAGCAGAGCTGGTTATCCAGACGGAACTCCTCTTTGATCATAGCATTGATTCCAGATCCTTCTCTATGTCCTTCGGAGTCGTGGTGGGAGCATAACGTTTTACGGTCGTGCCATCGCGGCCGATGAGGAACTTGGTGAAGTTCCAGAGTATGTCGCTGTCCTTCTCGAAGCTCTTGCTTATGCCTTTGAGCATCTTATGGGTGGCCTTGGCCTTAAAGCCTTTGTACTCCTCGGCCGGGGCCTGCGCCTTCAGGAACTCAAAAACGGGTTCGGCGTTAGCGCCATTCACGTCGGTTTTGGCCATCAGGGGGAAGGTAACTCCGTGATTAAGACGGCAGAATTCTTCTATCTCATCATTGGTTCCGGGCTCCTGGCCGGCGAACTGGTCGCAGGGGAAACCGATGATGACGAGGCCTTGATCCTTATACTTCTGATACAGTTCCTCAAGTCCGTCGTACTGCGGGGTGAAGCCGCATTTTGAAGCGGTGTTTACTATCATCAGAACCTTTCCCTTATATTGTGCCAGATCTACTTCAGCACCTTTGTTGCTGAGAGTCTTGTAGTCATATACAGTTGCCATGTCTTTGTCGGTTTGGGCGATCGCCGGTAGTACGGTCAGCGCCGCCAGCAATGCGATAGTTATTCTTTTCATATCAGGATAACTGCCCTAGAGCTGCTGCACGAGCCAATTCTGGAGACCGATTTTCTCGATGAGGTCGAGCTGGGTCTCGCTCCAGAGCATGTCTTCTTCTTCGTCCAGGGCGTATGCTTTCAGGATGTCGTAGGTTTTCAGGTCATCGGCCAGGGAGAGAACCACCTGCTGCAGGATAGGCACCTCCCTATGGGAGACTTCGAGGTCCGACTTGATGTATTCCACGGGGTCGCTGGTTACGCACATGGCGGGAGCGGCTTCCACCTGAGGAGTTCCGCCCAGATCCAGGATGCGCTCGATGAACTGGTCCACCCAGCCCATTTCCTCGGCTGCGTGCTCGGCATACTTCTCGCCAAGCTTGGAATAACCCTGATCTGCGAAGATTTTACCCTCTACTTTGTGCTGAAGAGACTGTGCGGCGAGGCCGGTTGCATAGGCCTGAAGGGTCGCGATTGATTTCTGTTTGTCCATGATAATTAATTTTTTACGTTATATATTAACTGTTATGTTCTTTGTTTTAGCTAGCGATTTATATCGTTCACGATGCAAATATACGACTTTATTTTTATATCGCAAGCGATATTTCGAAAAAATGCATATTTTTTTGCAAAACCCTATTTCTCTCGTCTTATTCGACGGTTACGCTCTTGGCGAGGTTCCGGGGTTTATCGACGTCGAGACCCTTGGATACGGAAGTATAGTAGCCCAGAAGCTGCAGCGGGATCACCGAGAGGCTGCCCGCGAAGTGCTCGTCGATGCGCGGGATGTATATGGTGAAGTCGGCCGTGTCCTCGATTTCATAGTGCCCGGCGGTAGCGACGGCCATCAGATAGGCGCCGCGGGTCTTGCATTCCACCATATTCGAGACCGTCTTCGCGTACAGGCTGTTTTGGGTCAATATCCCCACGACGAGGGTATTGTCCTCAATCAGGCTGATAGTGCCGTGCTTAAGCTCTCCGGCGGCATAGGCATCTGAGTGCACGTAGGATACTTCCTTCATCTTCAGGCTGCCCTCCAGGGCCGCGGCGTAGTCCAGCCCCCGTCCGATGAAAAAGGCATCGCGCGCGTTCGTGCGTTTGGACGCGAACCATTGGATTCGCTCTTTGTCCTCAAGCAGCGAGGCCATTTTGTCCGGCAGGGTAAGCAGATCGGAAATCAGCTGAGAATAACGCTTTTCGTCGATGCGTCCCTTGATTCGGGCGAGTTCTATGGCGAAAGCGTATGTCACGGCCAGCTGTGCGCTGTAAGCCTTAGTGGTGGCTACGGCAATTTCCGGTCCGGCCAGGGTGTAAATGACGTGGTCGGCCTCACGCGCGATGCTGCTGCCTAGCACATTGACAATAGCCAGTGTCTTGGAGCCTCGTGCGTGTGCTTCCCGGAGCGCGGCCAGGCTGTCTGCCGTCTCTCCGGATTGCGATATGATTATCACCAGAGTGTGCTCGTTCAGCAGGGGAGAGCGGTAGCGGAACTCGGAAGCCAGGTCGGTGCGGACCATTACTGAAGACAGATCTTCGATGACATAACTGGCCACCATTGATACATGCCACGCGCTTCCGCACGCTACCATATATATATCTGATATCTCCTGCATCATCTCGGAGCTGAGCCCCGATGCGCTCAGGTCGATGCGCCCGTCTTTTATCAGTGCATTCAGTGTGTCCCGGACCGCTTTGGGCTGCTCGTGTATCTCCTTAATCATGAAATGCTCGAATCCGCCCTTCTCCGCCGCATCGGCGTCCCAGGTGATGGTTACGGTCTGCTTCTCGACAGGTTCCCTGTCTATATTGAAAAACTCTACATGCCCCTTCTCCAGACAAGCCATCTCGAAATTATCCACGTAATAGATTTCGTGGGTGTACTTCAGGATGGCCGGGACATCCGAGGCCAGGAACGCCTCGTCATCTCTCACTCCGATAATCATAGGACTGTCTTTGCGGGCGGCCCAAATCTGCTCGGGATATTCTTTGAACAATATAGCCAGCGCATAGGAACCGCGAAGCCTCACCATAGCTTTCGACAGGGCTTCGGCCGGACTGTGGTATTTGCGGTAATAGTAGTCTACCAGTTTGACGGCTACCTCGGTGTCGGTCTGAGAATAAAACTCGTACCCGGCCTTCAGAAGCTTTTCCTTGAGTTCCTGATAATTCTCGATGATGCCGTTGTGGACTCCGACGACTTCCGAATCATCTGCGATTACACCTGAAACATGCGGATGAGCATTCGGTTCGCTGGGATCCCCGTGGGTGGCCCATCTGGTGTGTCCGATACCGGTGCAGCCAGCCAGAGTCCGTCCGCCGTCGACCTTCTCGGAGAGGACCTTCAGCCTCCCCTTGGCCTTCACGACCGTAACCTTCCCGTCGTCTCCACGCACGGCCAGTCCGGCCGAATCATAACCTCTGTACTCGAGTTTGGACAATCCGTCCAGAAGGATGGGAGCCGCTTGCTGCCGTCCGGTATAACCTACTATGCCACACATAAAAGCCTTTTTTCTTTCAAAAAACGGCCAAATTTAGCAAAAAGATTTAATTCCGCAGCACGACCCGGCCGTTCTCGCAGTCGACTTCGATAGCGGAGTCCTTGGTGATCCGGCCCTCGAGTATCTCGCGGGCAAGCTGGTTTACCAGTTCGCGCTGGATCAGTCGCTTCACCGGGCGGGCGCCGAAGTCCGGGTCGTACCCGTTCTCGACCATATTGTCCTCAAACGCTTTGGTGTAGGTCAGGCTGACATTGTCCTGCTCCAATTTCTCTTGAAGCAGATGCATCTGGATGCGGACGATCTGCCGGATATCTTCGCGCTTCAGCTGGTCGAATACGATAATCTCGTCGATTCGGTTCAGGAACTCCGGACGCATACGGGCACGAAGGTCCTCCTCGCGAAGATTGGATGTCATTACGAGGATGGTGTTCTTGAAGTCCACGGTCCTGCCCTTGTTGTCAGTCAGGCGGCCGTCATCCAGTACTTGAAGCAGGATGTTGAACACGTCCGGATGCGCCTTCTCGATTTCGTCCAGCAGCACCACCGAATACGGTTTGCGCCGCACGGCTTCGGTCAATTGGCCTCCCTCATCGTAGCCGACGTATCCCGGAGGCGCGCCGACCAGCCGCGAGACGGTGTGGCTTTCCTGATACTCGCTCATGTCGATACGCGTCATCATGGTCTCGTCATTGAACAGGAACTCCGCCAGGGCTTTGGCCAATTCGGTCTTTCCGACTCCGGTGCTGCCCAGGAACAGGAACGAACCGATGGGCCGGTGCTCGTTGGAAAGGCCGGCGCGCGAACGCCGTACCGCATCCGAAACTGCGCTGACTGCCTTGTCCTGACCCACCACACGCTCGTGCAGGGCGTCTTCCATCCGGAGCAATTTCTCCTTCTCGCTCTCCAGCATGCGGTTCACCGGAATGCCGGTCCAGCGGGCCACGACCTCCGCGATATCCTCGGGCGTAACGGCCTCTGTCATAATAGGGTCCTTGATATCCGCCTGTTTGCGTTCCAGCTCCTCAATGCGTTTCTGGCTCTGGGCCAATTTACCATAGCGTATCTCAGCCACGCGTCCGTAATCGCCGCTGCGCTCCGCGACAGTCGCCTCGTGCTTTAGGTCTTCCGCCTGCTGGCGCAGGGAATTCAGCTCAGTTATTATGGACTTTTCCTCATTCCAGCGCGTCGCCAGCGCCTCCCGTTTGGCCCGCTGCTCCTTCAGCTCGGACTCGATCTTATCCATCTTCAGACCGACGCCCTCGCGTTTGATGGCCTCTTTCTCGATTTCGAGCTGCCGTATGCTACTGTCCAGTTCGGCGATGGGCTCCGGGACGGAATTCATCTCCAGACGCAGTTTGGAGGCAGCCTCATCTACGAGGTCAATAGCCTTGTCCGGCAGGAAGCGGCTGGTAATATAGCGGTGGCTGAGGTTCACTGCCGCGATCAGGGCGTCATCCATGATGCGGACCTTGTGATGGTTCTCATACTTTTCCTTAAGGCCACGCATTATGGCAATGCTTTCGGCCGGTGACGGCTCGTCCACCATCACCTTCTGGAAGCGTCGCTCCAGAGCTTTATCCTGCTCGAAGTATTTCTGATATTCGTCCAGCGTCGTGCTGCCTATTGTGCGCAGCTCGCCGCGGGCCAGCGCCGGTTTCAGGATGTTCGACGCATCCATCGCGCCGCCGCTCCGTCCGGCTCCGACCAGAGTATGTATTTCATCGATAAACAGGATGACCTGACCGTCGCTGTCCACGACTTCCTTTACGACGCCCTTGAGCCGCTCCTCAAATTCACCCTGATACTTCGCGCCCGCAATCAGGGCACCCATGTCCAGAGAGTAGATACAACGGCTCTTCAGGTTCTCCGGGACCTGCCCGTCGATGATTTTCATGGCAATGCCTTCGGAGATGGCCGTCTTGCCGACTCCGGGCTCGCCCACCAGTATCGGGTTATTCTTGGTCCTCCTGGAAAGAATCTGGAGGACCCTCCTGATCTCGTCGTCCCGGCCAATGACCGGATCGAGTTTTCCTTTTGACGCCAAATCATTGAGATTCACGGCGTACTTGTCCAAGAATTCATATTTTTTGTTTTCCATATCCATATCCGCCGGCCACTTAGTACCGGCTGCACCAGTATGATTCAAACTATATTCCACTGCCAATTTGGCAGTCGCCTCCGGAGGCCTAGGTAAATACCGGGGAAAATGCTAACTTTGGGGACATGAAAAAGAAAATCGCAGTGCTTACCGGCGCCGGTGTCAGCGCCGAAAGCGGACTTTCAACCTACCGCGACAGCGGCGGGACCTGGGATAATTATGACCCGATGGTGGTAGCCTCCGCCGAAGGCTGGCACCGTGATCCCGGTACGGTACTATCCTTCTACAACGGCCTGAGAAAACGGATGGCCGCCTGCCAGCCGAACAGCGCCCACCTGGACATAGCGGCGCTGGAAAAGGACTGCGACGTGACCGTCATCACCCAGAACGTGGACGACCTTCACGAGCGCGCCGGCAGCACCCATATTATTCATCTTCACGGCGAAGCCACCAAAATACGCCCCGAAGATTCGTTCAACGACTGGGACGGCTTCAGTGAAAAACGAGTCGTAGACATCGGATACAACGAAGTCCACCTCGGAGACAAAGACAGCAGGGGAGTCCAGATGCGACCCCATATCGTCTTCTTCGGAGAAGCCGTACCAAAACTACAGGAAGCGGCCGAAGCCGTAAGCCAGGCAGATGTCGTACTGATAATCGGGACCTCGCTCCAGGTATACCCGGCCGCATCACTATATCACTATGCGGCACCGGGCGTGCCCATCTACATCATCGACCCCAAAGACGTCCCGGCCCGCGAAGCGCGCATCATCCATATCCGCGACGTCGCCACACGCGGGATGAAAACCTTCCTTACTTCAGGTGTTTTCTGAAAAAGGCGTCCACCTTAGAATACATCTCCTCCGTCCAGAATCCGGGCGTCCCGTGCGCCTCCCCCTCAAGGATCAGCAACTCATAGGGCGCACCGCATTCCCGGAAGCGTTCGGCCAGGGACGTACTTTGCTCCAGCGGCACCACCTCGTCACGGTCCCCATGCACGATGAAAGTCGGCACGGCGTACGGATGTACATAGTATAAAGGACTGGCTTTCAGGGCAATATCCCTTTTCTCCCATACTGGATCCCCCAGCAACAGACCGCCGTTCGCATCCGGCTTCTCCTGATATCCGTCCCGGATACGGAACTCCCGCACCAGCTCCGACGGACCGAAATAATCCACGACCGCCCGAACCGAGCACGGGTACTCGCCCAGATGCCCATTGTCCAGTAGATCAGAGTCCTGGGTCAATGACTGCAGCAGGACCGTATGCCCGCCGGACGAACCGCCCCAGGCGAAAATATTGTCCGGATCGATACCATACCCGGCGGCATGCGCCCTCATGAAACGGGTCGCAGTCTTAGCATCCTCGGCCTGTGCTGGGAAAAGGGCCTCCGAACACGGACGGTACTCCACGCACGCGACGACATACCCCTTCTCCGCCATGGGAATCATGCGCCGCACCGCCGCTGCCATGTTCTGCTTCTTCCAGGCCGAGCCCTGCACATACATGATACAGGGCAATTTCTCCTCCTTCCCGCTCACGCCGTCCTTCCCGACGGGCCGGATGATATACAACTGGGCGTTGTAACTGTACAGGCTGTCATATTTTACGCTTGAGACGATGACCGAAGACTCCGCCTCCTGAGCGGAGCTCCTGTGGCTGAAAGTCAATAGGAACGCGGCAGCGAGCAGCAGGACCGCGGCCGGCATGAAGGTGCGGATCGTTTTCATGGCAATGGTGTTTCCGTGCTAAGTTCGCACTTTATTCCCGTAATACAAAATTTCGTTATATTTGTATTCACTATATAAATAACCGTATCAGTTGCTAAAAACTATATTATGCTGAACTTCCTAAAGCAACCCGCTTATCTTCCCGAGTCCCCGGCGGGCCCCGAAACGGACCGCAAATATAAATCCATGAGGCTGCAGGTTTTCCTGGGCGCTTTCATCGGTTACGCCGGATTCTACCTGGTGAGGAAAAACTTTTCGATGGCCATACCGGCACTCGCTCCGCTCGGATTCGACAAGGCCGAATTGGGCGCAGTGCTCTCGATGAACGCCATTGCGTATGCACTGTCCAAATTCCTGATGGGCAGCGTTTCGGACCGGAGCAACGCACGGGCTTTCCTCCCGCTCGGTTTGATATTGGCCGCTATTTCCATGGCCTTCATGATCGTCCCGATCCAGTGGATAGGCGCAGAGCATAAGTTATTGGCAATAATAGTGATGGGCGTGCTGAACTTCCTGGTCGGGTGGTTCAACGGTATGGGCTGGCCCCCCTGCGGGCGTGTGATGACGCATTGGTTCTCCGTAACCGAGCGCGGTACGATGATGTCCATCTGGAACTGCGCCCATAACGTCGGTGGAGCCATGGTCGGCCCGATGGCTACCTACGGTGCGGTCTGGTTCGGATCCTGGTTCTACGGTGCGCATCCGGAACTGTACTTTCTGGCCGGAACCTTCCTTTTCCCCGCGGCCGTTGCGGTGTTTATTGCCATGCTTGCCTATATCCTGCTGCGCGATACGCCCCAGTCCTGCGGCCTTCCGTCTGTGGAGAAGTGGCGGGATGACTACCCGAAAAACTACTCCGAGAAGCAAGAGCAGACGCTCACTACCCGCGAGATTTTCTTCAAATATGTTTTGAACAATAAGTTCCTGTGGTTCATCGCACTCTCTAACGCCTTCGTTTACATGGTCCGCTACGGCTGCCTGGACTGGGCCCCGACCATCCTGACGGAGAAGGGTATTGACCTGAAATCTGCAGGCTGGGCGTATTTCGCATACGAGTTTGCGGCCATCCCGGGTACGCTGATCTGCGGCTGGCTTTCCGATAAACTCTTCCACGGGCGGCGTGCCGTGCCGACCATGCTTTTCATGGCGCTGGTGGCCGTGTTCATCCTGATCTACTGGCTGTTCATCGACAACCTGACGGTCGTTATCATTGCCCTTATCGGTATCGGTTTCTTCATCTACGGGCCGGTCATGCTGATAGGCGTCCAAGCGCTCGACCTGGCTCCGAAGAATGCAGCCGGTACCGCCGCCGGATTGACCGGATTCTTCGGCTACTTCTTTGGTACTGCGATACTTGCAAATGTCGTAATCGGCGCGGTCGCCCAGGCTGCCGGATGGAACTGGACCTTCGCACTGCTGCTTGGCGCCTGCCTGCTTGCGATTGTTTTTATGGGGCTGACGCTCCGTGGAGAAAGAAAATAGTTTCTTTGGTATGAAACGCTTTTGGTTTATTACCTTCGCTTTGCTTCTGTGTGCCTGCTCACGCAGCGGCTTTTCTGATTTCGAGAGGCTGATTATCGAGAAAAGCGACTCCGTGATGTATGTAACTACGATCTGGGACAGGGCGGATTCGGCGATTCTGAGGTCTCCTTCCGTGGCGTTTACGCGCGCTGAGCTGAAAGATCCGCTTTTCCGGACGCTGGTAGCTAAGATGAACGCGACGGTGCAGTCACCCAAGGAGGACGGTGTGGGCATAGCTGCCCCGCAGGTCGGCATTAACCGCCGGCTGGTAGTCCTACAGAGAGTTGACAAGCCCGGACGTCCCTTCGAGGCCTATCCCAATATCCAGATTGATTCGCTGTTCGGCGATATCGTCCGGGGGCCGGAGGGTTGTCTTTCGGTGGCGCCGTGCAGGGGAGTGGTTCCGAGATACACGGACATCATTGTCTCATATACGGATATTCAGACGCTGAAGCCCCGCCGGGATACGGTGCGCGGTTTCGCCGCCGTGATTTTCCAGCATGAATGCGATCATCTGGACGGCGTGCTTTATATTGACAAGGCTGACACCGTATTCGTTAACTCCGCCTGGGAGGAGGAGCGCAGCGCTTATGACTACTCAAAGCCGGACTGGATGGTGCGTATTAATTATCCGCTGCCCGTGCATCCTGATACGCTCCGTGTTTTGGCTATTGGGAACAGCTTTTCCGATGACGGCACTCAGTTCCTTCCCGACCTACTCGACAGTGCCGGGATTCACAATGTGATATTGGGACGGCTTTACATCGGCGGCTGCTCGCTTAAGCATCATGTCGAATGTTATGAAGGTGACTTACATGATTATCGTTATGACAAGTCTGTAGCCAATAAGTGGGAGAATGTCAGCCGTCATGCTTCGATGCTGGATGCCTTGGGCTCTGAACCCTGGGACGTGATTACCATTCAGCAAGCCTCCGGTCTTTCCGGGCAATATGACAGCTATGTGCCGTGGATTGATTCCCTGCTCGGGATTATCCGGCGGCATTGCCCTAATCCCCATGCCACGATTGCCTGGCATCAGACCTGGTCCTATTCCAGGACATCTAATCACCGGGATTTCCCGCGTTATGGCTCCGACCAGAAGGTGATGGACGAAGCTATCGCGGCCTGTGTGGACTCCGTGCGCTTGCGTCACGGTGTATCTGTGTTTATACCCGTCGGACCGGCTATCAGCCGGCTTCGCGTAGAAAAACCTGATGCCCAGGATTATACGCGTGACGGATTTCATTTAAGTTTCGATAAGGGCCGGCCAGCCGCTGCACGCGTGTGGTTCGACACCCTGATAAAACCTGTGGTATTATGAAAAGGTTTGGATTTGCCCTTCTGGCACTTTGCGCCCTTCTGGCCGGATGTGATGGCGTCGGGTCCGCGATTGACGGAGATTATGATCTTTCCGGACGCGAAGGAGGGTTTGTTGCCGGCGATGGCGGCGGATTAAGCGGAGATGTCTCAGGCGATGATCCCGGCACTGAACCCGGTGGTAATTCCAATGCCGGCCGCGTCACTGCCGGTGAGTGGAATGACTTGGATAATTGGGATTTCTGGGGAAAACTGATGACCGGTCAGGACTTCGCCGATAAGAGCTCATATTGGAAGTTCTATACTAACAACCGTGTAGCGGTACGTGCTGTCGATTCCGATGGGAAACCGGTCCCCGGAGTGAAAGTGTCTCTGGAAAGAGGCAGCTCCAAGGTCTGGACCGCCGTTACCGACAATTCCGGCTGTGCTGAACTGTGGATCGGCCTTTTCCAGAAGACTGAGAATGTAGATTCTTCGGAGTTTACCCTCAAGCTTGATGGCGTGGCCCGCGAGGAGGAACTGCTTATCAGTGGCTGGGATTGTCCTAACGGAGCGCGTGTGAACCAGTACACCGTGCCGACGGCCCCGACCGTTAAGTCTCAGGCGGACATAGCGTTCATAGTGGATGCCACCGGCTCGATGGGTGATGAGATTGATTTCCTCAAGGATGACCTGCTGGATATCCTTCGAAAGACACAGGCCGAGAATAGCGCCCTGACCTTCCGCACGTCCGCCCTGTTCTATAGGGATGATGACGGCCCCGGCTTCGGAAATGACAAGTATGTCACCCGCTATCAGGATTTCACTACGGACTTCACCGCGACTACGGCGTTTATCTCCAAGCAGCAGGCGAGTGACGGCGGTGACTATTCAGAGGCCGTGCATACGGCTCTGGAGAAGTCCCTCAGCGGCCTGTCCTGGGATAAGTCGGCTAAGACCCGCCTGGCTTTCATGCTTCTGGACGCGCCCGCACATCAGGATCATAAGGGGGTCGTCGAGAGCTTGCAGAAGTCGATTCAGTCGTTCTCGGAGAGAGGAATCAAGCTGATCCCCATCGCCGCGAGCGGCGTGAATAAGAATACGGAGTTCATGCTCCGCTTCTTCGCCGCCACTACCGGCGGTACCTATGTCTTTATCACCAATGACAGCGGCATAGGCGGTGATCACATCGAGGCCAGCGTCGGGGACTATGAAGTCGAGCTACTGAATGAACTTATCTTACGACTGATCGGAAAATACACGAAGTGAGAGTTTTTTTCTTACTTTTGTGCCTGTAATAAAAAAGAAGGCAGCCTATATGGAGAAGAAACTCAGTATTGACACCCTGTGTGTCAGGGCAGGGTATGAACCCGGCAAGGGCGGTCCCCGTCAGATGCCCATTATCCAGAGTACGACATTCAAATATGAGAACAGCGACCAGATGGGCCGCCTGTTCGACCTTGAAGATAGTGGATATTTCTATACCCGACTACAGAATCCCACCTGCGATATGGTCGCGGCACGAATCGCGGCCCTCGAAGGGGGAGTGGGTGCCTTGCTGACGTCCTCCGGCCAGGCCGCCAATTTCTTCGCCTGTTTCAATATCTGTGAAGCCGGATCGCACATGATCAGCCTCTCGGATATATACGGCGGTACCTTCAATCTTTTCGGTACCACGCTGAAAAAGCTCGGAATCGATGTGACGTTCATGAACGCCGACGCCAGCGACGAGGAGTTTGAAGCTGCCTTCCGTCCGGAGACTAAGCTCGTCTTCGGCGAGGCGCTCAGCAATCCCGGAGTTCGCGTGCTGGACATCGAGCGCATCGCACGCATTGCCCACAGCCACGGCGTTCCGCTGATTGTGGACAATACCTTCCCGACTCCCGTGCACTGCCGCCCGTTCGAGTGGGGCGCTGATATTGTCACGCACAGCACCACCAAATACATGGACGGACACGGCACGACGGTGGGCGGCTGCATCGTGGACAGTGGCAATTTCGACTGGGAGGCTCATGCGGACCGTTTCCCCGGCCTCACGACGCCCGATCCGTCCTACCACGGCCTGACCTACACGAAGAAGTTTGGAAAATTGGCCTATATCACCAAGGCGGTCAGCCAGCTCATGCGCGACCTGGGCAGCCAGCAGAGCCCGCAGAACGCGTTCTACCTGAATCTCGGTCTGCAGACACTCCACCTGCGCGTACGCCGCCAGGCAGGTACAGCCCTGCAAGTCGCCCGTTCCCTGGAAGAACATCCGGCGGTCGCGTGGGTCCGTTACCCCGGCCTGAAAAGCGACCCGGACTATCTCCGCGCGCAGAAATACATGCCGGACGGCACTTGCGGCGTGATGGCATTCGGCCTGAAGGGCGACCGCGCGTTCGCGAACCGTTTCATGGATGCCCTGAGGCTTGTGACGATCGAAACGCATGTCGCTGACTGCTATTCCTGCATCCTGCACCCCGCATCCCATACGCACCGTCAGCTTAGCGACGAGCAGCTCCGCGAGGCCGGCATTCCCGCCGACCTGATGCGCCTGAGCATCGGACTGGAGGCGGCCAGCGACCTTATTGACGATATCTCCCACGCGATCGAAGTGGCTGAAGGCAAGGCTGAAGCCGTGCCTGTGAGTCCTGTCGTACCCGGTCTTGGCCAGCTATGATGAAGCGGCACGTATATCACCACGGCGAGACGTTCGCGTTCGAGTCGGGAGGCAGTCTTCCGGCCCTGGACCTGGTGTACTATACTTCCGACCGGGAATACTGTCCCGGCGAAAAGGTGGTGTGGGTCTGCCATGCGCTTACCGGGAATTCAAACCCCGAAGACTGGTGGCCTACGATGGTCGGACCCGGGCAGATGTTCGATCCGTCGGAGTACTACATCGTCTGCGTGAGCATGCTCTGCTCGCCCTACAGTGCATGCGGCCCCGCCTCCGTCAATCCAGCGACCGGCCGGCCTTACTTCTTCGACTTCCCTCAGACCACGGTTCGTGATATTGTCGCTGCCAATATTCTGGTGCGTAAGCATCTGGGTATTTCGCGCATCGATCTGATGCTGGGACCGTCCATCGGCGGATTCCAGACGCTCGAATGGGTGATTATGGAACCGGATGTGGTCGCGGATGCAGTGTTCCTCGCTACGGCTACCCGTGTGCTGCCGTATATGACGGCGTTCAATGAATCTCAGCGCATGGCTCTTCTGTCCGACCCTTCGTTCAAGGCCGCTGCTGACCTGCATGGCGGAGAGGCGGGGCTTCGCTGTGCCCGCTCCATGGCGCTGATTTCGTATAGGACTTTTGCGGGATACAATCTGACCCAGGCCGAGAAAGATGACGACGTGCTCTTCGCCGATCGCGCCGCTTCGTATCAGAGGCACCAGGGAGATAAATTGGTGGCCAGGGACTTCGATGCCTATAGCTACTGGTATCTCACCTATGCCCTCGACTCTATGAACGTCGGACGCGGACGTGGGGGAGTCGAAGCCGCTCTCGCCAGGATCAAAGCCCGTTGCGCCGTAATCAGCATCACATCCGACTACCTCTTCCCGCCCGAGCAGGGCCGCGCCACCGCCGCCGCCCTGTGCGACGCCTCCTACTACGAAATCGACTCCATCTTCGGCCACGACGGCTTCCTCATCGAAACCGACCAGCTCGCCGCCATCTTCCGCCGCCACCTCGGGCTGTGACTTTCAGGTGGGCGTTTGTGGCTGTGCCTTCCGGGGGGCGTTTGGGCTGTGACCTTCAGGGCCATCTCCCTCTGTCGGAACCCCCCGCCGGCCGCCTTTTTTGCGGTAGGTGTGACGAAGTGCTGCCCACCTACCGCGCAAAACTGTCACCCACGACATATGATGAGCTAGGTGTGACCGGGTTTGTCACACCCACCGCACTCAGAAGGCTTTCCCGTGCTGTAGCCGCCGAGCTCTCTGTTCGCGAGGCAGCGGTGCCAATCTTCGCACCCTCCCAAGGTGCACGCAATGTGCATTCCAGAGTGCATATTGTGCGTGAAACCCCCGCCGGGTGTGCTTGAAGGTCCACAGAATGGACCTTTAGGATCAAAATAGGCCATTTTCGTGCTTGAAGGTCCAACTTTTGGCCCGTTAAGCACAGTCGCCCCCCCCCGCCGACTAGTCGAACTAATCTATCTCTGCCCGGTGCATGTGCAAGGTGCCGTGACTTTTTGTACATTTGTCGGTATGGAAGAGAATATCGTTTTGAAAGCTTTGCGCACGAGGCGCAGTGTTCGGCATTTTAAGCCGGAGCAGATTACTGATGAGGAACTGAAGGCGGTGCTTGACGCCGGGACTTGGGCGCCGACCGGGATGGGTTATCAGGATCCGTGGATCGTGGCGGTCCAGAAGCCGGAACTTATTGCCCGGCTCACCAAGATGAACGCCGCGGTGTGGGGGAGGGATATCGATCCGTATTACGGCGCGCCGACTATTGTCCTGGTTTTTGCCTCGGATCCTGCGGTCTGGGCCAATTCGGTCTGCGACGGTACTTTGGTACTTGGCAATATGATGAATGCCGCGCATGCCATCGGCCTCGGTTCGTGCTGGATAAACCGCGAACGGGAAATGTTCGCCACTCCCGAGGGAAGGGAAATCATGGCAGAACTTGGCCTCCCCGAAGGCCTGATCGGAGTCGGAGCCCTCTCGCTCGGCTACCCCTCCGCTCCTCCCCGCGACCCCAAACCCCGCAAAGCCGACTACTGGCGGATCATTCGTTAACGGTCTGGTTATTCGTTTTTATTCCTCCGGAATCACTTTCTTGAGGCGCTTGCGGTCGTAGGTTTTGCGGGATTTGTGGAAGGCGCGGCGGAAGGTGACGGGGTGGCCGTGCGCTTCGATTTCTTCGAGGCGCGCTGCACGGCGCTGGGCCAGGATGTAGTCGGCTTCGGTGATGCGCATCCGCCGTTGTTTCTTCTTCGCTTTCATTGTTCCTCTCTAGCGGTGCAGCGTCAGGCTGTGGTCGATGCAGGCGGGGTATTCTTCAGGGTAGTGGGAGACCATGATGAGAGTCCGGCTGGGGTCGGCGCAATATTCGTCGATGATGTCGCGGACCATGAAGCGCCGGGGATTGTCGAGGCCGTGGAGGGGCTCGTCCAATATCAGGAGCGGGGGATTCTTTACGAAGGCGCGGCAGACGAGGCAGAGCCGCTGCTGGCTGCTACTCAATGACTTAAAGGTCTTCTCCGCGAGATCCGCAATGCCGAATCGCTCCATCCAGCGCAGGCAGGCCTCCCTCTGCGCATCGTCCGGGTGATAGAACAATCCCACCGTATCGAAAAGCCCGCTCGCCACCACATCGGCGGCCTTCTGGTCGTACTTATAAGCGCGGTGCATCTCCGGACTGACGTAGCCTATCTTTTTCTTAATCTCCCAGATACTCTCACCGCTGCCCCTCTTCCGCCCAAAAAGCCGGATGTCGCATGCGTAAGCCATGGGATTATCCGCGCATACCAGGCTCAGAAGCGTAC
>JAFSTI010000046.1 GCA_017450585.1 Bacteroidales bacterium
CCGATCTGCAGGGAGTACAGCTCGCTCAGGAGCGGCAGGTACAGCAGGCACTCGTGCATGGTGCCGTCCAGATTGCGGATTACGGTCAATGGCAATTCTTCCCGGCCGTCACTTTGTGTCGCGGCCGCGGCCCATAACCATTTGCCATCCTTCTTTATATATAGGTCAAAGCCCTTTACGGCAATAGGCATCGTACTGTTCGCCCGGCCTATTGTGCCGAAATCAGCAAGGACGCGGATGAACGGGCTGTCGGTGCGGAATGCGACCGCCATGCCGGCCGGCTCGCGGACCTGGAGGTTCTCGCTCGCGGTGAATCCCTTGAAACGGACCGTATCGATGCGGTGATACGGGTTCGGGGTATCAGGGAACAGATTGCCCACCAGCGTGAAGGCCGTGGCTTCGGTGTAATAACAATCATTTGCGGTCTGTGCCATGGCGATCCCGGCAGCGAGACATGCGCAAATCAGAAAGGATAAAAACTTCTTCATAGAGTATTGGTTATTATTCGAAGCACAAAAATACACATTTTTTTATCCACGGAAACAGACCGGGACGTAGATGACACGGACGGGAACGTTTTCCCACTGATCCGTGCCCAGAGACAGTCTATAGAATAGTTTCCAGGGCATCGGGGACCGGCATCCCGTCCAGCCGCAGGTAGTCGGCCACAAATGCCGTCCTATCCCTGAGGGACAGAGCCCGGAACGGAGTCAATGACAGAAAGTCCATGGGATCTGAAGAGCGGATCAGCGACAGGTTCTCGTCTGTCATGTGAGGCTCAAAGTACGCCCCGACGGACCGGTCCCCGGATGTCGCCAGGACGAGATACTTCCGGTAGCAGGAGAGCAGGAAAGCAAGCCTGCCGACATCAGAGCCATTCTCCAGCATACGGGCGAAGTTCGGAACCACGTACACAGCGAACTTCGACAGTCCATCCCCGCACAAACGGCTGACCTGGTCGCTGATAGATGCAGAGGAGAAACGGTCAATCAGAGTCGCCTTGTATGATTCAATATCCACATCCGATGGAACTGTCACCAGAGGCGTGATGTCCACATCCATGAAATCGCGCACAAGCCTGACGATGCGTCTGTCTCTCATCGCTGCGTCCACCCTGTCATAGCCAAGCAAGGCGGAGGGATAACTGAGGAGCGTGTGTGATGCGTTCAGCAGACTGAGTTTGATGTTTTCGTACGGCGAGACATCTTCGGTAAACTGCACCCCCACCTTTTCCCACGCAGGACGGCCACATATAAAATTGTCCTCGACTACCCACTGGATAAAACTCTCGCAGAATACCGGAGCCTGGTCATCTGTGCCGTTGAGTGCATTAAGCCTGAGCACATCGGCCGGGCTGGTGGCAGGAGTGATCCTGTCCACCATGCAGTTAGGGAACGTCACATTATCCTGCACCCAGCGCGCCAGGGCCGGGTCCTGTCTCTCAAAGAAATCGCAGAACGACCGGCGGGCAGTTAGTCCGTTGTGCTGCAGATTGTCACATGACAATATGGTCACCGGCAGTCCGGCAGCCATCCTCCGCCTCAAACCTTCCGCCACATAACCGAATACGGTTTGGGGCTCAGAGAGGAAGGAGATATCGTGCCTGACGGCTTCCGTATCAAGATTGTAGCCACCTTCCGTGATGGTAAGAGTTATGATTCTCGTCTGAGGCGATGCCAGACGGGAGATAATCGCCTCCTTGTCCGTTACTCCCCAGTGCAGCTCAACCAATGAGTCGATCCACCTGCACTCGTGATTCCCGTCCGGGGAGAAAGAAGTCAGAGTATATCTCCCGTCCTGTGATTGGAGCCTTGTGTACAGGCTCTCGTCCTGCGGCAGAATCATAGCCCCACAGATACCCCATGAAGGGTCCTCTCCTTCACGAAGCAGCCTGTCTGTCAGATACTCCAAATGAGCCCGATGGAAATTACCCACCCCGAAATGCACGATTCCGGGGCGGATACTCCCCCGTTCAAACGAATTTTTCATAGCATTTGTAGTCAATTAATCATAGATATGATCCGTTACGAAGCGGATAAACTTCGCAAAGCACTCACGGCCCTTGTCTGAACTGGTGTTAAGACTATGCGCATAGTACTGATAGATGTTACATTCCACTGCCTTCTGGCCGGATTTGACCAGGGCGTCCCGGAAAGTCTTGGCCTGACTGTAGTGCACTGAAGTGTCAACAGTCCCCTGAAAAAGCTGCACAGCTATCTGGCGTTTTTTAGGGATGATATACACGGGAGAATATGGCCGGAGCTTGCGGTTCTTTCCTCCTAACATGTACTTCAGCACGTCAGGGTCCCTTCCTTCTGACCAATAAGCAAGCTGCGGCTTCAAATCATACACTCCTGACCAGGCCGATATCACCTTTGCATCCGGTTCGGTTAGTCCCATCATGGCGGCCAGATGCCCTCCGGCGGAATGGCCGACGAATGCAAGCCGCGTCATATCGAGATTGTACTCCGAAGCATGTTCCCGCAGATATTGCACGGCATCATGAAGATCCTGCATGGTAACGGAAATATCGGCCCCTTCCTGCCCGATAAGGGAATAAGCTATGCTCACGCCGGCAAGCCCCGCATTCCTCGCCACGTACATCGCGGATTTTGTAAATTTCTCGGGGCCCCCGGCACGCCAGCCTCCGCCATGTATGAAGCAGACCACCGGAGTCGGGGCCTTCGCCCCTTCAGCGGGAGCTATGCAGAGTCTGAGCTCCCTGTCCGGATATGTCTTATACACTACTTCCTTGCAGGACATCCCTTCGATTGTCTCTGGCGGTATAAGCGGGACAATCTTATACGGTTCATACAAGCCCTCCGGTTCTTCTCCCGC
>JAFSTI010000047.1 GCA_017450585.1 Bacteroidales bacterium
AACCGCCGGAGCAGCGCCAGGACTGCGGTACTGAAAACACACAGGGAAACGCACCCGGCCGAGGAAAACCGCCAGAGTCGCAGTGCCAGGAAGCGCACCCGGGCACGAATAAAAGCCCCCCGGTCACGAAAAAAGGGGCCAGCCGGATGGCTGACCCCTCGTTAATCCCTTGTGGTCCCTGCAGGGCATGATCCTGCGACCCTCTGATTATGAGTCAGATGCTCTAACCAACTGAGCTAAGGGACCGGTCCGGTCTTATAAGACCTTATCAGACCTTGATCTCGACCTCTACGCCGGAGGGCAGCTCGAGCTTCATGAGGGCGTCCACCGTCTTCGCGTTGGAATCCTCGATGTCGAGAAGCCTGCGGTAAGAATCGAGTTCGAACTGCTCGCGGGCCTTCTTATTAACGAAGGTCGAACGGTTCACGGTAAAGATCTTCTTGTTGGTAGGAAGGGGCACAGGGCCATTGACCTTCGCTCCGGTAGCCTTCACCGTATCCACGATCTTAGCTGCGGATTTATCCACGAGCATATGATCGAATGATTTGAGTTTAATTCTGATTCTTTGACTCATATCGATACTTTTGTTTTAATTTATTCTTCATCTATAGGCCTGTAACCGCTCTTTTCGATGATGTCCTTCGCCATGGCGGAAGGCACCTCGGAATAGTGGTCAAAGGACATTGTGCTGGTCGCACGGCCGGAAGACAGGGTACGCAGTACCGTGACATAACCGAACTGCTCAGCGAGCGGGACATAAGCCTTGATGACCCTGGCCCCATTGGCCGTAGAGTCCATCGCGACTATCTGTCCGCGACGGCGGTTCAGGTCGCCCACGATATCGCCCATGTAATCCTCGGGTGTCACCACCTCGAGATTCATGATGGGCTCCAGCAGGATCGGCTTGCACTTGGGGCAGGCGTGGCGGAAAGCCATGCGTGCGGCAAGCTCGAAGGACAGCTGGTCGGAGTCCACCGGATGATAAGAACCATCCAGAAGCGTAACCTTGAGAGCCTGTACCTCGTATCCTGCGAGAACTCCGTTCGCCATAGCGGACTCGAAGCCTTTCTGGACAGACGGTACAAACTCCTTCGGCACGTTGCCTCCCTTGACCTGATTGTCGAACTGAAGTCCGGAAACACCCTCGTCCGCGGGGCCGATCTCCACGATGATATCCGCAAACTTTCCGCGGCCGCCGGTCTGCTTCTTGAAGACCTCGCGGTGCTGGATGCTTGACGTGACCGCCTCCTTGAAATTGACCTGGGGTGCACCCTGGTTAATCTCTACGCCGAATTCACGGCGCAGACGGTCGATAATGATATCGAGGTGAAGCTCGCCCATTCCGCTAATGATGGTCTGACCGGTCTCATGGTCGGACTTCACGGTAAAGGTCGGGTCTTCTTCTGAGAGCTTCGCGAGTGCGATTCCCAGCTTGTCGAGGTCCGCCTGGGTCTTCGGCTCCACCGCGATACCGATAACGGGATCCGGGAACTCCATTGACTCCAGACTGATGGGGTGATTCTCCACGCAGACCGTGTCGCCGGTCCTGAGGTCCTTAAATCCGACTGCCGCGCAGATATCTCCGGCCTCCACGAAGTCAATGGGATTCTGGTGGTTGGAGTGCATCTGGTACAGGCGGGCGACCCTCTCCTTCTTGTCAGAACGTACGTTATACACGTATGAACCGGCATCGAGACGGCCCGAATAGGCACGCAGGAATGCGAGACGGCCCACGAAGGGGTCTGTAGCGATCTTGAAAACGAGGGCGCAGAACGGTTCGGAAGCCTTCGGCGCACGCTCCTCCTCATGTCCGCTGCGGGGATTCACTCCTTTAACGGAACCCTTATCCAGGGGTGAGGGGAGATAACGCATGACAGCATCCAGCAGGAACTGCACGCCCTTGTTCTTAAAGGAAGAACCGCAGCAGGCCGGCACGAGCGTCATATTGATGGTTCCCTTGCGGAGAGCCTCGATGACCTCATCCTCGGTTAAGGACTCGGGATCCTCGAAATACTTCTCCATCAGGGCCTCATCGCACTCGGCCGCAGCCTCCAGCAGCTTGTCCCTCCAGAGAGCGACATCGTCCGCCATTTCAGCGGGGATCTCACCCTCCTTGTAGTTTACAAGTTCTTCGCTTGAATCATAATAAATCGCCTTCCTGGAAATCAAATCCACGATCCCGAGGAACTTGTCCTCGGCACCGATAGGAAGGCAGATGGGCACGGCGTTCGCTCCGAGCTTAGCGCGGATTTCATCCACGCAAGCCAGGAAATCAGCGCCGACGCGGTCCATCTTATTGACATAAGCGATCTTCGGGACATGATACTTATCAGCCTGACGCCATACGGTCTCAGACTGAGGCTGAACCCTTCCGACTGCGCAGAAGGTCGCGATAGTACCATCCAATACCCGCAGGGAACGCTCTACCTCCACAGTGAAATCCACGTGGCCCGGAGTATCTATCAGGTTGATCTGATAAGTCTGTCCCTTATAGCGCCAGAATGCGGTGGTGGCAGCGGAAGTAATGGTGATTCCACGCTCCTGCTCCTGCACCATCCAGTCCATGGTGGCAGCGCCTTCGTGGACCTCCCCGATCTTATGCGTCTTTCCAGTATAGAAAAGGATACGCTCGGATGTGGTGGTCTTTCCGGCATCGATGTGAGCCATGATGCCGATGTTCCTTGTGAATTTAAGATCCCTTACAGCCATCTGACCTCTGAATAATTAGAAACGGAAGTGGGCGAATGCCTTGTTGGCCTCGGCCATACGGTGCATATCCTCTTTCCTCTTGAATGCACCACCTTCGTTGTTATAGGCTGCTACGATCTCAGCGCAGAGTTTTTCTGCCATAGAGTGACCGGAACGCTTGCGGGCGAACTGTATCATATTCTTCATAGAAAGTGA
>JAFSTI010000048.1 GCA_017450585.1 Bacteroidales bacterium
CAGGGATTCACCCCTTATGAAGTCGCGAGTACAAGTGGAAAGAAATAGAGGACCTGTATAACTGCTGATATAGGTTCTGGGTGACACAGATGACATCCAGTCCGCATCCTTACAACGGGGCCCCAGAAACCAGGCCAAAGCGCTCTTCGAGAACATCTTCGATTCGGAGAAGGACGAAAAGTCATAAGCGGGACAGTTAAGCATCACTCCCCTGAGCTTAAACACCTCAGGGCGCACCGGCATTTCAGGATTCGCTGCACCCTCAGCCATGTAAAGAGCCAGGTGTCCCCCGGCGGAATCCCCCGTCAGAAACATCCTGGCGGGATTCAATCTCAGCTTTGAAGCATTAACCGCCAGGTAGTCAAGCGCCGCAGCGCAATCCTTCAGCTCATCAGAGACATCCCTCCTCCCGTCATTCAGGCGATACTCGACCAGAACCACATCATAGCCCTCTTTCAGGAACACGGACGCCAGAGCCCGGTTATTCTCCCGCCTGCCGGCCACGTAAAAGCCCCCGTGAATATCAATCAGCACGGCATTCTTACGAACTGTCCCCTCTGCATAATACACATCCAGCACCTGCACAGGATCACCGTTCTCCACATAAGGAATCCCGACCACATGCTCACACGAATCAGCATACTCCAGCCTCTGCGACACTTGATTCGTCGAACGCAAGGCCCACTCCAGCATCGGCTTCGTCACCCGACACCCGCTCAGCACGCACACCGCGGCCACCGCCGCCATCCAAATAATCTTTCTCATACTGCAAACATAGTGTTTTAACGGATAAATCCATATATTAGCAGAAGCATTTTTGGAACAGTATGATCAGTGTTTCTCCAGAGGTTCTTAGGCCGGTTTTGCTTAGGCGTGAGAATGAGTCTCACAAGGGTGATTACGGCCATCTCCTGATTGTCGCTGGATGTGAGAGGATGCCCGGCGCTGCGGTTCTCGCTACGGGGGCGGCTCTCCATTCCGGCTGCGGACTGGTTACGCTCCACTCTACCCGCAGGGCCCTTCAGGCGGCGGTGAACGCCTTCCCGTCCGCGATGCTGTCGGAAGATCCGGGAGATCATATATCTATTGTCCCGGAGCATCTGGATAAGTATTCCGCCATCGCGATCGGACCGGGGCTGGGGCAGGATCCGGAGACCAAGGATGTGCTGCTGAAGATATTGTCCTACGCCTGCGGGCACAGCGAGACAGCCGTGGTCATTGACGCCGACGCCCTGAATATCCTTTCCGGCATGCCGGACTGGGAGCGGCACATCCCCCTGAATGCCGTTTTTACGCCCCATCTGGGCGAATTGCGCCGCTTCGAGGCACTCCGGCCCATCCCGGAGACTTCAGCGGACTCTGTGGCCCGGAAACTAGCCGGCGCTTCCGGACATGGAGTCACGGTTCTAAAGGGCTACCATACCAGGGTCTTCGCTGCCGACGGGAAGGTCTATGAGAATACTACCGGGAACCCGGGTATGGCCAAGGGAGGCAGCGGAGATGTTCTTACTGGCCTTATCGGCGGACTGCTGGCGAGGGGTTACCCGACGCTTTCCGCGGCCCTTCTGGGCGTCTGGATTCATGGCCGGGCAGGAGACTGCCTGACCGAAGAGCGCACGGCTGAGGGTTACGACAGCAGGGACCTTATAGATTACCTCTGGAAGGGGTTTCACGAACTTATTTATGACTAGACTGATAGCTACCGCGCTGGCCTGTTTTATCATGACCGGCAGCCTCACCGCGCAGGAATACCGACTCCTGGTGGGCACATATACGGAAGAAACGCCCGCGGAAGGCGTTTATCTTTATTCATTCGATTCCCAAACGGCGGAAGCTACCCTACTGGACATGGCCCCCTCGGGGAACCCGTCTTTTGTGACTCTCTCCCCCGACCAGAACCGCGCATACTCCGTAAATGAATTCAAGGACGGGCGCCAAGGCGTCAGCTCCTTCATTCTGGAGGGCGACAAGATCCGGCCGCTCAACAGCATCCTGATTCCTGAGGATCAGATCGACGGCAGGGACCCTTGCAACATCCTGGACCTCGGAGAGACTGTGATTACATCCAACTATACTGGAGGGTCCGTGACGGTATTTGCATTGGACGAAAAGGACGGAAGCCTGATCCAGATGTCGCAATATTTTTCCTTCTGGATGAGATACACCCAGGTAGTAAGCGGCCTTCCGGTGGGAGAACAGCCGGCAAACATGCATTGCGCCGTAAAGTCTCCGGACGGAAAATATGTATTCGTCACGAACCTTGGCATGGACTGCGTCCATCGCTACGACAAGGGTGAAGGCATTCATCCCTTGGGAAACTCCACAATCGCATGGAGGCACCAGGGTCTCACAAAATACGGCCCCAGGCACATGGTATTCAGCGCCGACGGCCACTTCGCCTACCTGCTCTGCGAACTTGGAGACAAACTTATTGTCTTTGAATACCATAACGGCGAGCTCTTCCCCATCCAGACACTCACCGCCTACAAGGGCAAGGGCCACGGCAGCGCGGACATCCACATCTCCCCCGACGGCAGGTTTCTGTACACGAGTCACCGCCTGAAGGGCGACGGCATTGCCATCTTCACCATTGACCCCGCCACGGGGAAAGTCCGGAGCGCCGGATTCCAGCCGACCGGCACGCATCCCCGCAACTTCGCCATCACCCCCGACGGCCGCTGGCTCCTGTGCGCCTGCCGTGACGACGACCGGATCGAGATCTATTCTATTGACAATAACACCGGCCTCCTCACCCATTCCGGGAAGACTATTGACCTGGGCGCGCCGGTCTGCATACAGGTCTTCACCCCCAGCGACGCGCCTGCGGAATGAACCCTGTCTCGCAACGGCTTCTGAGCCAGCAGCTTATCTGCCAGCAGTTCACCGCCCCGCACGAGGTCGTGGAGTGGATGGGGGCAATGCAGGCGCAGGAGTACCGCATGATGCGCTGGGCCGTGGAGATGCGGACCCGCAAACCCTCCGCCCGGGCCTTTGAGAGGGCGTACAATAATGGCGAGATCGTCCGCGGCCATCTGTTCCGGACTACGTGGCAATTGGTCGCCGGCGAGGACTGGTACTGGATGCTGGAGCTGTGCCGTGCCAACGCTCTGCGAGGCCTGGACGGTTGGATGAAGTCCAACGGTATCAGCATCCCGAGGACCGAACAGGACTCCGTCCAACAGATATTCAGCGACCACCTGGAGCGCGAACGTATTGCCCTGAAAAGCGATTTTGCTGCAGCCCTGGCGGACAAGGGCATCACGATGGACGAGCACCGGCTCTCCTACCACATCCGCCTGGCCGAATATTCCGGCCTCCTGTGCAGCGGCGACCTCCTTCCCCTCAAACACAGCTACGCGCTGGTCAGGGAGAAATTGCCCTTAAATAAAGAACTGGCGAAGGAGGAGGCAATGGCCCTGCTCTCCTGCAAATACTTCCGTAGCCACGGCCCCGCCACGCTGGAAGACTTCGTCTGGTGGAGCGGGCTCAATATCAGCGACTGCAGACGCGGCATGGAGGCAATCCGCTCCGAACTGCTCGAAGAACGCTGGCACGGCCTGCACCTCTGGCATTGCGGGGACTGCCGCACCCGCGGCTTCCGCAGCGGGACAGTCACACTACTCCCCTCCTACGACGAATACCTCATCGGCTACAAAAGCCGCCACATTGCCCTACACCCAGACCATCAGCCCCACGCCCACAACAGTCGCGGCATCTTCTGGCCCGTCATCCTCCTAGACGGCCAAGTCATCGGCAACTGGGCGGCGGCGGGGAGCGCGGCGGGGACGGCGGCGGGGGTCCGGACGATCCAGACCGACATCTTCCACCCCGGCGCCCTTCCCGACGGCACCGCACTCCAGGCCGAAATCGACCGCTACACGTGGTTCTGCAAAAAATAAGGGTTCCCAGCTCTTCGGGATTGGAAAAGGTTGCTTAACCGGAGGGAGGGAGGGGCGTAACTCAGTTTTTCCGTGGCGCGTAATCCTCTCTGAATCAAGAGATTACTAGAAATATGAGTAGTCGAAATAAGGTAATCATATTTACAGTAACAGACTACTAATCATTAGATTACCCGCCACACCCACCGGACCTGCCGGTCGCGATTTTGCGATGTGGGACGGTTTTCTGAGACGCCAAGGCCGCCGGGGCGTCAGGCGGCGGAAGAGGGCGCGGATGGGGATTCACTATTCGGTCATCTCCATGCCCAGAACATATACGCCTTGCCCTGAGGATTCCGGAACGGCCTTGCCCAATAGTGTCAGTTTGATTTCGTGCTTGCCAGGGCCGTAGCCTGTATACT
The DNA here is from genome assembly GCA_017450585.1 of Bacteroidales bacterium. Lineage (GTDB taxonomy): Bacteria > Bacteroidota > Bacteroidia > Bacteroidales > UBA932 > Cryptobacteroides. Next base: position 4,301 of record JAFSTI010000048.1, read on the forward strand.
TGTAGTCGGTGATTATGCGGCTTCCGGCGCCATAGCAGTCTATAGTGCCAACCCTGCGTCCATCTATCTCCACAGAGGCTTTCCCACCGTCTTTCATACGGTAGCAATATACAATGATACCATCTCCCTCGAATTGCCCGGTTATAGAAGCACCCTTCTTTCCCGTACGATAGAATGTCCGGGAATTCCACGGTCCTTTCGTCCGGAAAGCATTGTAATCCAACATATGGGGAGCACGCGGATCTATGTAAATATTGTAACGTTCACCTTCCTGGGCCCGGTAATATCCCTCTACAACCCACTCCGGGTGTCCCTTTACATGCCATACAAGTTTGCCGAGTTCAGGAGCGGGTTCCAGATTCGACCCGGGTTTTTTAAGGTCAATAAATTCCTGAGGATAGGTCGTATCCGTGCCGGTCATCACTACCAACGCGACAGGGCCGTAAGCCATCGCCACAGGATATTCATGATCCGGATGCAAACGTTCGGTCCTGAAATCCATAGGCATTGTAACATCCACACGGTCTCCGGTTTTCCAACGCCGCGTCACCTTCATCCATCCGTTTTCCGATCTGACACTGACAGGTGCGCCATTAACATTGACAATCATATCGCCGGCCAGCCATGACGGGATGCGGAACGCAAGCGTAAAGCGGCCCGCACCTTCGCGCACTACGATCGACGTAGAAGGTTCTTCCGGGAAATTGCCAATCTGCTCGAGCAATACGTCACCCCACCGGACCGTCGAGGGCTCAAAAAAATTGACATAAACTCCGTCCTTCCCATGGAAATACAGCAAATTCACATAATCCGCCACTGCCTGCGGACGCGTTCCCGAACAGCAGGTCCAGCCAAGATGATAATTATGCTTGTCGCCATACTGGCAATTGTAATCCGCATAGTACATCACCCGGCCGTCTTCGCTCATAGAAATAGACGCCCCGATGCCGTTGATAATCAACTGTTCGATCCAGTCGCCATAGTGGCCGTCTCCCGTAAATTCGATCAGATATTTAGACAATTTAAAAGCAGCCCATGAACCGCACTGGACTTCGAAATTGTGGTGTGCCGTAAGGGTAACCATCAACCTGTCATCCAGAGATATTACCTGCTCGGCAGGGCCGAAACCGCCCGTTATGTAAGTCTGGTTCGTGGTGAAGAAGTCCCAGCCATTTTTTGCCGTCTCGAGGTACTTTTTATCTCCCTTTACACGATAGGCCATAGCCGCTCCCGAAATGGTATTCAAGTGGCTGTATGCGTGATGGAATTTATAATCCTCAAAAATATCCTGCTTTTCACGCAGTTCATCCCACCACTTCGTGTACTCCCAGAACTCTGCAAAATCATAATAAAGACTGTCGCCTGTCGCCTCATAAGCACGATAGAGGTTCTCGCTTAGGGTATACCATTCGGACCCGGTCTGAGCATAGGTCCGATTTGTAGGAAGATTCTTCCTAGCCCACTCAGTAATGCGCGCCATGTACTCCAAAGCCTTGTCATAACCGGCAAAAAGATAAGCATCCAGCAATCCGGCCTGAGTCTTTTCATAAACATAATGCGCGCCCTGCGGATTCTCCTTGTAGAAAAAGAATCCGTCCGGATCAATCGTCTCGGCCCAGCCATCAATCAGCCTTATAACCTTCTCCCGGCAGGCTTCCTCGCCCGTAGCGGCATAAAGCCGGCTCAATCCCGACAGATATTGTCCGAAAGCATGCCACGTCCCGGCACTGTACCACCCACCCAGGTCATTGCCCGGAGCCGGCAGACCGGCACGCTCGCGAAAGCCTTTCAGCAAATCGTCATCCGGGATCGACAGGTATTGACGGGTGACCTCATCAAGCTGGCTTTTAAGCCTGCCGGTCGTGAGACGGACATCACGATAGTCAAAACGATCAAGCGGATAAGCATTCTTTTCCCCCTGACAAGAACTGAACATAATCAACATCAGGGGTAAAAAGCAAAACAGAAGTCTCCGGTTCATATAATAATGTTTAAAACTCAAAGGTACTAAAAAAACATAAACTGGTCAGGTGCATTACTGGTCCACAGAATGGGCCTATAGAAAAAAGTACCCTTAAGCACGGTCGAACGCTACGGCTACAGGAGCCTCAGGAAGTTGCGGCCGGCGAGGAGTTCGAGCTGGTCGTCGGTGAAGCCGCGGCGGGATAGGGCGTCGAAGATCAGCGGCAGACACGAAACATCTTCCAGGCCGGCGGCGGTGACTTCGATGCCGTCATAGTCGGTGCCAATGCCCACTCCCTCGATGCCGGCAATATTGACAGCATGACAGATATGGTCGCAGACTTCTTCAACCCCGGGCCGGGGGAAGTCCCGCATGCGGAGCTGGGCGGCCTCCCATTCGGCGCGGGCGGACGCGGAGGAGGGATTGGCAATAAACGGGGCTTCGGCGGCCTCCATGGCGTCTGAGACGGGTCCGTCGTAGCGGCTGCGGAACTCGTCGGACAGGAAGGGCGGGTAGACGCTCATGCCGGCCACTCCCCCTCCGTCCGCAAGGCGACGCAGCAGGGAGTCAGAGATATTGCGCCGATGCGAAGAAAGGGCCCTGCAGCAGCCGTGGGTGTACACTACCGGCACCGTGCTCATGTCCAGGACCTGGGCCATGGTGGTGTCGGCGCAATGTGCCAGGTCGACGAGCACGCCATCCGCGTTCATTTTCTCCACCAGCTCGCGGCCGAAGGACGTCAGTCCGCCATGCGTCCCCTCGCCGGTGCAAGAATCGCAGATTTGATTGTCCTGAGAATGCGTGAGGGTGACGTAGCGCACGCCTCGCTCGCGGAGGGTGTCGAGCAATGTCAGGTCTTCCTGGATGGCGGATCCGTTTTCCAGGCCAATAAATATGGACAGCCGGCCGGCCGCCCAGTTCGCGAGCGCCTCTTCGCGGGTGGTGGCAATGCTAACACGCGCCCCGGCAGCGGCAGTACGGGCGGCACCAGAACCGGCACCGGCACCGACCTGTGCCTCCAGGGCGTCGAGGAGGGTGAAGGCGTGGCGGGTGGCGGCGTCGCCGTGCAGCGATGCGGGTATGTCCCGGGCGAAGATGGAGCCGGCGACGCCGCCGCGCAGCATCTTCGGAAAGTCTACCTGCGCGGGGGCGGGGTTGTCCTTCGAGTAGTCGCGAAGCCGGAGCATCTGGCTCGGCGCGTCGCAGTGTGCATCCAGAATAAACATGGTCATGATTCCGGGGTTAGCCGGGCTATATCAATGCGCCCCATTCTTCGGTCTTTACATCAAGCTTATATTTAAGCTCTAGGTAGGAGCGCGTAAGTTCCATTATATCATCGCCTTCGCCAGGATTTGAGAGCACCGCTTCGATGGCTTTCATCTCCCCTTCCAGCTTCTCAATCTCTGCCTCCAGCCTCTCGACCCGCTCCCGCTTTTTCTTCTCCTCCTTGGAGCGCGATTTCATCTCGGCGAAGGACGCCTTCGGCCCCGCAGCGCCACCGGCACGAGGGCCAGGGCAGGAGCCGGCAGCAGAACCGGAACGAGAGCCGGAAGAGGCAGATCCGGCAGCAGAACCGGCACGAGCGGCAGGGCCGGAACCAGCAGCTGAGCCTGCACGAGCGGCAGGGCCGGAACTGGCAGCGGGCTCGGCGGGGCGGTCGAGGTCGCGGAGGGATTCGAGGCGACGGCGGCGGAGGAAGTCGGAGACGCCGCCGAGGTGTTCGCGGACGCGGCCGTCGCGGAATTCGTAAACCTTGTCCACCAGGCCGTCGAGGAAGTCGCGGTCGTGCGAGACGACCACGAGCGCGCCGTCGTACGCGAGCAGCGCCTGCTTCAGCACGTCCTTGGAGCGGATATCCATGTGGTTCGTGGGCTCATCGAGCGCCAGCAGGTTGTAATCCTGCAGCATGAGCTTCGCCATCCCCAGCCGCGCTCGTTCACCCCCGCTGAGCACGGATACGCGTTTGTCAATATCCTCGCCTTTAAATAAGAATGCGGCCAATATGTCCCTGAGCCGCGTGCGGACGTCCCCTACCGCAATGCGGTCGAGCGTACCGAAAACGGTCTCCTTACCGTCAAGTATATCCTCTTGATTCTGAGCGTAATAGCCGATATGCACATTGTGCCCGATCTGAGCGCTTCCGGCCGCCGGCGCGAGCTCGCGCATGATGATGCGCATGAGCGTCGTCTTACCCTCGCCGTTGCGCCCGACCAGCGCCACCTTCTCCCCACGCTTGATTTCAATATCCGCGTCCGTAAACACCGTCTTTCCAGGGTACGCGGCACTCAGGCCAATTGCCTTAAAAGCCACATCCCCGCAGCGCGGCGCCTTCGGAAAACGGACGTGCAGGGTGGAATTGTCCTCCTCATCCACCTCGATGCGCTCGAGCCGCTCGAGGGCCTTCACGCGCGACTGCACCTGGTTCGATTTGGTCGGCTTGTAACGGAAGCGCTCGATGAAGTCCTCGGTCTTCTCGATCATGCGCTGCTGGTTGCGGTATGCGGCCAATTGCTGCGCCATCCGCTCCTGCCGCAGTTCCAGGTACTGCGTGTACGGGACCTTATAATCGTAGATGCGGCCCAGCATAATCTCAATCGTGCGGGAGGTCACATTGTCCAGAAACTTACGGTCGTGCGAGACCAGCAGTATCGCGCTGCGGCTGTTTTTCAAGTAATCCTCCAGCCACTCTATGGACTCGATGTCAAGATGGTTGGTGGGCTCGTCGAGCAGCAGAAGGTCCGGACGTCCGAGCAGGATTTTGGCAAGCTCGATGCGCATGTTCCAGCCCTGGCTGAAAGTCTCGGTCTTACGGTCAAGCTCATTGCGCCGGAAACCAAGGCCCTCGAGCGTGCGGATGGCCTGCACCTCCAGCGGCTCGTCATGCGAGACCGAGAGCCTGTCCGAAAGCTCGTTCAGGTGCTCGATCAGAGAGTTGTAATCGTCTGATTCATAATCTGTACGATCGGCCAATTGACGCGACACTTCATCCATCTCCCGCTCCACGGCGAGAAGCTCGTCGAAGGCAGTCATGGTCTCCTCCAGGACAGTCCGGCCGCGGTGGTGCTCCATTATCTGGGGCAGATATCCGATGGTCGCGCCGGAGGGCTTGTCGACCTGTCCGGATGTCGGCTTTTGCAGGCCGCAGATGATTTTCATCAATGTGGACTTGCCGGCGCCGTTCTTCCCTACCAGGCCGATCTTGTCACCGGGACTGATATGGAAACTCACGGCATCCAGCAGAGTAAATCCGCCGAACGCGACGCTTATACTGTCCAGAGAAAACATCCCGCAGCTACTGTCCGCTATCCAAGAGCCTTAATGGAAGCCTCCAGGGCCTCGATACGGGCGAGGCAGTCGGCCTCTTTCTTACGCTCGACAGCGACCACCGCCTCGGGAGCTCCGGAGACGAAACGTTCGTTGGAAAGTTTGCCGCGCACGGAGGCGAGGAACTTCTGCTGGTATGCCAGGTCGGCCTGAAGTTTGGCCTTCTCGGCAGCCACGTCCATCATACCCTCGAGGGCGACGAACAGCTTGTGGGTTCCGATCGTGTAGGAGACGCCGGTGCAGGAAGCCTGACCCTCGCAGACATGCACATTGGCCAGTTTAACCATTATGGGCAATGCCCTCTGCGGGAAGGTCTCATCCACGTAGACGTCGATTGCATCCCGGAAGGAAATGCCCTTGTCCTTGCGGACGGTACGGATATTCATGACCGCGGCGCATGCGATATTGAAAGCTTCCAGGACGGCATCGTCCCAAGGGGCCGGTTTCGGGCTGGGAGCATACATTATGGTCTCCGCCTCGCCACGGGGCGCTATGGCGTGCCACAACTCCTCGGTAATGAACGGCATGATGGGGTGAATCATCTTCAGCAGAGACTCGAAGAAGCCCAGGGTGGCCTCATAGGTCTTCCCCTCGATGCATTCGCCCTGCGCGGGCTTGACGAGCTCCAGATACCAGGAGCAGAAGTCATCCCAGAAGAGCTTATAAACCGTCATGAGGGCATCGGAAATACGGAACTTGGAGTAATCAGCCTCCACTTCATGTACGGCCTGCAGGAGCCTGGCATTGAACCATTCCACGGCCTTTGCGGCAGCCTCGCCCTGCTTTGCGGCAGCATCGGGCTTCCAGCCGCTGATGAGCCTCCAGGAGTTCCAGATCTTGCCGCAGAAATTGCGTCCCTGCTCCACCTGCGCCTCATCGTACAGGATATCATTGCCAGCAGAACTGCAGAGCAGCATTCCCAGACGCACGGCATCCGCTCCGTACTTGGCGATCAGTTCGAGCGGGTCGGGACTATTGCCCAAAGTCTTGGACATCTTGCGCCCGAGCTTGTCACGCACGATACCGGTGAAATATACGTTCCGGAACGGCTCCTCGTGCATATATTCATTGCCCGCCATAATCATCCTGGCGACCCAGAAGAAGATGATGTCCGGGCCGGTGACCAGGTCGCTGGTGGGGTAATAGTATTTCAGGTCGGAGTTCGGCTCGTGGTCCGGGTGGCCGGGCATCTGCGGGTCGAATACGGAGATGGGCCAGAGCCAGCTGGAGAACCAGGTGTCCAGCACGTCCTCGTCCTGGCGCAGGTCCTTCGCCTTCAGGGACGGGTCCTTCTTTCGGGCCTGTTCGAGGGCGGCCTCAGGGGTGGATTCGACAATGATGCTTCCGTCCGGCAGGTACCACGCGGGTATGCGCTGACCCCACCAGAGCTGGCGGCTGATGCACCAGTCCTTTACATTCTCCATCCAGTGGCGGTAGGTATTGCGATACTTGTCCGGAATGAACTTCACTCTCCCCTCTTCGACGGAGGCAAGTGCCTCACGGGCAAGGTCTTCCATCTTCAGGAACCACTGCGCGCTCAGACGGGGCTCGATGACCGCGTTCGTGCGCTCGCTGTAGCCCACGGGGGAGGTGTAATCCTCGATTTTTTCTATGTTTCCGGCGGCCTTCAGCATTTCCACGATGTTCTTACGGGCTTCGAAGCGGTCCTGACCTACCAGGATCTGCGCGTCTTCGTTCAGGCGGCCGCGGTCGTCTATGATGTCCAGGACGGGCAGATTGTGCCTCAGACCGATTTCATAGTCGTGCGCGTCGTGCGCGGG
>JAFSTI010000049.1 GCA_017450585.1 Bacteroidales bacterium
GAGATGGGCCTGGAGATGAAGATCGGGGATGTGGAGTTTCAGGGCGACGGTACGAAGGCGATTTTCTATTACATCGCTGATGGCCGGGTGGATTTCCGGCAGTTGATTAAGGTCTTCGCGGAGGTGTTCCAGATCCGTATCGAGATGAAGCAGATCGGAGCGAGGCAGGAGGCTGGCCTGATCGGAGGTCTGGGTGTCTGCGGCAGGGAGCTTTGCTGTGCCAATTATATTTCGCATTTCAAATCTATTTCTACCGGTGCGGCCCGTTGCCAGGATTTGTCTCTGAATCCGCAAAAGCTTGCCGGTCAGTGCGGAAAACTAAAATGTTGCCTTAACTATGAGGTGGCAAACTATATGGATGCGCAGTCCCGGATCCCTCGCGTGAGTGAACCGCTGGAGTTTGAGGATGGCCTGGCGTATCTGATGAAGACGGATATCCTGCGGGAGATGATGTACTTCTCCTATGAGAAGGGTTCGCTGGAGAATCTGTATGCCCTGACCGCCGAGGAGGTCCGTGAGGTCATAAAGATGAACCGCAACGGTCTCAAGCCCGAGTCTCTGAAGGGTGAGCCTGAGGTGGCTGCTCCTGAATTCGTGACGGCGGTCGGTGACGACAGCATCAGCCGTTTCGATAAGCCCCGGAAGAAGAAAAAGAATCGCAACCGGCGCAATGGGGCACGATAAACTCCGGAAGTTTGCGGAGAACCTGACGTTCTCCTGCCTGCTGCAGCCGTCCGCGGATGAGCTGCTCTCGGACGGGTATTTCTCTCTGCGCGACCATTCCATCAAGGGACACTGGGGATCTTTTTTTGGAAACGACCATCCCATCGTCCTGGAGCTGGGTTGCGGGAAGGGGGAGTATACCCTGGATATGGCGCGGCGTTTCCCTTCGGTTAATTTTATCGGTGTGGATATCAAGGGTGCCCGTCTGTGGAGGGGCGCCAAGACCGCGACTGAGGAGGGGCTGCCGAATGTGGCCTTCCTGCGCACCCGTATTGAGTTTATCACTGCTTTTTTCGCCCCCGGGGAGGTTTCTGAGATTTGGCTGACTTTTTCTGACCCTCAGATGAAGAGCGAGAACGCCAGGCTGACTTCGCCGGTGTTTCTCGAGAAGTATCTTCAGTTTTTGGCTCCCGGCGGTGTCATCCACCTGAAGACGGATTCGATCTTTTTATATCATTATACCCTGGCGGTGGCCCGGAAAAATTCTCTCGAGATTCTGGACTCGACCGATGACCTCTATGGCCGACCCTCCGACGGTTCGTCCCTCTACGAGGTCCAGACTTTCTACGAGAAGATGTTTCTCGCCCGCGGCTTCAAAATCACCTACCTGGCCTTCCGCCTGACGCCCGCAGCCCAGGCCGGCGTAGCCCGGAGGACGGAGCATTTTCTGTACCCGGAAGACCCGGAGGAGTTTGACAGCGCCGCGGAGCGGGCTGCCGATCCAGCGAGGTAGGCAAGCGTCAAACTACCGATGAAGAAGTTGCGGGATTCTATCCGCAACTTTTTCGGAAAACTGCGGAAATTTCTCCGCAGTTGTCTTATATTTGTGCCGAATGATTACAGCAATACACCATGCGAACACTTTACGACCAATTCAACCAGCTCCTGGAACTTACCCCGATGAACTTCTTCCGGGAGCAGCACGATACCATCAACTGGGACGTCCGCATTCTCGGCATCCTGGGCCAGAAGGGTGTAGGGAAGTCCACTCTCATCCTGCAGCACATCAAGCAGTCCGGGAACAAAGATGAATCTCTATATGTAGTTGCCGATGACATCTATTTCAGTGCCCACACCCTGCTGGATACCGCAAAAGCTTTTTTTGCCCGCGGAGGCAAACACCTTTACATTGACGAAATTCATAAGTACGAGAACTGGAGGACGGAAATCAAGAATATCTACGACTCCCTGCCACTACTGCACGTGGTCTATTCCGGAAGTTCCATGCTTGACTTGAAAGAGGGCGGAGCCGACCTCAGCCGTCGCATTATCGAATACCATCTGCCGGTCTGGTCTTTCCGTGAATATCTCAACCTCCGCAATGGCTGGTCCCTGAAGCCAGCCACCATTGAAGAGGTCCTGAAAGGCAAAGTAGATTTCCCTTACGGGCCAGAGCGTCCGCTCAAATACTTCGAGGACTACATGAAGAAAGGCTGTTATCCCTTCTCTCTGGAGCCGGAGTTTGAAACCCGCCTGCGCCAGATCATCAACACAACCGTTGAGGTGGACATCCCCAAATATGCCAAGATGACCATTGCGGCCACGCAGAAACTCAAGAAATTCTTATTCTATATCTCCAAGAGCGTCCCTATCAAGATCAACTTTTCAGATATGGCCCGGGACCTGGAACTGGACAGAGATGACCTGCCCAAATACCTGGAATATCTGGAGAAGGCCGAACTGGTCTCCGTCCTTCGGATGAAAGCCAATGGCGACGCCATTCTGCGCAAGATGGACAAACTCTATCTGCACAATCCAAATATGGCTTACGTCCTTTCTGGGGAGCAGCCTGAGACTGGCAATGCCCGCGAGACCATCTTCTATTGCTGGACCAAGCAGAAGTATGAAACACTGGAGTCCCCGGTCTCTGATTTTGAGATTGACGGTAAGACCTTTGAGGTGGGTGGCCGGAAAAAGGGAAAGAAGCAGATTGAAGATGTCAAAGACGGCTATGTGGTCAAGGACGACACTGAATATGTCTTCGACAACCAGGTCCCGCTTTGGATGTTTGGGTTCCTGTATTAGTCGCGCTCCAGTTCGCGGCGGATGTCTTTTTCTTTGATGGTCTGGCGCTTGTCGTAGACTTTTTTGCCTTTGGCCAGGGCGATGTCGAGTTTGGCGTAGCCATTGTCCGCGATATATAGACGGGTCGCGACGATGGTGAGGCCTTTCTCCTTGATGGCCGAGCGCAGGTGGCGGAGTTCCTTGGCGTTGAGGAGGAGTTTGCGGTCGCGCGCCGGTTCATGCTGGCCCCACGAACCCCAGAAATATTGCGCTACATTCATCCCGCGCACGTAGAGCTGGCCGCTGAGGTCGAAGTAGCAGTACGCATCCTGCAGGGAGGCCTTGCCGGTACGGATGGATTTTATCTCCGTCCCGACCAGCACTATCCCTGCGGTGTAGGTTTCCAGAAACTCGTAGTCGAATGAAGCCCGTTTGTTCCGGATTACCAGTCTGTCATTCTTCGCTTTAGCCATAACCAGTGCAAATGTACGGAAAAAACAGTAACTTAGCGCATCATGCCTGTGCTGAAGATGCCACTGGAGATTGAATTGCCCGCACCCGAAACGGTGCTGGCGAGCGATCTGTTGCGCATGTGGCAGGCGGGGGAGACGGACCTTATGTGCGTGCTCGGCCCTACGGCCTCCGGCAAAACCCGCTATGCCGTCCGCCTCGCCCGGGAGCTTGACGTCCTGCTGGCGCCACCGCGCCGGGTGGAGATCATCTCGGCCGATTCGAGGCAGGTGTACCGGGGCATGGATATCGGCACCGGAAAGGATCTGAACGAATACGGGGATGTGCCGTATCACCTGATTGATATTGCGCCGGCGGGGAGCAAGTTCAATGTCTACGAGTACCAGAAGGCGTTTCGGGATGTGTACAACGACATCCTTCGCCGCGGTTGCATCCCTCTTTTGTGCGGCGGCACCGGACTATACATAGAAGCTGCGGCGCTGAACTACGACTTCGGGAAGCCCCCTGGTGCGGAGTCATATGCTGGAGTGGGTCCTGAAGTTAACAATAGTCCTTCCGACCAGCCTGGTATGCCTATGTCTGGCATGCCATGGAAGATGCCGGCGAAGCCGTTCTTCATCGGAACCCTGGTGAGTCGCGAAGAGAGGGTGCGGCGCATCGACCGGCGTCTCGACGAGAGACTGTCCGATGGGATGGTCGAAGAAATCCGCGGTCTGCTGGATAGCGGTATCGATCCTTCCGATTTGATTTACTATGGTCTTGAATATAAGTTTGTTACGCAGTATGTCATCGGTGAAATATCCTACGACTACATGCGTGAACATCTCGCCAACGCCATCCACCAATTCGCCAAACGCCAGATGACATGGTTTCGCGGCATGGAACGCGACGGCCACATCATCCACTGGGTCCTGCCCGAGTAGCTCCGCACCCGGGTGCGGAGCTCGGAGAGCGCGGTTTCCTCCCGGCCCGGGTGCGGAGGTCGCAGATGCGGTTTCCTCCCGTACGGCGGTCCGGGGATCAAGTCGGAGCGCTCTCCTCCCGCCGGCCGAGGAAAACCGCCGGAGCGACAGTGCCAGGAACCGCACCCGTCCGAGGAAAACCGCGCACACCGAGGAAAACCGCCCGAGCGGCGGCGCCGGGAGTCTATTAAGGCAGAGACGGGTGCGGGTAACGGGCGAAGAACAGACCCGTTACCGACAAAAAAGGCCGTATTTGAGGGTAACGGGTCGAAAAATGTCCCATTACCCACACCAGGGACGGGTTTGCTCTTGAGAGCGGTCAGCTGTCGCCGGAGCTGCCCGGGCCGGCGCTGTCTGGATCGAAATGCCGCCGGAGATGCTACCGGAGCAGGTCCCGGGAGGTTTACGGGCGGGTGTAGCCGTCGGCCTGGGCGCGTTTGGTGACGCGGTCGATGCGGGCTTGGGTGTCGGGATGGGAGGAGAAGAGTTTGGTTACGGCTCCGGCCTCGGCGGTGGCACCACCTTCAGATTTGGAGAGCAGTTTCTCAAAAGCCATTGCCATATAAAAAGGATTCTTCTTTGCGCCCACGAGGAAATCATACGCGAAATCATCCGCCTCGGTCTCCTGCTTGCGGGAATACTTGGCATTCACCATCTGCTCGGCCAGGTCACCCAGCACGCTGTCAGTCAGAGCCGCCGCCACATTGCCGGTAGAAGCGATGACATCCCTCGCTGCAGAAGAATACAGAGCCACCTTGTAGGCATTCAAAGTGTGATGCAGCGCCACATGTCCGATCTCGTGTCCGAGAACGCCCAGCAGTTCGTCATCCGTCATGACATCCATCATTCCGGTATACACACGGACGTTGCCGTCAGCGCACGCGAAAGCGTTAATCTCGGAAGTCTTATACACCTTGAATACCAGGGGCTTGCCATCCACGGAACCCAGTCCCTTCGTGATACGGTTCAGGCGGGTGACATAATTGCCACTGGTCACCACGGTATTTTGCTTATCCAGCTCAGCCACAGATGCGCTCACATAAGACTTGAGGTCATCATCGGAAATGGAATAAGCCTGCATAAACTTCGCACCGCTCTGAGACAGGCGGGCCTGGTTCAGCGAAGCGCACGATGCCAGGCAAAGCGCGGTCGCGAGAATGACAAATAAACGTTTCATATACAAAAATTTAGATTCCAAAAGTCTTCTTAATCACGGGTACCGAATCCAGCTTCTCCCATCCGAAGAACTGCAGGCCGTCCCGCACGAAAGGCGTACGTCCCATATGTCCGTACGCAGCGGTCGGTTCGTAAATCGGAGCTTTCAAGCCGAAGCGCGCCACGATAGCCGCGGGCCGCAGGTCGAAAAGCTCGGAAACCTTCTGCGCGATCGTGGAGTCATCCCCGCAACGGGAAGTGCCGTAAGTATTGACATAAACACTCACCGGCCGCGCCACGCCGATCGCATAGGCTATCTGCACGAGGCACTCATCCGCCACTCCGGCCGCGACCAGGTTTTTGGCAATATAACGTGCGGCATAAGCGGCGCTCCGGTCTACTTTCGAAGGGTCCTTGCCCGAAAATGCGCCGCCTCCGTGCGCCCCGCGTCCGCCGTAGGTGTCCACGATAATCTTGCGCCCGGTAAGGCCAGTATCCCCGGCCGGCCCGCCGATGACGAACTTGCCGGTAGGATTGACATGCAGGACAATATTGTCCCCAAACAGAGCGGCAGTCTGCTCCGGAAGCAGGCCGATGAAGCGGGGGAGGAGGACGTTCCGGACGTCAGCCTCGATGCGCTCGTGCATGCGCTCGTCTGTGTCGAAATCGTCGTGCTGGGTGCTTAGGACAATGGTATGGACCCGCAGCGGCTTGTGCGTGCCGGCGTCGTACTCGATGGTGAACTGGGCCTTCGCATCCGGGCGGAGGTAAGGCATCAGCTCGGCGTGATTGTGCCGGATGTCGGCGAGCGTGTGCAGGAGATAGTGCGACAGGTACAGGGGCAATGGCATATACTCCTCCGTGTCCGTGCAGGCATAGCCGAACATCATTCCCTGATCGCCGGCACCCTGCTCCTCGGGCTGCTCCCGCACCACGCCGCGGTGAATATCCGCACTCTGCTCGTGGATAGTGGAAATAATCCCGCAGGAAGATGCGTCGAAGCCGTACTCGGCCTTCGTATAGCCGATGCGCGAGATAACCCCGCGCGCCACCTTGTCAATATCTACATAAGCATTCTCGGACGAAACCTCGCCTCCAACGATCACCAGACCGGAAGTGCAGAAAGTCTCACAAGCGACCTTCGACTCCGGGTCCTGACGCAGGAATTCGTCCAATATAGCATCTGAAATCTGATCCGCGACCTTGTCGGGATGACCTTCGGATACACTCTCCGAAGTAAAGAGATAAGTCTTCTTCTCCATTTTTAGCATTTTTTGAAGTGGTTGCAAGCAGTCAAATCTGTCCACAATATTTCGTGTGCAAAGATAAGAAAAAACGGTGGTAAATCTCGTTAATAATTCATATCTTTGCGTCGCCCTTTAAGGATACAGTTTTAATCCATATTATTTAATTTATGAAGAACGCTTTTAAAAGCTTTGCCCTCGCAATCACTATGTTGTTTGCGGGCGTTGTCGCTTTTGCTCAGGTGACCACCGCCGGTATCGGCGGACATGTCTCTGACGCACAGGGCGCTGTTCCCGGAGCGGCTATCGTAGCTGTCTATCAGCCGACAGCCACTACGTACTATGCGGTTACCGACAAGAACGGTAATTTCCGTATCAACAACGTAACCCCCGGCGGCCCTTACACCATTTCCGTCGAAATGATGGGTTACCGCAAGGTGGAGAACCAGAACGTCTATGCTCCCCTGGGAGAGACTATCACTGTCGACGCTCTTCTGGAGGATGAATCCCTCAGCCTCGAGGCTGCGGTGTTCGTCGCTGACGGGGCGCTCTCGAACATGAACGTCCGTCGTTCCGGAGCCGGCACATCCGTAAGCCAGGCCACCATGAGTTCCCTGCCTACCGTCAGCCGCAGCATGAACGATGTTATGAAACTCACCCCGCAGGCCTCTACCACCTCCAACGGTCTCGCAGTCGGTGGCGGTAACTACCGTTCCTCCTATGTGACCGTCGAC
>JAFSTI010000050.1 GCA_017450585.1 Bacteroidales bacterium
CCGTTCTCCCACTCCGGCGAACACTGGTCCGCCAAGGAACGGCAGCGCCGCATCGCCTTCCGCCTCATCCGCAACCTGATCCTACTCAACGAATCCCAGCGGGACGATTTCGTGCGGGAGTACCGCATCCGCTCGCGCATTTTGGTCAATCGCCTCGGCGCCTACGACACACTCCGCGAGCTCTCCGGCTGCCTGGCCGAGGATCGGGCGGAGGAGACTACTAGTCGAACTAGTGCTAAGACTAGTTCGACTAGTCCCTCCGCCGCTGCCGCTCCGCCGTACGTGCTGTTTTTTGGTCGAATCTCCCGCTACAAGGGCATCGAGTACCTTTGCGAGGCGATGAAAACCGTGCATGAGAGACTGCCGGAACTGCGCTGCGTGATTGCCGGCAGCGGGGAGTATTACTTCGACACGACACCCTATGAAGGGCTCGAATATATTGACTTCCAGCGGCGTTTCTTTAGCGGCGAGGAGGTGACGGATCTGATCAAGGGAGCCATGTTCCTGGTCTGCCCTTATACCGATGCCACCCAGAGCGGTGTGGTAAGCTCCGCTTTTGCTTACGATAAACCCGTGATTGCCAGTGATGTAGGCGGTCTGCGGGAGAGCGTGATTCCGGATGTGACCGGCCTGCTGGTCCCGCCCCGCGACCCTGCGGCCCTTGCTGACGCCATCGTCGCCCTCGCGGGCGAGCCGGCGCGGCTCGAAGCCCTTACCGCCACACTGCGCGACAGCTGCCGCGCCGGCGCCCTCTCCTGGAAGGAAATTGCCGCGAAAAACCTGGACTTCTACCGCGCCACGGCCGGTGATTGCCGCAAACCCGCACAGAAAGATGAATAGAGTATTGGTAATAGTCGTCACCTGGAATTCGCAGCGCTGGCTGGACCGTTGCCTCGGAAGCCTGCGCAGCTCGACCGTGCCGGTGGACGTTCTGGTGGTGGACAATGCCTCCACGGACGGTACGCCAGACGCCGTGGCGGAGCGCTTCCCGGAGGCAGAGCTGCATCGCATGAGCGAAAACCTCGGTTTTGGTGCGGCCAATAACATTGGCCTCCGCCTGGCCCTGGAGCGCGGCTACGAGTTCGTGTATCTGCTCAATTCCGACGCCTGGCTCCTGCCTGACACCCTCGAAAAGCTGCTCGCCGCGCACGCCGCTTCCTCCGTCTCGCCCTCCGCTTCCTCAGCCCGGCCCTTCGGAATCCTGAGCCCGGTCCAGATGTCCGCGGATCTTAAGGCAATGGACCCGCGCTTCGCCGCCAAATGCGCCCGCGCCCTTTCCCGCGCCTCCATTCCGGCCCAGGTTGATGCTCCGGCCACACCTTCCTCCTTCGCTCCGGTCGAGGTGCCGTTCGTGATGGCCGCGCACTGGCTCATCAGCCGCGAAGCCCTTCAGACAGTCGGCGAATTCTCCGCCAGTTTCAGCCACTATGGCGAGGATGACAATTATATTGACCGCCTCCACTATCACGGATTCCGCTGTGGAGTAGTCCCCGGCGCCCTCGCCGTGCACGACAGGGCCCAGCGCCCCGAAACCAAAGAATGGCGCATGCGGCTCAAATGCGTCTCGACCGTCGTCAAACTCAGCAACCCCTGCGCCTGGCTGCCCTGGATGGTAATCCGCGAACCCCTCGAACTCATCGGCATGGCGCTCAAAAACCTCTCCGCCGCCCCCCTCCGCTTCCTTCCCGGCCTCCTCGCCCGCTACCCGGCCCTCATCCGCGAACGCCGCGCCACCATGCGCCCCGGCTACCGCGCCTCCGGCCAGGACTAGTCGAACGTGGCGAAAAATTTCTACTAGTCGAACTAATCCTCGTGTGTTTTATATATATTTGCGCAACTAAAACCCAATTACTATGTTAGCAACCATTATTTACATCCTCGGTATCGTTGCCGCCATTTGGTGCGTGCTGGACATCTTCAAGAAGAAGAACGTCGATATCATCATCCGTATCCTCATCGCGGTCGCCGTCCTCGCTACCAGCTGGCTCGGCATTATCATTTACTATTTCCTCGTCCGTAACAGGATCTAGTACTCGCCCGAGGGTAAAAAAAGGGGTCGGTATCCGAAGAGATGCCGGCCCCTTTTGTGATAGCTTTGACCAGAGTGTGTCTGCCCACCGCTCCCGAGCGACGGAATTCAGGCGATCATCTTAAGCCACTTTCGGTAGCCGAATACGGCGATAACGGTGTAGATTCCGTAGATGGCGGCCTTGAAGGGTATGCCCTTGCTGACATAGAGGATGCAGCAGACGATATCCACGACCAGCCACAGAAGCCATTGCTCGGCGTATTTCTGCGCCAGGGCCCAGAGAGCGACAATGCTCAGCGCGGTGGTGAAAGCGTCGGCGATGGGGACCGTGGAGTTAGTGAATGTCACCAGGATCCACCAGATTCCCAGCCAGAGAAGCAGCGCCGCGGCCAGTGCCGGCAGAATCGCTGAGCGCCTGAAATGCGTCACCGGCCTCCCGCCTGCCGAACCGCCCGAGTCCGCTGAACCGGAGTCGCGGGAGAATTTCCAGGCGATGAATCCGTAGATGGCCGCAAGGCAATAGTAGACCGCCATGCCGAAGTCGGCGTAGAGCCCGGCCTTATAATATAGGAACATGTCCACTGCCGGCATAATGAAACTGGCGACCCAGAGCCAAATGCTGGCCCGGTATTCCAGAATCAGATAAATGAGCCCGACTACAAAACCCAGAATGTCCAAAAAGCGCAGCGTATCCATCGCAAACCCAAAACCAATAAATCAGAACCTCAACGACACATGCCCTATGGCGGTAAGCGGAGCCACCGGCACGAAACCTATTTGGTAATAGCGGTTGCCTTCGGGGTGTCCGGCACTCTCACATATTGCGGAATACACCCATCCGCTCTGTGCCACCCTGGCTGAAAACACATTGCCGAAATCCACGCCCAGGTCAATCCCCTTGATAAAAGCCAGCCGGCCCGCGGATACACGAGGCCGCAAAGCATAGCTGAGACCCAGCTCCGAAAGAGAGTATGCCGGCAGAGACCGGTCGACATTCTCGCTATTGTCCAGATACATCCGGCTCACAAACGCGGTATGCCAGACGGCTTTGAACCCTCCGAAGTGCAGTGTCGCGAATCCGTTCACGATCGCATCGGGTGAGAAAGCCAGGGCCTTGTCTGTGTAATGCAGGACCGTAACACCATTGTCCCAATCCTCCACATACTCATCGAAATCCAGCAGGCGGCTGCGGCTCAGGGCGGCATTGGCCTCGAGATCCAGCCAGCGCACAGGCGTCCAGCCCGCGGTCAATTCGATTCCGCAGCGGTAGGAGTCGGGGATATTGGTGGTCAGCGCCTCGCCGATGTCGCTGACCTCGCCCGTCTGCACGAGCTGGTCCTTGTAGCGCATGTAGTACAGATTGGCGCCCAACTGCAGCTCCTCCCCAGCCAATTGCCATCCGCCCTCGAAGTCCAGCAGCCGCTCGGCGCGCGGGGCGGGGTACTTGCCATTGTCCGTAAAATTATTGCGCTCCGGCTCGCGGTGGCTCATGGCCGCGGACGCGTAGAAGCGGCTGTGCCCGACGTTCAGGTTCACGCCGGCCTTCGGGTTGAAGAAGTCCCAGCTGCTGTCGACGTCCAGCATGTGTTTGCTGGCTGTGCCGTCGCCATTGTCAATATATTTGTCGTTGTAGCCGTCGGTGCGGTAGTGTACGCGGCGGTACTGAAGGTCGCCGAAGACGCTCAGGTCCGGGGTCAGGTTCACCGTCGCTTTTACGAAGGCGCTGCCGTCGAACTTGGCGGCATCTGAGTCGTAGTACTTGTAGCGGCCGTTTTCATCCATGATGCGCTCCGAGAGCTCGGCGTTGGAGGCATAGGTCAGGTAGCCGAAGTGATTGCCCGTGAACTGCTGGACGGAGAGCCCGCCCAGGACGTCCCAGCGGTCCTGCCGGTAACGGAGGTTGGACACCAGCCCGTAGCAGTCCTGGCTCAGGCCCTTGCGGCGCACGAAGTCGCTGCGCTTGACCGTATTGCCACCGGTATCTTTGAAGTTCGGGATGCCGTATTTGACCAGTTTGTTGGCGGCACGGAACTCCTCGTAGTAGCCGTAGCCGCGGGTGTAGTGCGCGACGGCGGACAGGTCCCATCCGGGTGCCATGTTCAGCGCGTAGCTGAGCAGGTGGCGGGTCTGCCAGAAATTGTCGGTCGTGCGGGGCCAGAGACTACCGTCGGCGAATGCGTAACGTTCTGTGGTGTAGGTCGTTCCGTCAATGAGCATCTGCTCGTAGAGGGAGTTGAACCGGCCCAGGCCCTTGTCGTGCATGTCTTTGTATGTGTGGATGCCGGTCTTCGTGCCGTAGGTGCCGTCCATGATGGAGAGGTCGCCAGAGCCCGCGGTGACGCCGTTCCAGGCCTGTCCGGTGGTCTCGTAATTGCCCAACAGTCTGTAGGTCAATTTGCTCGCGGCTCCGAGCCAGCTGACGGAGGCCAGGTAGCTGCCCGAGGTCCCGTTGGTCCCGTGCACGTAGCCGTCCGTGGCGGTCTGGTGCCAGGACGCTTCCAGGATCAGGTGCTTGCCCAGGAGGCCGGAGGAGAAATTGCCCCCAACCCGCCAGGTGCCGAATGATCCGAACGCGCTGTCCAGTTCCAGCAGCGGAATCAGGGACGGGGCCTTTGTGCCTAGGGCAATAGTGCCGCCGAACGCGCCGTCGCCGTTGGTGGATGTGCCCACGCCGCGCTGGATCTGTGCGCTGCCGAGCAGGGAAGCGTAGGAGTTCATATTGGCCCAGAAAACCGTCTGGTCTTCAGGTGAGTTGAGCGGTACGCCGTCCAGGGTGACGTTTATGCGGGAGCCGCCGGCGCCGCGGATGCGCATGTAGCTGGTGCCGATGCCGACGCCGTTCTCACTCCAGGCCAGGACGCCGGGCGTGCGGGCGAAGAGGGTGGGTAGTTCCTTGCCGGTGGCAGAAAAATCCGTTAGGCTGCGGCGGTCAATGTTTGATACTGCAAATGGTGCGTCTTTGGCCGCGCGAACGCTGCTGACGACTGCATCCTGGAGCTGTCCGAGCATGAGGGAGTCCGGTTCGGCGGCATGTGCACTGTAGAGCACTGCGGTCAGGAGCGACAGCCCGGTACTGGTTAAATGTTTGAAAATCATGTCCTTAAATGTATAATAATACAATTAAGGGGATGGGAAGATAACAGTTTCCTACGCGGGCATTACCCCGATCAGGTCAGAGGGTATCATCTCAGCTTCGGCTCGCGGCCTCGGCACCCCTTAGCCTGCACCCTGCAGGCCGCCACAAAGGTACACACATCCCTCCGGATTTCCAAAAGCTGCCGTTCGAAAAAAAAAGAAGACACCCTCTTTCGAAGATGTCTCCTTGTGCGGTAGGTGAGAGTCGAACTCACACAGGCCAATGCCCACTACCCCCTCAAAGTAGCGTGTCTACCATTTCACCACTACCGCTTTGGACCGCAAAAGTATGGATTATTCTTCAATTTCCAAAATTTTCACCCGAAAAATTTATGCATAGGCGTGCATGCCTCCGAGCAGTAGGTTTACCCCGAACCAGGTGAACAGTACGCTCAGGAATGCGAGCGCCGTGTACATATGGAATGCCCGCGGCCGAGCCAGCAGCCCCCGGCCTGTCTCCATTCCGGGAATGCCCGCGCCCCGGTGCAAGGCGACAGCGTACACCAGGATCGTGATCAGCGCCCAGGTCTCCTTCGGGTCCCAGCTCCAATAATTGCCCCAGGAAATATTGGCCCAAACCGAACCGAGTATCGTGCCTGCAACCAGCAGGAATTCAGCGGGATAAAGGATCGCGGTGGATAAGTCCCGCAGCCGTTCGCAGGCCTTCCGGTCCTTCACGCACAGGCCCAAGATGCCGCTGAACGCCACCAGCGCGAACAGGGTGTAGGAGAGCATCATGCTGAGCACGTGCACGGAAAGTAGCGGTGAATTCAGTACCGGCATCAGATGCGTGATTTTCGGCAGGGCTGAGGACAATGAAGCCATGAGCATGGTGAACCCGCAGACGAGGTAGCCCAGCGGCAGGATCATCGGAACGCGGCGCTGGAGCAGGGTCATTGCCAATGCAGACAGCATTGACACCAGCATCATGACGCAGTAACTGCCCGCAAACGGCGCATGCCCGGAGACGAACCAGTACAGGCCCAGGACCAACGCCAGGTACAAGGCCAGTATGCCCGCCCCGCCCGAGAGCGGCACTCGCAGCGAGCGCGGTATCTCCTTCCCGCGCGACATCCATATTGCGCTCAGAATGAATAGGATAAGGCCAATAGTAATGGCTGCCATGAACGGCACCATTGGCCTGCTGATGCGGTTGTACAGCTGCTCGGCGCGCACCCTCGCCTCGGACGGCAGGCCCTCCCCGCCCGCCTGAAGCTGATATTCGCGGATTGCGGTCAATATCTCTCCGGCCCGCGCCCAATCCCCGCTTCCGACAGCCTCGCCCAGCGCCGCATCAAGCCCGTCCATCGCTTCGTGCATGGCCGCGTGGTGTGGCGGGAGCCAACGGAGGCCGGCGGGCGTATTGACCGGAAAAATCCGGAACGGCTCCCCCCGCGCCCCGCTCAGCACCAGCTCGTACTTCTCATACTCCCGCGCCGTCCCTCGATCGCGCAGCTTCACCTTCACGGGGATATTGTCCCACATCTCCGGGAAAAAATACCATCCCGTCACCACCTGCACGGCACTGAAATCCTTCCAGTGCGCTTTCCCATATACTTTGAGGCAATAGTCCCGCGTCATCGTCTCGAGCGGGCAGACCCGGTCATTGTAATACACGAACAGCCCGCCCATCTGCGCCGCAATCCCCTCCGGCACCGCCCGCGGCCCGCTCACCGCCGCCTCGCTCTCCATGCCCTGCTCCGCTCCGGCGTTCCGGCCGGGCTCTGTACCCTGCCAGCCTACCGAACTCTGCTCCGCTCCGGCGTTCCGGCCGGGCATAGCCGGCAAACTGGTGGCGGAGGCGGCCAGAAGCATAACAATGGCGGCACCTTTGGACAGTGCCCGGATGGCGGCGCGCCATCGGCTGCCCTTCTGGAAAAAATAACCGACCATCGAAATAAACAGCAGCACGTAACCGGCGTATACGATGCCCGTTCCCCACGGATCGTAACTCACCGAAAGCGTCGAACTGCCCGCTGCCTGATTGTAATCAGCCTGATAGAAACGGTATCCGCGGTGCTTCAGGATGTGGTTCATGGAGATGGTCTCGCGCCGCTGCCTTCCGTCAGCTTCGATGACCGTCACCTCGCTACGGTAGTCGGACGCCGCTCTGGATCCGGGATAATAGTCTACAGAAAACTCCTCCAGTCTCAGCGCGAAGGGCAGTCCGGCCATGCCACCATCGCTGCGTTCATAATGTGTAGCCGTCTGTTCGGGATATAAGGTGACCCTCCCGCTCCTTGAAAACAGGGCGGTGACAATAGCCCCAATGACAATCAGGACAAATGACAGGTGCAGGGTCAGGGTAAATCGTCGCATTGCAAACAAATATAACTAATTATGATAATCGCATGCTTTGTTTTCCAAAAAAATTGCGTACCTTTGCCGCCCGTCCTCTCGAGTAGGGGACAATTAAGGTTTAACTTTTAAAACAGATTCACAATGGCTGTTAAAATTCGTTTACAGCGCCACGGAAAGAAGAATTTCGCATTCTTCCACATTGTTGTGGCTGACACCCGCGCTCCTCGCGACGGTCGTTACATCGAGCAGATTGGCTCTTACAATCCTAACACCAACCCCGCCACCATTGTCCTTAATGCGGACCGTGCCCTGGCTTGGTTGAATGTCGGTGCAGAGCCCACTCTCAGTGTTCGCCGTATCCTCTCCTATGAGGGAGTCCTCCTCCGCAAACACCTTGCAGGTGGTATTGCCAAGGGTGCTCTTACTCAGGAGCAGGCTGACGCCAAGTTCGCGGATTGGAAGAAGCAGCGTGATGCGAAGATCGATGCCAAGAAGGCAGGTATCTCTACCGATGCCGCCAAGAAGGCGAAGGACGCTCTCGCAGCTGAGGCCAAAGTTAACAAGGAAAGGGCTGAGGCTATAGCCAAGAGGCAGGCCGAGGCAGCCGCTGAGGCTGCTGCCGCAGAAGCCGCAGCACAGGCTGAGGCCGCTGCTGAAGAGGCTGCTGCCGAGGAAGCCCCCGCTGAGGCTCCCGCCGAGGAGGCCGCTCCCGTCGAGGCTCCCGTAGCTGAGGAAGCTCCCGCCGCCGAGGCTGAGGCACCCGCTGAGGCTTAAGCCAATGACCGAGGCAGGTTTTCCCGACTTGCTGAAGGTAGCCAAGGTGCTCAAATCAAATGGCACCCACGGCGATCTTCTGGTCGGATTCCGCGGAATCCTTCCGGAAGATTTAGAAACTGAGGAACCGGTGTACATCTATTTCGATGGACTGCCGGTTCCCTTTTTTATTCTTAAATTCGAGACCAGGGGCTCTTCCCGCGCCATAATGCACCTCATGGGTGTCGACAATCTGAAAGACGCCGAAGAAATGGTTTCCCGCGAAATTTACGTCGACTCTTCCCTCCTCGAAGACATCCCCGATGACGACCCCGACCTTATCGGCTGGACCGTCCTCGATGAAAACGGCGCAAACCTCGGCACCATCACCGGCATTGAAGATATCCCCGGCAATCCCTGCATCTACCTCCGCCGGCCCACCTCTGCCGGCACTGGCACTGGAGAATCCGTAGCCGCTCCTGCCGCCGGCACTAGCACTGGAGAATCCGTAGCTGCTCCTGCCGCCGGCACCGAAGTCCTGATCCCGCTGCACGAAGACTTTATCCTCTCCATTGACGAAACCTCCCGCAGTATCACCATGACCCTCCCCGCCGGACTCCTCTGAATCAGCGGCCATCACATCCCCTTTGTCGGCCATCTGCACCACCCGCAGCGTCCCTCTCGGTGCACCCGGCACTCACATCTACCACAGCATCCATGGCACTCACATATGCCACGGAACTGCGGCGTCACATCCGCCTTTGCTGGAATTGCAACTCACGCGGTTTTCCTCGGCCCAGGTGCGGTTCCGGCTCTGTCGCACAGGCGGTTTTCCTCGGACGGCGGGAGGAGAGCGCCCCGACTTGCTCACCGCAGCGCCGGACGGGAGAAAACCGCTCCGTGGCCTCCGCACCCGGGACGGGAGGAAACCGCGCTCACCGCTCATAACACTTTGGGAAGGTCCGGCGAAGATTCGTGCAAGGTGGGAAAAAAGTAGCGACACCTTACACCCAGAACCATGTCAGAGGCCGATTTGCGTGCAAGGTGTACGGAGAAAATCTTCACCTTGCACGTTCGCCGAGCAGTCGACTGTGCTTAATGGTCCAAATGATGGACCTTTAAGCACGAAAATGGCTGTTTTTGATCCTGAAGGTCCATTCTGTGGACCGGTAAGCACACTCGGAGGGTTTCGGCACCGCCGCCTCGCGACCAGCGAGCTCGGCGGCTACAGCTCGGGCGCTGC
>JAFSTI010000051.1 GCA_017450585.1 Bacteroidales bacterium
CAGGGCTCCAGCCACGGGTCGGTTTCGTATATTTTCTTTACTTTCATCTGTCAAGGGATTTCACCTGTCTATGGCGTCAAGTTTTTCGCGCGCGGTGCGCAGATAATTCCTGCAGCCCTCCACCAACTCTCCGGTGCGGGTTATGTATTTATCTATGTCGTCAATGCCGGTCGCAGGATCTTCTACTTTCGAGACTATGCCCTCAAGCTCCTCGACGGCTTTCGCGTAGTCAAACTTTTCCATTTCTTTGCTTCTTGGCGGTGACGCGGCAGTCCAGCTCCGCGTCAGAGAACATTACTTTGATATCATCGCCCGGATCTATCCCGGAGGCATTTTTCATCACAACCCCACGGCTATCCACGGCCAGGGCGAAGCCCCGGGCGAGGATGTTCCGCGGGTCGGCGGAGAGTATCCGCGAGGAGAGCAGCTCCACGCGGGAGAGCATTGCGGACAATTTGGAATTGAACGCAAGCCGGAGCCTCTGTCCGAAGGAGGATATCCGCTGATCTTCAGAGGCATAGCAGTCCAGAAAGACATCGGCGAGGGCCGTGGGTGTCTTCACGAAACTATGTGCGACCATGTCCGCGACGTGGTAATCCCGGTCATGACCGATGGCTGTGAATACCGGAATGTCGCACTGCGCTATAGCGAGGCACATCCCGTAATCGTCGAAGCAGCTCAGGTCCAGATTCGAGCCGCCTCCGCGAAGAATGAGCACGGCGTCGTAGCCTTTTCCGCAGGTCTGTATCTCTTCCAGGGCGTCAGTGACGGATTCCGGAGCGCCGGAGCCCTGCATGGTAGCCTCAAACAGGTCCACATCAAACACGAAGCCGTACTCGTTTTCGAGCAGGTGTCGGTGGAAGTCCCCATACCCCGCGGCGTCCGGAGCCGATATCACCGCCAGACTGTAGGGCAATAAGGGCAATTCCAGTCCCGCCTGCCTGTCCATCAGGCCGTCTTCCTTAAGTTTGGCAATTGTCTTCTGCCGTTCCAGTTCCTTCGCCCCGAGAGTGACCTCCGCATCGATGTCGTCCACATTGAGCGTCAGTCCGTAGAGTTCGCTGTATGTCACCTGCACCCGCAGCAGCACCGACATACCCTCCTGCAAGCCGGACCCGGCGGCCTCCCGGAATGCGGCCGAGAGCAGGCCGTATTTGGAGCGCCAGATGACGGCGCGGGCCTTCGCCACTGTCGCGCCTCCCTCGTTCTGGCAGAGTTCCAGATAGCAATGGCCGTTGGTGCGGACCTGCACGGAACTGATCTCCGCCTTCACCCAAAGTTTGTCGGGGAAGACGGATGCAATCCCATCCTGCAGTTCGTTCTGCAAGGTAAGGAGGTCAATATAGTCGTTCTGTGCGGCCTCCGTCATGTCGCCTGAAGTTTATTTTTGACGAATGTAAATCTGCACCGGGCAGCCGTGAAGGTCGAAGTGGTCCCGGAGTTTGTTTTCCAGGAAGCGCTTGTAGGGCTCTTTCACATACTGCGGCAGGTTGCAGAAAAAAGCGAATGCCGGGAAGCGGGTGGGCAGCTGCGTGACGTATTTGATTTTCACGTACTTGCCCTTCCACGCCGGCGGCGGATAGTTTTCGATTTCGGGCAGCATCGCTTCGTTCAGGCGGGCCGTCGGAATCTTACGGGAGTAATTGTCATAGACCGTCGCCACCGCGTTCAGCACATCGATGATGCGCTGCATTTTCAGGACCGAGGTGAAGACAATGGGGACGTCATCAAACGGGGCGAGGCGGCCGCGCAGGGCGGCTTCGTAGTTTCGCAGGGTGTTATTGTCCTTAACAAAGAGGTCCCACTTATTCACGACCAGCACGCAGGCCTTGCGGTTCCGTTGGATGAGATTGAAGATGCTCATGTCCTGCGCTTCCATGCCGGTGGTCGCATCGATCATCAGCACGCAGACGTCCGAGGCTTCGATGGCGCGGATGGAGCGCAGTACGGAGTAGAACTCCAGGTCTTCGTGGACCTTCGCGCGCTTGCGCATGCCGGCCGTGTCGACCAGCATGAACTCGTGGCCGAATTTATTGTAATAAGTCGCGACGGAATCGCGGGTCGTGCCGGCTACCGGGGTGACGATGTTCCGCTCTTCGCCGAGCAGGGCGTTGGTGAGGGAGGATTTGCCGACGTTCGGTTTGCCGATGATGGCCACGTGCGGGAGGTCCGGCCTGTCTTCGGGCGAGGGGGTTTCGTCTTCGGGCAGGACGCGCAGGATCTCGTCCAGGAGGTCGCCCGTGCCGCTGCCATTGGCCGCAGAAATGCTCCAGATTTCGCCCAGGCCGAGGGAGTAGAACTGGTAGGCGTCGTACATTTTTTCACCGCTGTCCACCTTGTTTACACAAAGGACGACGGGCTTTTTGGAGCGACGCAGGACTTCGGCGATGGAGGCGTCGTAGTCGGTGACGCCGGTGGCAGCTTCCACCATGAAAAGGACCACGTCGGATTCTTCGATGGCGATTTCGACCTGGCGGCGGATGGCGGATTCGAAGACGTCTTCAGAATTCGTGGTATAACCTCCGGTATCGACCACGGAGAACTCGCGGCCACACCACTCGCAGCGGCCGTAATGCCTGTCGCGGGTGACGCCGGCCATGTCATCTACTATCGCCTTGCGCATTCCCACGAGGCGGTTGAACAGGGTGGACTTGCCGACATTCGGCCTTCCGACTATGACTACAAGTGACATACTCTTTTCGGTTTTAAACGGCTGCGGCGCGGCCGTCACATGGCGCTTTTATACAGACTGCAGCCCTTGCAGGCTTCGCTGTAGTCGCCACTGCAAATCTTATCTTCCCCGGAACGGCGGGCTTTTCCTTTGTTTCCGGCTTTCCCGCTGTATCCGGCCTTTTCGTTCAGGGGGATTTCATCCTGTATCTCCCGCATGCACCGGATACCGCGCTTGCGCATCTCCTCGTTCGAGCCCACGTCGAACTGGGGGAACTGCCCGTCTTTCCGGAATATGATATTGAAACACAGTCCGAAAACACAGATAGCGACGACGCCCAGTGCAAGCAGGAATACTTTCATCAGAATATAAATTCGGTGCTGATGGGTTCGTAGTTATAGACCTTGCGGATAATGCTCGCGAAGGTGGCGGCCATGGAGACGACCTTTATCTTCGAGGTGTCCTGGCCCTCGCGCGGGTGGAGAGGAATGGTGTCTGTGATGAACACTTCCTCCAGGGCGGAGTCGTTGATATTGTCAATGGCGGGACCGGAGAGCACTCCGTGGGTAGCCATTGCCCTCACGCTGGCGGCACCCTTCTCCTTCAGGACGGCGGCGGCTTTCTTCAGCGTGCCGGCGGTGTCGATCATGTCGTCGACGATGACTACGTTACGGCCTTCCACTTCGCCGATGGCGGTGATGGAACCGACCACATTGGCCCTTTCACGGGATTTGTGGCAGATGATGACCGGGCAGGCGAGGTCTCTCGCGTAGGCATTGGCCCTCTTCGCACCTCCCATGTCAGGGGCGGCGATGGATAGGTCTTTGATCTTACGTTTTTTCAGGTAGGGAATGAACACTTTGCTGGCGTACACGTGGTCCACGGGGATGTCGAAGAAGCCCTGTATCTGGTCGGCGTGCAGGTCGCAGGTCATTACGCGGTCCACGCCGGCAGCCCTGAGGAGGTTCGCCACCAGTTTGGCACCGATGGAGACGCGGGGACGGTCCTTGCGGTCCTGGCGGGCCCAGCCAAAGTAAGGGATTACCGCCACGACCTTGTCGGCCGAGGCGCGCTTGGCTGCATCGATGGTCAGCAGGAGCTCCATCAGATTATCCGAGGGCGGGAAGGTGGACTGGATCACGAATACGGTGGCGCCGCGTACGCTTTCGGCGAACATGGGCTGGAATTCACCATCGCTGAAGCGGGGGCAGTCCAGAAGTCCGAGGTGATGCAGTTCCTCGCCCGGGGCGAGAGTGGCGTTGAGCTCATCGATGACTTTCTGCGCAAAGTCCTTCGATGCGGAGCACGCAAACAACTCCATTCTGTGTTCTTTTACCATAGGTTAAAGTGTATCTAGTATTTGTTGAATATAGTTCAATATCTCATCTCTGCCACGCCGGTCCACCGATGAGCTGACCAGCATGTCCGGGAGTTCCTCCCAGGTCCGGTGCAGTATCTCGCAGTCCCGTTCGATCTGAGCCTTGAGGACATTCGGCCCCTGCTTGTCGCATTTGGTGAATATGATGGCGAAGGGTATCCCGTGCTCGCCCAGTTCAGTGATGAAGTCCTGATCCACGGCGCCAAGGTCGTGGCGGGAGTCCACCAGGACGAAGAGCATGACGAGCTCCGGGGAGTTAAGTATGTAATCTTTGATAACGCCGGCCAGTTCCTCGCGTCCCTTCTGGGACATCTTCGCATATCCATAGCCGGGGAGGTCCACAAGATACCAGCTGTCATTTATCAGAAAATGGTTGACAAGTCGGGTCTTTCCGGGCGTAGCGGAGGTCATCGCCAGTTTCTTATTCCCGGTTAACATATTGATCAGGGAGGACTTACCGACATTCGAGCGGCCGATGAAGGCAAACTCCGGCAGACGCCTCTGGGGGCGCCCGCTCACCTTCGTGCTGCTGCCTGCAAATTTCGCCTCACTGATCTTCATCCCGACTCCTGATTTACACTTCCGGATGGCTCCGTTTTTACACTTACAAATATAACAAACTTCCCCCCGAAATACAAGACTTTCCGGATGCTTAGAAGTCTATTTCTATCGGCTCGTGCGTGAAGGCGTTAATGGTGGCTTTCGCGTCCGCGAGGAAGAACACGGCTGTATTGTCATCATTTTCATCGTACATCGAGCGCAGGCCCGGATTGGCGTCCAGCATCGCTTTCTTGATTTCTACCCGAGGGTCTTCCACCAGACTCGCGGTAATGCGCAGCCATTCACCCTTTTCCGCGTTGAAGGCGCAGATGGCCACTTTCGGATTCGCCGCGATCTGCTTCGCGACCTTCTTTACGTGCCCGGTCTGGATGTATAGTTTACCTTCGATAATCTCGGCTGTACCGAAGGGACGGACCTGGGGCTGATCCCCGTCCGCTGTCGCCAGGAAATAGTATCCGGCCTCATGCAGGAAATCCCGCGCTTTTTGCATATTATCCATATTACATGATTTATACTCGGAAGGAGTTATCATATTCTGGCTGTTCTGGCCTCCCTGACCGCAGGAGAGCAACACCGCCATCGCAGCAACCATAATGATTATTCGTTTCATATTCGAGATTGTTTACTCTCGTAAAAATAGGCAAATTCTCAGGTAAATCCAAACTGTAATAATGACAGTCATTAAATTATCCGCCACGCCAAAGTCTGGGAATATAATGATTATCTTTGCAAAGATCATGGCGACGGGAGTGCATATTCAGAAGACTAACGCGGCACGGCTGCTGGAGGCGGCGGGGGTGCAGTTTGAGTTGGTTCCGTACGAGGTGGATGAGAATAACCTCGCAGCGGAGCACGTCGCGCAGCAGCTTGGAGAGCCCATCGAACAGGTCTTCAAGACACTGGTGCTGCGCGGGGACCGCAGCGGTCTTTTCGTGTGTGTGATGCCCGGGGACATGGAGGTCGACCTAAAGGTGGCTGCGAAGATTTCGGGCAATAAGTCCTGCGCGATGATTCACATGAAGGAGCTCCTTCCGGAGACCGGATACATCCGGGGAGGCTGTTCTCCCATAGGGATGAAGCGGGCACTCCCCACATTCATCCATGAATCCGCCCTCCTGTACGACTTCATCTACATCAGCGCCGGAATCCGCGGCCTGCAGATCAAAATCAATCCTGAAGAACTCATCACATTCGTCGGCGCCGACATCTACCCCCTTTAAGCGGCGGTATTTTCTGCTTCGGCTCTCTCCCCTTCTGGAGTACGAGAGCCTATACAAGGTCGGACAAAGCCATACAAAAAGAAGCAGGTGTCGGCAATGGGTCAATATTTTTCCCATTACCGTCAAAATCGACCTTTTTTGCGGGTAACGGGTCAAAAATTTTCCCACTACCCGCACCTGAGAGGGTTTTTCCGGGACGGTAAGAGTAGCATGCACGCGAGAGGGTTTTCCTGGGACGGCAAGAGTACCATGCAAGCGGGAGGGTTTTCCTGGGACGGCAAGGCCGCCGGGCCCTCCCCATAGCCCGGCGGATGCGCAGCCGGACCGGAGGAAACCCTTCTCGCGTGCGTGGGATAACCGCCAGGGCCCGGCAGGAGAGGCTATGCGCTAGAGGGATCTAAGCGACGGGGAGAGGCTAAGCGGCGGGGTATTTGATGGTGAAGCAGGCGCCGCCGAGGGTGAAGGAGCGGGAGTAGGAGATGGCGGCGCCGCAGCGCTCGAGAATGCTGCGGGAGATGGCGAGGCCGAGGCCGGTGCCTCCGGTTTTGGTGGTGAAGTTCGGGGTGAAGAGTTTGTCTTGGTTTTCTTCGCTGACGCCGGGGCCGTTGTCTTCGAAGACTATGTCGTAGTAGCCTTCTTCCGTGGCCTTCCGCAGCGAGACCATCACCTGCCCCCGCCGCCCGGCAGAAGCACCGGTCTCAGAGCCAGTCTCAGCCGCGGAGAGGGCGCCCTCCACCGCCTGGACGGCGTTAGCGATGAGATTGACAAATACCCGCGTGAGCTGGGGTTTGGGACCCATGACGGTCACAGGGCCCATGCCCAGGAAGGTAAATTCGATATTGTCCCGGTTACCGAACATCGCCAATTCCTCTTCGATGAGCAAATCGAGACGTATTGAGGTCGGCTCCTCAGAATAAAGCTTCGCGAAGGTAGAAAATTCATTGGCCGTATCAGAGAGCATATCGATATGATCCAGAATCACCCGGGCCATCTCATCGAAATTCTCCTGCCAGCGCGAATCACCCTTGGCCTTCAATCTAATAATACGCTGCAGCTGGAGTTTCATCGGGGTCAACGGATTCTTAATCTCGTGGGCCACCTGACGCGCCATGGCGCTCCACGCCTTGTCGCGTTCAGCCTGCGCCAGCTGCCTCGTACTCTCCGACAGGTCGCTCACCATCCGGTTATACGACTGCACCAGAGTCGAGATCTCATCATCCCTGTCATACTCGATATACTCCAGATTATCCACGCTGGTAGCATTCATCTTGCGTCCCATCTCCACCAGAGGCCCGAACATCCTGTCCACCACCGCACTGGTCATCAGCCGCGCCAGGATCAGAAGGATGATAAATACCGCGATAATAGTCGAACTGTGCAAGATGGCATCCTGACTAAAAGTGTAACTGTCAGGCGTGTAAGGGCAACTGAGAATCGCCACCATCCGTCCGTCGAGATTAAACACAGGCGCATACATGGCATAGTAAGCATGCGCGCCTATCTTCTCGCGATGGATGTAATATCTTCTGTGCTGATAGACAATACTCTCAAACGCCTCGCCGTCCATCCTGCGCCCGATCAGCATCCGCTCAAACATCTCCGGAGCCGTACTCAGGAAAGCCCGTCCGTCAGGAGTGTAAAGGGTGATATCCATGCCCGCAAGTTCACTCCAATCCTCAAGTGCCGCATCCACATCGGCCGAATTAAGCTCCGAAGGACCCTGCACATATCGGAAGCGCGTCTCCACAGTCTCCTGCAAGGAACTGATCTTCGATGACATGACACTCCGCAGATTGGCCTCATTGCGCTCGTAAACGAAATAGACGCTCACCAGAGCCATTGTCACCAGAGTCACAACCAGCGAAACGATCAGCACCACCATTACCTGCGAGCGGTAATAGTTCTTCTCGAAAGGACGGGGACGCCTGTGCCCGAGCAGAGGCAGCGAGAACACCAGGAACAACAGCAAACCCAGGAAGACAGCGGCGACCAGGAAACCGGAAACATGCATACGCGGACGGGAAATCAGGATGATATCGTCCTCTTCGAGCCGGTTCACGAAATGCACGTATCCGTTTTTACGGAATACCGGCATCTGTTCCGTGTAAATCATCCAGGCCGTACGCCCGCCCATCACCATCGCA
>JAFSTI010000052.1 GCA_017450585.1 Bacteroidales bacterium
CCGCAGTTCAGCGCGGTCTGCCCGCCGAACGCCAGCAGAATGCCGTCCGGGCGCTCTTTCTTTATAACCTCCTCCACAAACTGCGGAGTCACCGGCAGGAAATACACCTTATCGGCAATCCCCTCGCCCGTCTGGACGGTCGCGATGTTGGGATTAATCAGCACCGTATAGATACCCTCCTCACGCAGCGCCTTCAACGCCTGCGTGCCGCTGTAATCAAATTCGCCGGCCTGCCCGATTTTCAGGGCTCCGGAACCCAGGACCAAAACCTTCTTCATATTACGCCGTGGTAACTAAACACTTTATAATCAATTGATTATCAAAAACAATGTACCCAAAAACAGATACATAAAAACGCATAATCTTCTATATATCAATAACTTATCCTCCACCGCTTTCACTGCCTCCACCGCCTACCAGGCCGCGGCGGCGCTCATCAGCTCCGCGACCTTGTCATTGCACAGATTGCCAATACTCCCGATGTGCGTGTGGCCGAGGTCCGAGACGGACAGCTGGCCGCGGCCGGCCGAGCCCGTGGCACCGCCGTAATGGAACGTGCCGGCATTGACCTCCTCCCCGACCTGACGGTACGCATCGCGGAAGGGCGTGCCGGCTAGCGTACGGCGGTTGACCTCCTCCACAGTGAACAGGTACTCATACAGCGGCGAATCAAGGATGTGCTCATTGACCTCGATATAATCGAGCATGTACGCGGTCATGCGCACGCACTCGTGCATGAGCTCCAGCGCCGGGAAGAGCACGTCCTTAAGGAGCTGGTAATCACGGTGATAGCCGTGCGGAAGGTTACTGCACATCAGGGCAATTTCACCCTCCGCCGCGAGGATCCGGTTGCATTTGCCGCGCACCATCTCCCAGACGTCCGGGTTCTTCTTGTGCGGCATGATGCTGGAGCCGGTCGTCAGCGCGTCCGGGAAGTGGATGAAGCCGTAATTCGGGCACATGTACATGCAGCAATCCGATGCGAACTTATTGAGAGTAAGGGCAATAGCTCCGATTGCAGAGGCCACGCACTTTTCGCTCTTGCCGCGGGACAATTGCGCCGCGACCGAGTTGTAGTCGGGCGATGCGAAGTCCAGCAGGCGCGTGGTCATCTCCCGGTCGAGCGGGAACGAGCAGCCGTAGCCCGCCGCCGAGCCTAAGGGATTGCGGTTCACCACTTTATAGGCACCGCCGAGCATGTACATATCGTTTACCAGCGCCTCCGCGTACGCCCCGAACCAGAGTCCGAACGACGAGGGCATGGCGATCTGCGCGTGCGTGTAGCCGGGCATCAGCACATCCTTGTGCTTCTCGCTGAGCGACTGCAGTTTAGCGAACAGGTCCAGCACCTCCCCCCGAAGGTCCTTCAGCTCCGAGCGCAGGAAAAGCTTGATGTCCACCAGCACCTGGTCGTTGCGCGAACGGCCGGAGTGGATTTTTTTGCCAATATCCCCGAGCCTGCGGGTGAGCAGCAGTTCGACCTGCGAGTGGATGTCTTCCACATCGTCCTCCAGCACGAAACGGCCTTTCTCGATGTCCGCGGCGATGTCGTCCAGCGCCGCGTCGAGCTTCTTCCATTCGTCGTCGCCGAGCAGGCCTACCGATTTCAGCATGGCAATATGGGCCTTGGAGCCCTGCACGTCGAAGCGTGCGAGCTTGAGGTCCAGTACCCGGTCGTTGCCTACCGTAAACGCCTCCACCTCGTCAGTGCAGGCCGTGCCTTTATTCCATAATGTTGCCATAAAACGTTTTTATGAAGTCAATATAAACGTTTACGCCGCGCTGTATTTCGCTGCGCAATATGTATTCGTCTGCGTGATGGGAGCGGGCCGATTCACCCGGACCCATCTTGATGCCTTCCCGCCCGCCGATGCGGATCCAGTCGGAGGTGGTCGGCGAGGAGTAGGTTTCGATCCCAAGTTTTTGGGCGGTCTTCGCGAGCGGAGAGTCCTCCGGTGTCGAGCTGGAGCGGTTGTGCAGGCTGCGCGGCGTAAGGGTGCTGCGGCAGAGTGCCTGGAGCTCGGCGAGGATCTCTTCGTTGGTATATGCATCGGTCGGGCGCACGTCCACCACGAAGCGGCAGCTGTCCGGAACGACGTTGTGCGCCGTGCCCGCATTAATCTGAGTTACAGTGAGTTTTACTTCGCCCATGCGCGGGGAGATTTTGCTGAAGCGGTGTTCCCGGAGGGCCTTGATGTCGTCCAGGGCAATGTAGAGGGCGTTGACGCCTTCGTTTCTGGCGGCGTGACCACTCACTCCCTTCGCCTCGCCGTCCAGGACCAGAAGGCCGCGCTCGCTGGTGGCGGCTTTCATGCCGGTCGGCTCGCCGATAATCACCCACTTCACCCCGGCCAGTGCCTCCGGTGTGTGGGGTGTTGTCGCGGCCGGTCCTCCCCACTGCGTGGGTCCCCTCCCTTTTCGGGAGCCAATGCCGTCCTGCGGCAACACCCCGCACACCGGCTCTTCCCCGGAGGCGTAGAGGAGGGCGGCGCCGTGGGAGCCGGCGCGTTCTTCTTCGCAGGTCAGCACGAGGGCGAGGTTCGCGGGGAGGTCGGCGTCGTAGAAATAGCGGAAGGCGGCGGTCATCGCCACCACGCTGCCGCCGTCGTCATTGGAGCCGAGGCCGTAGATGGTGTCGCCGGTGCCGGGATCGAAGGGGTCGCGGGTGTAGCTGGCGGCGGCGGGGACGGTGTCGATGTGGGCGTCGAGGGCCAACGTGGGTTTGGCCGGGTCGAACTTCGCGTTGAAGGCCAGAATGTTATTCCCCACGCGGCTGTGGGCGATTCCCCACTCCGTCAGGCGAGCCGAGATATGGTCCGCCACGGCCGCCTCCTCAAAGGTGACTGACGGGATTCTCACCATCTCGCGCAGCAGCGCCACGCTCTCTTCTGTCAGTTTCTTAATATCCATTTTATTCAATCCGTCCTGAAAATGCCGGAATTTCAGGACAAAACTTCACTTTTTCGCCAATCCGTCCTGAAAATGCCGGAATTCCAGGACGAAACGCAAGGTTTCAAGGCAGGCTTATTCGGGTGGCGCCGATGCGGACCTCCGGGCAGCCGGCACGGAGGGCGGCGATGGCGTTTTGTATCTTCGGAATCATGCCGTCGGCTATCTTTCCGGCAGCTTTCAGTTCTTCAAATTTGGCCGGGGTAATCAGCGGAATCACGCTCTGGGGGTCATTCACGTCCAGCAGCACGCCGGGCTTTTCGAAGACGATATTGAGCGTCGCGCCGAGGGCAGAGGCCACCGAAGAGGCCACCGTATCGGCATTGGTATTCAGCAGGCAACCCTCTCCGTCGTGATTGATAGCGCAGAGCACCGGCGTGAGACCGGCGTCCAGCAGGGTCTTCAGGAACCCGGCGTTAACACTCGCAGGTGTCACATCGCCAACGAAGCCGAAGTCCACCAGGCGGCCGCCGGAAGGATTCGAGACTGACGCTCTGTCTGGGGCGGCGCCGGAAGGATTCGAGACTGACGCGTTGTCCGGAGCGGTCGGGCCGCCGACGGGGATCGGCGGGCGGCGGCGGGCGGTGATGCAGGAGCCGTCGGCGCCGCTGAGGCCAAGGGCATTGCAGCCAGCAGCCTGAAGCAGGGCGACTATGGTTTTATTGCACAGACCGGCATAGACCATGGTCACGACTTCCAGCGTGCGCTCATCGGTCACGCGGCGGCCTTCGATCTTGACCACCGGTATACCGAGCGCTTCCTGCAGGCGGCCGGCCATCACTCCCCCGCCGTGCACCAGGACTTTCGGTCCGGGGACGGCAGCGAAGTCCCGGCAAAACGCTTCCAGCGCCGGCCGGTCATCCACCACATTGCCACCTATTTTATATACTTCAATCATAATCAATCACCTTCTGTCAGCCGGCAAGGTCACTCGCGACAGTCGAGCCGGCCGGCGTCGCTACATTTCCTCCAGCATCCGCTTCATCACGACCTGCGCCGAGACCACACGGTTCGCGGCTTCGGGGATGACCAGGCTCGTGGGAGCGTCAATCACGGCATCCGACACGATCATATTGCGCCGGACAGGGAGGCAATGCATAAAAAACGCATTGTCCGTAACCGCCATGTGCGCCTCGTCCACGGTCCAGCCCATGTCGCGGGAGAGCACCTGCCCGTACTTCGACGGATCGGTGACTCCCGGGCAGCTCCAGTTCTTTGCATACACGAAGTCAGCACCTTCCAAGGCCTTCATCTGGTCGTATTCCACCTTCGCGCCGCCCACGAAACGCGGGTCGAGCTCATAACCCTCGGGGTGCGTGATCACGAAATCCACGTCCGCGGCGTTCATCCACTGGGCGAAGGAGTTCGGGACGGCCTGGGGCAATGCGCGCGGGTGCGGCGCCCAGGTCATTACGACTTTCGGCCGGGCCTTGCGCTTAAACTCCTCAATGGTAATGAGATCCGCGAAGGCCTGACAGGGATGCACGGTCGCCGACTCCAGGCTGATGACCGGCTTGCCGCCATAATCGATAAACTGGCGCAGGACGGTCTCATTGTAATCATACTCCCGGTCCGTCAGGCCCGCGAAAGAGCGCACGCCGATGATGTCGCAATAGCTCGCCATCACGGGAATAGCCTCCCGCAGGTGCTCGCTCTTATCGCCGTCCATCACCACTCCGAGCTTATCCTCCAGCTTCCAGCTATCCTGTCCGATGTTCAGGACAATAGGGTCCATCCCCAGGTTCAGGGCCGCCTTCTGGCTGCTCAGCCGGGTGCGGAGGCTGCTGTTGAAAAACACCAGCATAATCGTTTTGTTCTCGCCTAAACGTTTCCATTTAAACGGGTAATTCTTCACCTCCTTCGCCTCGGCAAGCGCCTTGGAAAGATCACCTATATCTTCTACATTAAAAAACGTTTTCATTTTCTCAAACTATTTTAAGCCTCATTCAGAACCTCTTCGAACGATGTGATAAACGTTTTCGCATCGTCCATACTCAGGCAGAGCGGAGCCAGAAGGCGGATCATATTCTTTCCTGCCACGCCAGTGAAGATGTGTTTTTCGAAAAGCAGCTTGCGCCGGATCGGGGCGATATCCTCTCCGAATTCAAGTCCGAGCATCAGGCCGCGACCGCGCACATCCGCGAGGCGGGGCTTGCCGGAAAGCTGCTCCTTCAGGTAGGAGCCTACGGCATAGGCATTGTCAATAAGTTTCTCATCTTCAATCACATCAAGCACTGCGAGGGCCGCTGCCATGGCCAGGTAGTTGCCCCCGAAAGTCGTGCCCAGCATGCCCTTGGTCGCCTTGAATTCAGGTGAAATCAGAATGCCGCCGCAGGGGAAGCCGTTGGCAATACCCTTGCCCATCGTGATGATGTCGGGGCGGATGCCGTTCCACTGGTGGGCGAAGAAGCGGCCGGTGCGTCCGTAGCCGCTCTGAACCTCATCCAGGACCAGCACCGCGCCGTATTTGGTGCAGAGCGTGCGAAGCGCCTGCATGAACTCGTCCGTAGGAAGGTTGATGCCGCCGCAACCCTGTATGCCTTCGACGATTACGGCCGCCACTCCCCCTTTCGCGAGCTCCTTCTCCACGCTCTCGGCGTCGTTCAGGTCGCAGAAGCTGACCTTGTGCACGGCGTTGAACGGCGAGACGATTGCGGGGTTGTCCGTGACCGCTACGGCACCGGAAGTACGGCCGTGGAAGCTTTTGTGGAAGGCAATAACCCTGTCGCGTCCGGTGTGGAAGGAGGCCAATTTCAGCGCGTTCTCGTTGCTCTCGGCGCCGGAGTTATCCAGGAAGAGGGAGTAATCTCCGTAGCCTGAAATCTTCCCGATCCGAGAGGCCAATTCCTCCTGCAGAGGGTTGCGGACGCTGTTTGAGTAGAAGCCAATGCGGCCAAGCTGTTCGGTGAGCGCCTGTACGTAGTGCGGGTGGCTGTGGCCAATGCTTATGACCGCGTGGCCGCCGTACAGGTCGAGGTATTCCTGTCCCGCGTCATCCCAGATCCGGCAGCCTCGCGCCCGGACCGGAGTGACGTCGAATAGTGAATAAACATCAAAAAGATTCATAATAAACGTTTATTTGGCCTTCCTAAAACGCGGAGGCTTTTAGGTGCAGGCCGGCTTTTTCGTCCAGACCGCACATAAGGTTCATGTTCTGCACCGCCTGTCCGGAGGCGCCCTTTAACAAATTGTCTATCACGGAAGTAATCACCAGTTTAGACCCATGCTTCTCGACATGGAGAATGCACTTATTGGTGTTCACCACCTGTTTCAGGTCTACGGGAGCATCGCTTACGAAGGTGAAGGCCGCGTCTGAATATTTATTCTTATAGAGCGCGGCTGCATCTTCTTCGCTCAGCGGACAGTCGGTGTACACCGTAGCGAAGATGCCCCGTGCGAAGTCACCCCGCACCGGCACGAAGTTGATCTGCGGCTCGGCGGCGGCAGCGTAGGCAGCGGCGGTGGTGCCAGCGGCCAGGGCAGCGAGGTTCCGGCGGATCTCCAGGAGGTGCTGGTGCTCGAAGACCTTGTAGGCGGAGAGGTTATCGGTCCGCCAGCTGAAGTGGGTCGTAGCAGAAGGCTTCACGCCGGCGCCGGTCGACCCGGTGATGGCGGTGACGTTGACCTCGGAGTTCAGCAGACCGGCGCCGGCGAGCGGCAGCAGGGCCAGCTGGATGGCGGTAGCGAAGCAGCCCGGGTTCGCGACCCGGCCCGCTGCCGCGATACGGGCCCGCTGCCATTCCGGCAGCCCGTATATGAAGCCTTCTGACTCGTCCCGGAAGTCCTGCGCCAGGTCGATGACCTTCAGGCCGGCCGGAATGGCCAGGCCGGTCGTGGCAGCTCCGGCGGCGCGGGAGGCCCAGAACTCGGCACTGCGGCCGTGGGCGCCGCACATAAACAGCACGTCCACCGAAGACAGGTCCGCATTGTCCGTAAACTTCATATCCGTCTCGCCCAGAAGGCCGGCGTGCACGGAGGCCAGCGGATTGCCCGCATTGCTCTCAGAATGCACCCAGGCGATCTGTGCCTGCGGGTGGTTCACCAGCAGCCGGATCAGCTCACCGGCCGTGTACCCGGCCCCGCCTATGATTCCAATCTTTATCATTGTCCTAACTAATCGTTTCCATTTAAACGTTTGTCCCGGTTAAACGTTTCCGGCACGTCAGAGCTCCGCCATTTCGTCGGGGTGACTGAGGTAGTAGGCCCGCAGCGGCGTGGAACTCACTTTGATGAAGCCCTTCGCTTCGTCGGAGGTCCAGCCGGTCGCACCCTCGCCATACTCACCCAACTTATTCTTTACCAGATCGTTGGGGCTGTCCACGCCCACGGTCTCGAAGCTGTACGGGCGGAGCTTCAGCGTCACGGTACCGGTCACATTGCGCTGACTGCTCTCCAGCATTGCCTCGATATCCCGCATCACCGGTTCGAGGTACTGGCTTTCGTGCAGGAACATACCGTACCACTCGCTCACCTGGCCCTTCCAATACTGCTGCCACTTGCTCAGGGTGAACTTTTCCAGCAGTTTGTGGGCGGCGATGATCATCATCGGGGCGGCGGCTTCGAAGCCCACCCGACCCTTGATGCCGATGATGGTGTCGCCGACGTGGATGTCACGGCCCACCGCATACGCGGAACCGATGCGCTCGAGCTCCTGCACCGCCTTCACGGGGTTGTCGAACGCCACTCCGTTCACGCTGCACAGCTCGCCCTTATTGAAACCTATTGCCACAGTCTCCTCCCCATCCTTCACCGGATGCTTCAGGAACGCGGACTCGGGCAGGCCCTGACGGCTGTCGAGGATCTCGCCACCGCAGATGGACGTGCCCCACAGGCCGACATTGTACGAATACTTCAGCTTTGCGAAATCCGCGCTGAAGCCGTGCGCATTGAGGTAATCCACCTCCTCCTTGCGGCTGAGATTACCATCGCGAGTGAGGGTGATGATCTCGACGCCGGGGCACATCACCAGGAAGGTCATATCGAAACGGACCTGGTCGTTGCCCGCACCAGTGGAGCCGTGCGCGATGGCATCGGCACCGATTTCCCGGGCGTAACGCGCGATCGCCATGCCCTGGAAAATGCGCTCCGAGGACACGGAAATCGGGTATGTTCCGTTACGCAGGACATTGCCGAAAATCATGTATCTGATGCTCTTCGAGTAGTACTCGGAGGTCACGTCGAGGGTGACGTACTTCGTCGCGCCCAGCTTATAGGCGTTCTCTTCATTGGCCTTCAGCTGCGCGGGGCTGAATCCGCCGGTATCGGCGCAGACCGCGTGCACTTCGTAACCCTTCTCTTTGGCAAGGTACATTACAGTATAGGAGGTGTCGAGACCTCCGCTGAATGCCACTACAACTTTCTTTTTACTCATATCTTTTAAACGTTTATTCACCGTAAGGATTGTGGATTTCCAGATGCTCTTCCGGATCGTAAAGCAGACCGGTGCAGATGCACATCTTGAAATCATGACTCTTCAATATATCATAGTGCCGGCAGCCCTGGCAGCCTTTCCAGAATTCCGGATCGTCGGTCAGCTCGGTGTAGGGCACCGGCCGGAAACCGAACTCATAATTCATCTTCATCACCGCGGCTCCGGTCGTAATCGAGAAGATCTTCGCCTTCGGGAAAAGCGTACGTGAGAGGATAAACGTTTTTTCCTTGATACGCTTCGCCAGGCCCATGCCGCGGAACTTATGCGCCACGATCAGGCCTGAGTTCGCCACGAAACTCTTTCCGCCCCAGGACTCGATGTACGAGAATCCCGCAAACTCTCCTGACGAGGTGACCGCGATAACCGCCTTGCCGGCATCCATCTTCTCCTTTATATATTCAGGAGTACGGCGTGCGATACCGGTCTTCCGCTCCTGGGATGATATGTAAATCTCCTCGCAGATAGCCTCGGCGAAGACCTTATCCGCCGCCGTCGCCACGCGCACATCAATATCGATGACATTGAACATAGACTTCAGCTCGGAAGAGATTTCCTTAGAGTCTACTTCTGCCTGAAGGGCAACCAGGACGGTATCGTCGCCGGCTATCGTACCCATGACGCCGGGCAGTTTCTCCCGGTCCACGAGAGAGGCCACCGCGGACGCAAAGCCCGGCAGGCAATGCAGTACGCACAGCTGACCCGAAGCCTCCACGCTGTCCACATGCATATTGGCCTTAGCCACAGGCGCCGCACCGGTCACGCTGGGCAGGGCATAATAGAATCCGCCCTGCGGATCGACCATCTTCACCGCACCGATTTCCTTCAGGTCACGGGAAAGCGTCGCCTGCGCGACCACTATCCCAATCCCCTCCAGAGCACGGGCCAGTTCCTCCTGCGTATGGAGTTTCTTTTTGACAATCAGCGCCTTAAGCTGTTCTTTGCGATTCAATTTCTGTGTCATGGCGGTTTACTAGTTCGACTAATATTTATGCAAATATACGAATAAATATTCATTTCGCAAAGAAACAGAGATTTATTATCTTTGTTCTCCGAAAAAAACGCATAGAACAATGACACTTATTGAACGGATAATAGCCAGGGCGCAGAGCTGCAAGCAGCGTATTGTCCTGCCCGAGTCTCTCGAAGACCGCACTATCAAGGCCGCCGACCTCGCAATCAGGGACGGTCTCGCCGAGATTATTCTGATAGGAAACAAGGATGAAATCCTCGCCAAGGCCGCCCAGCTGGGCCTCCAGAACATAGCCAAGGCGACTATCATCGATCCTGCGACCAGCGAGAAGACCGAGGAGTACGCGCAGCTGCTGTTCAAACTCCGCCAGGCGAAGGGCATGACCGAGGAGGAAGCGCACAAGCTCGTGATGAATCCCCTGTATTTCGGCTGCCTGATTATCAAGAACGGAGATGCGGACGGCCAGATCAGCGGCGCACTGTCCACCACGGGCGAGACGCTCCGCCCGGCGCTCCAGATCATAAAGTGCTCACCGGGAATTACTTGCGTCAGCGGGGCAATGCTGATGATTACCCAGACCCCCGAGTACGGTGAGGACGGCGTGCTGGTAATCGGCGACGTGGCCGTAACTCCGATGCCGGATGCAGGGCAATTGGCCCAGATCGCGGTCTGCACCGCCCGTACCGCCCGTAGCGTCGCTCAGTTCAGCGATCCGCGCGTGGCAATGCTGTCCTTCTCCACGAAGGGTTCGGCGAAGCACGAGGTCGTGGACAAGGTCGTGGAGGCCACCCGCCTCGCGAAGGAACTGGAACCGGAGCTGAAGATAGACGGCGAACTGCAGGCAGACGCGGCCCTCGTACCGGCAGTCGGTGCGAAGAAAGCCCCCGGCTCCGATATCGCCGGCCATGCCAACGTACTGGTATTCCCTAACTTGGAAGTGGGCAATATCGGCTACAAGCTCGTCCAGCGCCTCGGGCGCGCGGACGCCATCGGCCCCATCCTCCAGGGCATCGCCCGCCCCGTCAACGACCTCAGCCGCGGCTGCAGCGTCGACGACATCTACAAGATGATCGCCATCACCGCCTGCCAGGCGATGGACGCATAAAAAAAGGAGTATCCGCACCCGGGTGTGAATACTCCTTCGTTTCACTTAAGAGCTACCGTCAGAGTTCGGTCTTATCGGTGATCGTGTGGACGTAGTAGGCCGCCTGATCGTAATTCATATACAGGTGAATGTTCACCTTGTATTTAGGATTCACGCTCTCGTCCAGAAGGTCCATGCGCCACCTGTATGCACCCTTTTCAGGAGTATTTCCTCCGTCATTGAGCTGTACGCCCCAATAATTGGCTGGCGTCTCATTCGTAGGATTATCGAGGACACTGGTATCCAGCATTCCATACTGCTGAGTCTTGCCATCCGCATCGAAAAGGAAGGAGAAACGGTATGAGTCGAACCTTTCGGCGAACGAGGCATTTCCCCAGATCACCTGGAAGTTCTCGAGTTTCCACTCTCCTCCGCCGACATAGACAAGGTCGAAGTCCTTTGCGAATCCCCGGGCCCAATTGCCCTGCAGATTTTTCTCCCGTCCGAAGGTACGAAGCATGACCTTCCGGAGTTTCTGAATTACGATCTTTCCGGTGGTCATATTTACCCTGATACGGTAGATACCGTCACTCTCGACACGGAAGCCAGTTGCAGGTGCAGTCGCGGCGAGAGAAATGTCGGAAAGGGCCTCTATTGTGGCAGAATCGAAGCAAATGTATCCGCTCACGTTATCGGAAGCAGTACCGAAGGACAGATAAATATCTTTGCCAGCCTCAAGGCGGGTATAGGCTTCATATTCAGGCGTCATAACACCACTGTAAAGATCCTTTATCCAAGCTTTTCCTGCAGGATCGAAGGGATCCCTGTGG
This sequence comes from Bacteroidales bacterium, assembly GCA_017450585.1. Classification (GTDB taxonomy): domain Bacteria; phylum Bacteroidota; class Bacteroidia; order Bacteroidales; family UBA932; genus Cryptobacteroides. The sequence continues at coordinate 11,265 of JAFSTI010000052.1, forward strand.
ATGGCATTCATCTTCTGTCCTGCCTCAGTGCCTGCGCCGCAGAGGAAGAGATCCATAGTACCGGAAAACACCGGACCTGCAGGAGCGAGTGCGACCGTGCAGGTATTGTCAGTGCCGGCGAGGAAGTTAAGTCCTGAGACCGCCTTAGTTACCACATAAGGAGTATCGTCAGAAGCAGTGGCTGTAAAGGTCACATTGCCGCTGTAAGCGCTCTGGGGCCGGATGACGAACCAGACCTGGGCTGTACCGTCCGCCGGGATCGTGCAATTTGTGAGGGCTACTGTTACATTGTCGGCAGCTCCGCTCTGGAAAGAAAGCGAGGGCTCATTCCCGAAAATGACAGCGTCCGTTCCGACAAGAGTGGCTCCTTCTGCTCTCATATTCAAAGATTTGAGAGACAGGGGCGCGCCGGTACCATTGCTTAAGGTCACGCACATCAGGGCATAGATGTGCTTCATTGACACGGATGCGACGGTGGCGGGCACAGTAACAGTAGCCTGGCCGACCAGAGCGTCATACTGCTTCAAATGTGCAGTCGGCGCGCTGCAGTCCTGCGCCTGGTCGCCCAAAGTAAGTACGGTCCCCCCTCCACGGTGACCGGTCTTATTCGCGGCGGGAGTATAGAGGAAGTTAAATGTATGCTCACCCGAGGCTATCAGGCTGGATGTCGCAAAACGGTCTGAGGAGCAAGTATAGCAGGCAATGGTAGAGCCTTCCGGATCTTCAGCGGCATCCGCACCCCACGCCTTATCGGTCGTTACGGCCCAGATACAGTCACCTTCTTCCCATGACAGGCCCATAGTACCCGTGTCTAACACGGTTTTAGTAATAGCGGCCCTGATCTCGAAGGCCTCACAGAGTTCAGAGTTGACTACGGGTTCAGCCCCCTTCTCAGTACAGGACAAGCCCGCGACTGCCATAGCGGCAAGTAAAATCAGATTTTTCTTTTCCATAGCCCAATTCATTAAATAAACCAACCTGATTCGCCACCTTCCCAGCCCTGAGGATCAAACTGCGAAGTAGCAAGACACTGAGATTCCATCTCGGCCTGGACCAATTCCAAGGCCGGGGATTCATACGTTTCTTTTTGTTTCATGTTACTTTTCATATGGTTTAAACAATAGTTCCTTGCTGATATCATACAGGGTCTTGCCACCGTACGGGCCGTTCTCGCTGGTGCGGATTTCGCCCGGTGCGAAAAAGTCCTGGATTATGGCATAGACGTAGTTGAAATTATACTTCCTTTGGAAGGGATATATCTCCTCATAATAGATACGTGCCTGCTCGTCAGGATCCTTGGACATGAATGTCTCGGTCATGCCAGGATAATCGATATAAAGGTACACGTTCTTGATATTCGGAAAACTGTGGCATTTCTCTATGGATTCCTTCTGCACCCTCCACGTCTCTTTATTAATGCTGATATCGCAATAGTCGATATTTTCATTATTGCGGATATACCCGGTCATATTGACGCCTATCTTAGTATATCCCAGTTTACGCAGCCGTTTGAACATTTCATTACGGCCGTCCTCACTGGTCATAGTCTGCTTACAGTATCTGTCCCAGCAATCCAGGTTTATATTCGTAATGGGACGGATTAGATCATAGGTTCTGATCTCTTCCGCACACTTCCAGAAAAACACGGAATCTTTGGGATTAGCAAGCCAATCGAGATTGAGTTTCGGCACGATTTCACATCCTGGGGCTGCAGCCTCCAATGACTTATTAAGGAATTCCTTTACAGTCATTGGCGGATAACCGGCCCGGACTGGGACCTGCTTGTTCATATCCTGCGCCCCGGTAAAATAGCGTTCAAGGGTAGTGGGTTTCAGGTCTGCTACCATTTCCAGGATATCCTGTGCATTGTAGTCTTTCTTCAAGCCATTCGCCCTATTAGCCATCCACTGTCCGCCACCCTGCATGGGCTTTGCCAGCGGGATTATGCGAACCTGCCGTTCCGGAATAAAGCCATTGGCATCAGCACCGGGATTTGTCATCCAGTCGGGAAGATCAGTAGGCGTAGTGTCCTTCCTGTCCCGGCCACCCCCTGCGCAGGAGAGCGCAAGGGACAGCAACAGGAATATAGGTGTAATATGTCTCATCATTATTCAACCGCTTTTTCGTCCGTAAAGGTGTGATAATAATACTCACCCTTTTCGTAATTCAGGTAGAAGGTGATGGTGGCGGTATAAGCGGGATTCTTTGCCTCATCCAGCAGCCATGCCGGCCAGCGGAATGCGCCCTTGGCCACAGTGTTGCCTCCGGAATTAAGCTGGATGGCCCAGTAGTTCGCGGCAGTTTCCTTAGTAGGATTCTCCGCCTGGTTCATCTCCAGAGAGCCATACTGCTGAGTCGGAGCACCATACATAATGGAGAGACGGTACGTATCTTTCCTGGACGCCCAGGCATCTCCACCCCACTTGATCTCGAAATCCTTAACCTGGAAAGTACCGTTGCCGATATATGTCAGAGGGATGTCCTCATTGCCTCCGGTAGCAGACCTGCCGAAGCATCTCATGAAATGAGAGGTAACAGCCTGAACCATTATCTTCTTGCTGGTGTAGTTCACCCTTATACGATACAATCCGTCGCTCGTCACCTTAAATCCGGTCGATGGCGGTGCGAATACATTCGCCAGATCAGACAGGGTCTCCTCTACGGCAGTCTCAAATGTCAGGTAGCCGTCCACCTTGGCCGCGCTCTCACCATAAGTGAGATAGACAGGCTTATCGGCGGTTAGCTGTGTGAACACCTCATATTCCGATACGATTGAAGAGAACTGGTCGCCGTACCAGTCATGAGTTGCGTCCTTGACATAAGGATGTAGGTGAAGCGGGGTAAGCTTCTGTCCCGCCTCGGCGGCACCCTCGCCTGCCATAAACAGGTTCATGCCGACAGCGAAAGGAACAGACTCGTCTTCGTCGTCATCACCTGAAGGAGGTGTCACCGTGCCGGTGCGTAGCAGTTTTAGACCACGGGCCTGAGAGAGAAGCACCTTCCCACCTGCCGATGATTCCACAGCCCACTTTGCCCGTGCGACAGTATCACCGTCCGCTTTCTTGCAGGCATCGAACACAGCATTCGCCGCTGCGGAGGTCAGAGTAACGGATTGGACCAGATACTGGGGATTGAGTATCTTGACAGGAGCGGTGAAATCCCCGTCCGTCTTGTCGATGACGACACGATTCGTCATGATACCCTCTCCATCCCAGGATCCGCTTGTCCACATAAGGTCGACATCCTGATAATTGTCAAGGTCGAGCGTCAGAGTATCGGCGTCTGCAATAATCTCCGAAGGGACAAATTCCGGAACGGTAATATCCTGTCCTCCATTATCCCCGCAAGAGACAGTCAGAAATGCGGCAGCCGCTATCGCGACCAATGCATTAAGAAAAATTATTCTTTTCATAGCTACAGATTTTTTCTAGAATATTTCGGCCCTGAGGTCTTTTGCGGGACGCTGACGAAGAACCAGTTTCTCTTTGACCTTGTAGTAAGCGGTCCCCGACTTGTACACATAATTGAGCTCAAATTGCGGAGCAATCTCTTCCCCGCCATAGAAGGTGTAGTCACCTTCGAGCAGATAGCGGCACTCCTGAGAAATAATCTCTATGCCTTTCTTACCGGTCAGCCTGACATTGTAGGCCTTGGCTCCGGGTACGGGAACCAGGGTCATATTCATGACAGATTCCGTCGTAGACCCTATGCCGGTGTACTTCAACTCCCGTGTATTCACGGTGGAGAGCGTCGCGGTGATGTTTTTCGACAGATCGTCGATATCATATTCCACTTCCTCCCCTATCTCATCGCCATCGGCCGTAATCTCGACTTCAGTACCCATCTTGTAATAGGTACCGGAATACTCGGAGATGTATTTAAATACAATAATCGCGGTTTGGCCTTCTTCCATGATATCGGGAGTACTGCCGGCCGGTTCGGACGAATAGAATTCGTTTTTAAAAGACGTGCCGACGATACGCAAGGGCAATGCATAATTGTACCCCGTACTCTTCTTATCCGAGAAGAAACGCTGATTGAGAGTTATCTGTACATCGGCCGTATAGATGTTGGTCCTGCGGGCCCGCATGGTGTTGTTATCTCCCAGGGTATAGTACTCGGCGGGAAGAAGAGTGTACGCCTTTCCGTCAAGCAGCGAAGGATCCACCACAAAGCTGGCCCACTCACCGAGGTCGAGTTCCCTCTTGCCGGCGATGGCCACACCTATGTAAGTCGAAGGATTGTCCGAGACAATGGTCCTGACCTGCCCTTTATACGCGAATCCCATCTTCGGATATTCATAATCCGAAAGATAGTCCTCATAGCAGGATGTCATCATGCACGTCAGTGCGAGTAGTATCAATATCTTCTTCATATCTAGTAGCCGATGTTATTGATCAATACCGAAGGAGCAATGCTGGTCTGGGCGTAAGGGACGGGGAGATAATAATACCTGATATTATCCCACTCACGGTTCTCTACGACCTCCTTACCATAGCTGGCGTTATCCCTGTCATAGGTCGCGCCGCTGACAGTAGTCTCGAAGGGCAACAGGCGCCGGCGGATATCCCAGAAGCGGAAATTCTCGAATGCGAATTCAAGACGCCTTTCATTCAGGATCAGCGCGGTGAATGCATCCTTATCGGTTTTCAGTTCTTCTATGTACTGGTCGGTGACGATGCCTCCGCTCAGTGCACGGACAGACTTGATAATGTCATATGCGGAGAGACTGATTCCGTCTCCCTTCCCGGTCGGTCCCCAAGCTTCGTTGGAAGCTTCGGCGAGGCAGAGGTACATCTCCGCGATCCGCATGGTAGGATAGAAATGAACGGTGGTACCGCTCGCTGTGGGCGTCAGGAGTCCCTTCTTGGTAGAAAGGAACTTTTTCAGGTAATAACCGGTACGGCTCCCGGAAAACGCTCCGTAGGTAAAAGTCCTGGAGTCTTTCCCACCATCGGAAATGTCGATATTGGTACCCTCCGTAGAGAATGCCAAGCCATGATGATAAATGGTGGCATCCAGCCTGTCATCCCTGCCGGCATATGGATCGTTCTCCAGATAGCCAGAGCGGATATCCGTAATGGGGAAACCATTGGCCTTCATGGGATATGCGTCCACCAGATCCTGTGAAGGGCAGCACAGCGCGTGTCCGTAATAGAAGAGCGGATAATTACGCGTCTCCATATCATTGGATTTGTGGTAAACTTTATCCACGAAGTCAGCGGGAATCGAAGTTGTATTGGCATCAATATCCACCAGGTTCGCATTCTTGAGCACCGGATATGTGCTCACGCCGCTGAGGCCGATGACCTTCCATGCCTGCCTGGCAGCCGCCTCCCATTTGGCTTTATACGCTGCGACATCGACTACGGTATACTGGCCTATCCCGTCAATACGCACGATGGATTCGCTCTGATACGCAGGGCAGGCGGCAAGGAAGAGGACGCGGGCCTTCAGGAATTCAGCCATAAGGGCATTGGGCTGGCCGGCATTGGTAGCGCTGGCCTTTGCGGGAAGGACCTTGGCTGCGGAGTCACAGTCGGCGCAGATCTGGGCCACGCACTCCTCGAAGGTGTTACGAGGCAATGCCGCAGCTTCCTCCGGATCGGAGATGTATTTTAGGGCAATGGGGTATCCCAGAGCCTGTCCGTCCGCCGCACGGCCACCGTGATACTGGAGCAGATATGCGCTCCACCATGCCCGGATATACTTGGCCTGTCCCTTAAGGATCGCCTTTTCTTCGCTGTCAGAGATGGGGTCAAACTCATACCTGGTTCTAGGTGTGAGAGCCTTCTCCAGGAAGAGGTTCATCATCTGGATCTGAGCGAGGCACTGATCCCATATCGAGATGGAGCACCTATTGGTAGTGATGCGTCCCAGGGCGACATTATGAATCCCGGTATTAATCGAGTTGGTGACTGCATTGTCAGTCGCCACATCCAGGAAATTGTCTCCGAAACGGTCCGGGCGCTTAGGCATATCGTCAATGGACTGATACAGGATGCCCCTGGTCAGATCCGGGACAGTCCACATGCGCTCGTCGTCCACCTCGCCTATTTCCTTGACCGAATAGAGACCGTCACATGCCATCAGAGGCATGGCGAACATCATTATCAAAAAGAAACGTTTCATAATCAGAATGTAAGTGTTACGCCTGCGGCGAAGATGGAACAAAGAGGGTAGTTAGTAATTCCAGCATTAAGCATCTCGGGATCGAGATCCTTGACCGGAGATATGACAAACAGGTCGGAACCCTGGATGAACACCTTGAGGCTGTTGGACCTGATAGCCTTGATGCCGTCGAAGGTGTAGCTAAGTTCGACATTCTTGAGCCTGAGAAAATCTCTGCTGGTAAGCCAGAAGTCAGAATTCCGATACGAGTTGCCATCGGTTTCGGTAGTCAGTCGAGGCAGGCTTCCCTGAGGATTGGCCGGGGAATATGCATCCCTTGCAAGTACCGAATATGAGGTATGGCCCGTATTCCAGTAATACGCATTGTTTCTCATGCTCACGGCACCAAGTTCTGAAGTAAACTTGGCGAACAGGGAGAATCGCTTGTAAGACAGGCTCAGGTAAGCACCCATGCCCAGGACGGGGAATGTCTGTCCAAGGAAAACCTCGTCCCTGCCATCCACCACTCCGTCGCCGGTGACATCCTCATAAGCGAGATCTCCGTCGACACAGCGTCCGAAAGCCTGCTTGGCATGGCCTGCCAGAGGGATATCACGGCCGAAGAGTCCCTCGGATTTCAAGCCGAAGATGGAGCTGGTGGGACGGCCGATGATGGTATTGTCTTTAGTAACGCCGGCGGACTCGCTTGCCGTCAGCACGCGGTTCTTCGAGAACACCATATTCAGTCCTGCGGTATACGAGAGATTTCCGCCCAGAGCCTTGTCATTCCATACAAGATTCAGGTCAATGCCGGTATTCAGGCAGGAATTAAGGTTCTCGTATTTCACGAAATCTCCAAGCAGGCTGCTCACAGATTTCGGAAGTGCCATTGCACCGGAGCGTTTCTCGACAAACAGGCCGGTGCCGGCAATCAATCTGCCGTCCAGGAAAGCCATGTCCGCACCGAAGTCCGCTTCATCCATTATTTCCCATCCGAGATCGGGATTTCCGTAATTGGTAATGTCAGCCATGTAGTTCTTCACCTCTCCGAGATGTCCGAACATGTGATCGCCGGAATATTTCCAGGTAGTGGAAGTCTTCAGGTACTGATCTCTGGGATCGTACCCCATGCGCCCTGCGGATGCACTCAGCTTAACCGAAGGTGTAAGAAGATACGACAGCTTCACGGCCGGCGCGAAAAGATGATTCGCTGTAGGAATACGGTTGCTTCCAAGGTCAGCCAACACGATACGCGCGAACAGTTTGTCGTTATACGAATAGTCGGCATTCAAGGACGCGACGGTGTTCACGCAGTCCTGGTTCTTCTTCATGCCCTTCTCATAGAAATATCTGACAGTCGCGGCTGCATCGAGGCTGTGTTTACCGGTTTTATACGAGTATTTGAATCCACCCTTTGCACCGATGGTCCTGCGGGTAGTTTCGGATCCGAGTTTGATGTCTCCGCCCTCTGTCAGCTGCCTTACCAGAGTGAACTGGTATAGCTGGCCGCCGGACTCATCCAGATAGGGATTAACCGTATATGTGGGGTGGTATTTGGAAAGATTCCGGCTAGTGTAGTTATAGTTATCAAAAGTGACATAAGCGTCGGCGCTCAGTCCCGGGACCAGAGAGGAAAGGTTAAAATCCAGTCCCATATTGGTCTGACTTAATATATATCTTTCAGCCGCATTTCCGCCATAGGCCAGTTTATCATAAAAACTGGACTTGCTCTGCATGTCTCCACCCATGATGGGGATGCCGTTGGAGCTGGGAGCCACGCCCACTAATGTCTCCGGAATAGTCAGCGGATACTCGTTGGGACGGAGCGTAGAGATGGCTTCAAAGACTGATGCCTGATTCATCTGTCCCCAGGATTTATTTTCCAAGCGCGCCGCGACGTCAGCGCGTGCTGTCAGGATATCGCTGATACGGATATCGAGGTTTCCTCTGATATTCAGCCTGTCCTGGTTGGGGCGGGGGCCGACCTTCTCAAGTCCGGAGCCGCCGGTATAGGTGGCGATGACCGCATATTTCATCTGATGGCCTCCGCCGATGAACTCGGTTGAAACCTTTCGGTAGTTCTGGCTGTCACCGATAAATTTCCCATACCAGTCGACGTTGGGATACACCAGGTCGCTCTCGCCTGTGCTATTCTTATAGCCGTTGAGCTGCACATCCGAGTAAACCGGTGCGAGACCGTCATTGATACGCGCCTGATTGTAGAGGGTGGCATATTCGTAAGAGCCCAGGAACTCGGGCATCCGGCGTACGGGGGCGATTCCATACTCAGCGCTAACTCTGATGGAATGGGAATTCGCCACGCCGCGGCGGGTGTTGATGAGAATGGCTCCGTTTGCCGCTCTGGGCCCATAAAGCAGTTTTGCGTCAATATCTTTCAATATCTCGATAGACTCGATTTCTTCTATGCAGAAATCGTCTATCGCCCTCTCGATACCGTCGACGATAAAGATAGCTTCACCCGCACCCTGGCCATGCTGGCCGTGAACGAAGAAAGAAGAAACATTGTTTCCCAATCCGCCGCTGCCGCAACGGACATACACACCCGGCAGTAAACCTTGGAACGTATTTGACAGTACCAGGGAGGGTGCCTTTCTCAGATACTCCACGTTGATGGCGGCAGCAGTACTGTCAGAAGTCTCTGACGCCGCCTTTGTGGTAAGGCAAAGAAGCATCGCCGCAAGCGTGAGTATAAAGATCAATATATAGTTGTGTTTCATATCTGTGTACAGTTTGGATTACCAGCCTGGATTCTGCTTCAGATTGCTCAAAGAGCCAACCTGTGAGCCGGGGAAAGGATAGAAGTAATGTTTGGTCTGATAGTTCCTGACTTCCACGGTGTTATGTACCTTTTCCCATTTGAAGGTAAGATCCTTTCCGTCGTTGTAATTGGCAGGATTCACATTCGCACCCTGATCGCAGGTCCAAACAGTGTTGTAGATGGGCGTGGACGTGGGGAACACCTCGTCGAAAATCATCCACCTGCGAATATCCTCCCACCTGTGGAACTCGAACATGAGTTCGACCGTCCTTTCGCGCCTGTAAGTCTCACGGAACTTGTCCGCAGCACAGTAATCGGGATGGACGTCCGTCACGCCGACGCGGTTCCTGACGATATTCAGTGCTTCGGCTGGAGTCATATCGAAGCCGTCAGGCTTGGTAGTCGCGCTTCCGGTCGCCTCAAAAAGGGCCTCGGCATAGTCAAGGTACATTTCCGTAACCCTGATGAACATCGAGCGGAAACGATAACGGTTGAAGCAGGAATTGTCCGTATAGTCGATATTGTTCGCATTGGGCCAATTGAACTTCTTCGCCAGATAACCGGTGAACTGACGGGCTTTGGTAAAGTTGGATGACTTGATCTTGTTGGAACCGGACCCGCCTTCCCATGACTTGATGTAGTACGGAGCGCCCTTGAGTTCACCCCATCTTTCACCGGGGAGAGTGATATTGTTATACATACGGGGATCGCGGTTTTTCATCGCAGACCATGCGCCTTCCACATAACCCGAACGGGGATCGGAGATGGGATAATAAATGCCATCTGACCCCTTTCTTTCATAATACTCGACAATATTGGCAGTAGGGGTGGCGCAAGATTGGGCAGAGGTCTGCTCCTTGCTGTCCAGCTCACCCCAGTTCCACCAGATACGGATGACATTCACTTGGGCGCCGCCAATCCTGTTCCACCACAGGTACTCCTCCTGGAAGTTCGCGGTGGGAGCGAAAAGGAATATGCCCCTGTAATCGTCCATTGTGCCGGTCGTAAACTTACGTCCGGTCGTACCTGTGTCGACAAGATGGAGGACATCCTGACAGGCCTTTGCGGCCTTCAGGCAGAGAGCCTTGTCATATGGTTTCTTAACCGTCGATTCCAGATCGTTCTGATACAGCGGGCTGGCCTGGTAGAGGAGAGCCTGGGCCTTGAATGCCATCGCCGCCGTCTTGTCGGGACGTCCCATATTGGAATCATCCCACTTTACGGGGAGGTTTTCTATTGCCCTGTCAATATCTTCCATCATCCAGTCAGATGACTCCTGGTAGGTCAAACGCGTCAAGTTGTCATCGCCGCCCCAGAACACCCGGTCCAGTTTCGGCATGCCACCGTAGCGCTTAATAATCTCGTAGTAGAACCATGCACGGTAGAAGGATGCCTGGCCCACGATGAGCGCCTTGTTCTCTTCAGGATTGTCACCCCAGTCCTTCACTTTGTCCAGATTGTTCAGGACACGGTTGGCAATACGCAGCCCGAGGTAGGAATTGGCGATGATAGGAGTCTTGTTAATGGCGTCGCCTACCTTGTCACCGATTTCCCAGGTCACAGTCTTTTCCGTGGTGTACCAGTTACCGGTGCACAGGATGTTCACAACATCGTTTTTCTCACTAACCATGGAGCCGACCTCATCCGTATGGCCATAGACGTTCATAACTTCCGTGGGGATGACCGCGTTCCACTTGCAAATATACTCGCAAGCAGGATCCAGGTATCCGCGGATGGATTCGTAGTTTTCGTATATGGTTGATTCGTCCAGCCCCATATCGGGAGCCTTATCCAGATAATCCTCGCAAGAAACGGCTATGGCGAGGAGTGGCAGGCAGACAAACAGATACTTATACATTCTTTTCATATCTCATTCATATTAGAAGGAAACGCGGGTTCCAATAGTATAAGATTTTACGATAGGATAAACCGCCTGGCCATTGGTTTCAGGGTCAATACGCTTATCCCCTCCCCAGAAGGTGAAGAGATTATTGCCGGATACGAAGAACATGAGCCTGGACATGGACAGCATCCTTGCATAACGTTTGGGCAGGGAGTAACTGAACTCACAGCTCTTGAGACGGAGATAATCCTTACTCGTATACAGGAAGTCACTGTCTGTCTCATTATGTGAGCTGGTCAGGTGCAGGGCAGGCCTGCGAAGAGTAGTGGTCCCGGCATTTTCCGGAGCCCAACGCTTAAATACGTTCGGCTGGGCCTTGGCAAAGCCTTCCGGGAACTCGTACAGGAGATCGGGAGCATCATTCTTGTACTGCCTGAACGGAGCATAAAGCATAGCTGAAAGAGCGAATCCCTTCCAATCCAGATTCACAGAGAAAGAGCAGGTCGTCAGAGGATAATTGGTGTATTTCATTATAATCTTATCCTTGTCATTGACCTTTCCGTCGCCGTTGTAGTCCATATAGGCGAAATCGCCCGGGACCAGCTGATCCGGAGTCAGGAAACCGGCCTGCGAAGTATTGTAGATATCCGCAAGGTCTTCGAAGTTTCCGGTGATATGATAACGCCTCTGATAGCCGATAGGCTTTCCGGCATCTTTTTCATAATCCATGTAATTCGAAGGGTCGTCCTTGTAGACGATGCGGTTTTCGCTGGCCGTAAACATCAATTCTGCGGAATAATGGAAATCGCGGCCGATCTTATCATTCCATCTGACCTGAAGGTCCACGCCATGGCTCTTGGTGCGTCCGAGATTCGCGGAAGCGACCGCGACACCCACCCATGAAGCCGTGGTCCTCGGAGAAAGGAGGATACCATTCCTCTGCTCGTCATACACATCCGCCTCGATACGCAATTTCTTTATTATGGTCATCTCCAATCCGAGATTCTGCTTGACCGATGTCTCCCAGGTGGCATTCGGCTGGGCTATGGCACCTTCCATATATCTGGGGCCCCAGACTTTCGTGGTCTCATTTCCGAACTCGGTTCCGTTGCCACGGGAGAAGAGCTGGATATACTGGAAGCGTGACGCGCCAAGGTCATTTCCGACCTTACCCCAGGAGTATCGGATCTTCATGTTTGTGATAACATCCTTAACGGGCTTCATCCAAGGCTCTTCAGAGACGCGCCAGCCGACCGAATATGAAGGGAAAAGGCCGAAGCGCTTGCCTGGAGCGAATTTTTCCGAGCCCGTATAGGAGATATTGAATTCAGCCAGATATCTTTCCCTCCAGTTGTAGGTGATACGTCCCACCCAATCCTCAGTATAGCTGGGGAACTGGAATGTGGAAGCTCCGGCCTTGTCGATTTTCTGCCTGTTCATCAGCGCAAGGAAAGTCACTTCATGGCCACCCTTGAACGTATTGGCATAATTGACACCGATTTCATAATACAAGCGGTTGCTTACGCCTTGAAGGGCGCCGTAACTCGCATCATTGGGCATCTCATACAGAAGATTCTGGTGCAAACCAGAGTTCGCGACGTCCACGGGATAGCTGACGGAACCGTCCGGTGCCACTATCGGGGAAGAATAATCGTATTTACGATATTCCATCGGATACAGGTTGCGGCTGGTATTGTCATCATAACCGAACAGTCCTCCGTCACGGATAGTATCCATATTGGTGGATGCGGCATTGTATGAAAGCTGTCCGTAAATCTTCAAACCTTCCAGCAAGAAGGACAGATCCTGATTCAGCCTGACATCGTACCATCCGTGGAATTCGGTGTAGGTGTATTGTCCTCCGTGGGCGAGGTCTGCAATCACGTTCGAGCCCCTGGTGGTCGAATCGCCCCAATAACCGTCAGAGAACTTAATGGGGAACTCATTGACAGGGGCAAGCACGATAAACTTGTACAGATTCGGATACTGCTGGGTATTTCGCGTACCCATATTGCCCGCGACATTCAGGGAAAGGGTGGTGGTCTTCGTGAGACTGAAATCGAGATTGGTCCTCCAGTTCACCCTCTTATACCAAGAGCGGGGATCATAATGCTCATTCGCGGGCGCCCGGTAAATGCTACCATCCTTCTGATAACCGACCGATGCGAAATACTTCATTTTTTCAGTATGGCCGTTGATATTCACATTATAGTTCTGTGAAACGGCAGTCTGCACAAGTTCCTTCGCCCAGTCAATCTCGGGGAAGACATCATTGTAAGGGCCGTAGTTCCCCTCGGCATAAGCACGTCTCCAGGCCCGGAAAGTGGACTCAGGGATAATATTGTCCCAGCGTCCGTCATTGGCGCATGCCTCATTCCAGGCTTGCATCGCCGTGACATTGTCCGCCCAGCTTAGACGGGCCGTCGGCTGCTTGAGACCGCAGTTTGCATTGAAATTGACAACGGGCCTCTCGGCGCTTCCTCTCTTCGTCGTAAGGAGGATGACGCCGTTCCCTCCGCGTACTCCATACACAGCGGTGGCGGAAGCATCCTTTAGGACGGAGATGGACTCAATCTCATTGAAATCCACGTCATTCATGTCACGCTCGATACCATCTACCAGTACCAGAGGGTTAGTGTTCTGCCAGGTACTCTTACCACGGATGTAGATAGTCGCGGCATTGTCACCCGGCTGGCCGGTGGTATTCAGGGCAATGACACCGTTCAAACGGCCCTGTAGAGCCTCGGAGACGGTGTTTACATTTCCTCCCCGGATCAGTTCTTCACCAGTGGTCTGAGAGATGGAACCAACGCTCGATACCTTCTTCTGAACGCCGTAACCAACCACAACGACCTCTTCGAGTGCCTCTGAATTGACACTCATCCTGAGAGCCGGACTTGAAAGCAGTTCACCGACCGTTAGTTCGATGTCCTTGTAACCGATGAAAGACACTATCACCTTCTCATCCTCCTTGATACCGGAGGGAATTGAAAGAGAATAGCTGCCATCGAGATCTGTCAGCGTCCCGAAACGATTCGGAACTGCCGACGCTACGAACGCGCCGATTATCGGTTCTCCGGTATCGCTGTCGACTACCGTGCCCTTGACCGTGCGCGTTGAGTTCTGCGCAGACAGGGACATCACGGACAGCAGCGCTAGTGCAGATGTCAGCAACGTTTTGATAAATGGATGCTTCATATATCAGTAATTAGTTGTTACCCCAGGAATAATTAGGTTCGGGCCCCATGAATAGTTCAAGCGTGGAGCCTGAGGCGATGTCCGCGAAATCGATCCAGCATTTGTCATAGTCGCGTCCGTTGAGTTTCGCAGACTGGATATAAACGTTTTCGGGAGAGTTGTCGTGGGCAATGACCGTAAACGTCCCGCCTTTCCAGTAGAGAGGATCGAGCCTGAACTTCACACAGTCGAAGACCGGACTGGTTATCTCCATGCGGGTTTCTCCCGGGCATGAAGGATGAATGCCGCAGGCGGAGAGGATATACCAGGCAGACATCTGTCCGGCGTCCTCATTGCCCACCAGACCCTCCACTTTATTAGTGTATGCGTGCGTGCACACGTGGCGGGTCCATTTCTGAGTCAGCCAAGGCGCGTCCATACGGTTGAAGAGGTATGGCACGAGGTGTACGGGCTCGTTTGCATGGTTATAGTACGGATTCCAGAGCATGTTTTTCGGAACGTTCTCGAAAAACGATATCAGGTCTTCGAGCACTTTCTCACGTCCTCCCATCAGGGCCACCATTCCATCCACATCGTGAGGAACGAACCAGCCCTGCTGGTACGGATTCGATTCCGTGCAGCCGAAGCCTTCCTGGAGCCTGCCCCGTTTCGGCCAGGCCTCCCACTCGCCTTTCTCGTCCTTGGGGCAGAACCACTGGACATCATCACGGTACAGATTCTTGTAATACTGCCCTCTGGCCATAAACTCAGCATAGGTCTTCATGTCTCCCCTCGCCTTCGCGAACTGGGCGATACACCAGTCGAAGTACGCGTACTCAAGCGTATAGGAAATACTCTTATTGCCGCCGGTAAAACCTTCTTCCCCGTTACCGGTAACAACTGAGGTGTTTTTCGAATACTTCATCGCCTTATCGGCATCGAAACTGCGGATTCCTTTCACATAGGCATCGGCGATTACCGAAAGGGCGGGATTGCCCAGCATGCAGCCCGAGTATGAGTTAAGCAGTTCCCACCTCTCAAAATAGAACCTGCGGCTCTGTTCCGCGAGACTGATCAGGGAATTAATCATATCACTGACCAGCCGAGGATTGATTATGGTCATCAACGGGAACTGGCTTCTAAACACATCCCAGCCGCTGAAAAGGGTCCTCTTGGTAAAGGACGGATCGGCTCCATAAGGGAGAAGGTCTCCGCCTATATACCTGCCGTCGACATCGACATATACGCGGGGGTCCAGACAAGAATGATATAAAGATGTATATAGGACAGTCTTCTCATCCTCGCTGCCGCCGCTCACCTCAATACGGCTGAGTTCTTCATTCCACATCTCCCGTCCTGCCTTCCACACGCCATCGAAGTCTTTTTCCGCGACCTCAGCCATGAAGTTCTGATAAGCCCCGCGTTCATCCACGTAGGAGATACCCACTTTCACCTCCACGGCCTCGCCTTCCTTCGTGCGGAACTCATTGACCACACCGATATGTTTGCCATCGAGGGACTTGCGACCGCGGACGATAGCCGCATCCGCCACCCTCGCGAGGTATTCAGTGGAGACCACTTCATCTCTTTTCCGCTCCCAGTCATCAGGGATATCGGCCGAGTAGAAGTAGCAATTCTTCAGGGAAGCAGATGACTCTCCATAGAAATATAATGTATAAGAGACCTTGCCTTTTCCATTGCCCCAGCCTCCGCCTTTCGGGGTGCAGAGCATCCATCCACGGAAATGGTGGTCATCCAGGATCTCTATCTTCTGGTAGTCGGATGAGCCTCCGACACGCCGGGCCAGATCCACCTGGAATCTGGCATCCCTGGCCTTGGGATAGGTGAAACGATAGACGCCGCAATGCCGGGATGCGGTGGTTTCCACCTTAATCCCATAATCTTCGAGCACGCAACTGTAGTACGCCGGGCTCGCGCATTCCGACTTCTTATCTATGCGGGACCTGTAACCCTGCACCCGCCCGTCTTCCGTACCGGCCACGGTGCAGAGCTTTCCGGTCGTGGGCATCATAAGGAAATTGCCCATCTCCCCGAACCAGCCCACTCCGCTCATCTGCGTGAGCGAGAAACCCTCTACGGTCTTGTGGTCATAGCTGTAACCGGGGGCATTGTCCCCACCGGAAATGGTCTGCGGACTGACCTGCACCATTCCGAACGGGGTCGTCGCTCCGGGGTAGGTCTTTCCCAGGCCATGCAAGGCGCCTGCGGCCTCCACGCTGGTACTTGTCCCGATGAAGGGATTGACATAATCTACAGGCTCTTTCGGCGCGGCGGCAAGGCACGTCGCCCCGAACGCAAGAAGAAGTGAAAAGAATAAATGTGACACGGTTATAGTTTTAATTATTGCAAAGATAAAATGCCCCGGCCCCAACACCTGCCACTCATTTTCAAATCAGTAACATTCATGTTCACAGAGGACAATTTTTCAGTTAATATTCGTACATTCGCGATAATGAAAAACAGACTTACGTATTGCTTACTGACAGCTGTCGCGTTCCTATGCTGCGGCGGTCTCCGGGCTCAGGAGACCAAGGACCTGTCCATACTGGAAGGCCTGTCTCAGTATGATGTCACCGATATCGTACAGGACCGTTACGGATACTTATGGATAAGCACCTATGACGGTCTGAACCGGTACGACGGTAGTACGGTAAGACAATACAGGCATGATTCTTCCCTTCCCGGCTCTCTAAGCCTGAACAGGGTAAAGGCACTTAATTACGACAGCGCACGCGGAGAACTATGGATAGGCACAGACGGAGGCGGAATCAATGTATTCGACTACGGCCGGGATTCGTTCCGCCACTACTGGTACACAAAAGACCACGGTCCCAGCAATCCTTCCAACGACATAGTGGACATTACCCCGGAGAATGACGGCCGGGTGTGGGTGGCGACCAGAAAGAACGCCTATCTGACCACTCTGACCGACAGCCTGCTCATCGTCCAGAATATCCCGTATGGGAACGGGCCTTTTATCAGGCAGGTCATTCAGCACGGAGACTGCATGATCACAGTGATGAATTCGGAGCTCAGACGCTATATCAAGGAGGGGGGGAAATATCGTCCGGATATGGTAATCAGTATTCCTGACGACGCGCGAACCCGGCACGCGGCTATTTCATCCCAAGGGGAATTGTTCGTAGCCACTAACGATGGGCTGTGTTTCGCGCCAGACGCCAGGGGCTCCGGGAGTCTCGAACGGATCAGTTTTTCTCTGGGGCAGGGCCTGGATGACAGTGACGACATCCAGAGTATCAGTTTTTACGGAGATTTCATGATAATCGCCGTAGCGGGAAAAGGTCTTTTCCGCATACGCGATTTCGACGGGAGTCCATGCGTCTGCGAACGGATTCCGACCACCTCTCCGTCTTTTTGGGAACAGAATGATATACGTACAATGTATGCCGACGGCGACGGTATGCTTTGGATATCATCCTCACGGCAGGGAGTCGGGGTCGTGGACCTGAGCCGCAGAATCTTCTCCCACATGGAGCCCGTTCACGACAGCCGAAGCTCGAACCTGTTCTCGCGTCTGAGCTTCGGTCCGGACGGAGATCTCTGGATCGGATCTAATTACGGAGATCTGTTCAGGATGCGTCCCGATGGTATGGTAATCAAATACGATATGCCTCCGGGACCGGTCACCGACATCTTCTTCGACGGCGGAAAAGTATGGGTCTCCGCATTGGGCAATATACTTCTGAGCGAGGATCCGTCCAGACACGATTCATTCGCAAAGTATTATTCCAATAGCAATCCCCAGCCCAAGGGCTTGCCCAACCTAGGGCATGCATACGCCTTCGTCACCGATAAATTCGGGACTCAATGGATAGGCTGCCGCCTGGGCATCATCCGCATTTCGAACGGGAAGGTTTCAACTATCCCTTTCGAACATCAGGGAACCATCCGCCTGGTCGCGGACGACATTGCCGGAAGAATCTGGGCTTGTTCCTCGAGGGCAGGCATAATGCAGATTGACCTGGACGACGACGGAGAGATCACTGACAAACGGATATACAGCAGCACCGAAGACAGCTTATACACGTTGGGCAGCGACATCATCTGGGCGCTGACCGTCACGAGGTCCTCAGACGTGTATGTCGGCACGGACGAAGGCATGGGCACCATTGACCCGGATAGCCACCTCACCGGGAAGATGCCGCGAAACAGCCTTCTGTGTAACTGCAAAGTATCCGCCATAACTGAAGACAGCTCCGGCATCCTCTGGATCAATACATCAAAAGGCATCGTGCGAAGAGACCCGTCCGACTCGTCCGAACGGCTATTTGACACTTCAGACGGAATGTCAGGCAATTCGATGACTGAGGCGGCGGCGATCTCTCCGCACGGTACCGTATTCGTCGGCAGTAATGAAGGCATTGACTTCTTCAACCCTGATGACATATCAACCATAAGGCAGGCCTCTCCCCTGCTGGTATCCGAGTTGAGAGTTAATTCGCTCACCGTTCACGAAGGTGATAAAACCGGCATATTGAAAGAGTCCATCTTCGAGACCCCATCCATCCGTCTCAGACACGATCAGAACAATGTCGCATTCGAGATCAGCATTCTGTCATTCAAACACACCCGCCGGGAAGGATTCTGGTACAGGCTTGAAGCTTATGACAGCAAATGGTCCGTCTCCGAGCCGGGACAGAGAACGGTCAGTTACTCCAAACTTCCGCCAGGCAAATACCGTTTCCAGATTGCCCCGTACATGTCCTTTACTGATCCGCCCGAAGTTGTCAGATCCATTGACATACGTGTCCTGCCCGCACCGTTTGCCAGCCCGATGGCCATAATTCTGTACGTACTGCTCTTTTCCGCGGGCGTAGCATTGGTAATCATACGGTCAAGGAGGGATGCTGAGCGCAAGAAAGCGGATATGATCGAGAAGATCCGCCAGCAGACGGAGAAAGAAGCGAACGAGAAGCGCGTGAAGTATTATGCCAATATCACCCACGAGCTACGTGTCCCGCTCACGCTGGTCACCGCCCCGCTGGAAGATATTGCCGCAAGGAAGGACCTCCCCGAGGATGTGAATTACCAGATCCAGATAATGAAGCGTAACGGCGACAGGCTCAGGGAGCTCATAAACCAGTTCCTGGAGTTGATGAAGATAGACAGGGAGGATGTGGAGATAAAACTTGTGGATGCGGATCTGGTCGCGGAAATCAAGGACATCGCAAGCCGATTCTCGTATATCGCCTCTCAGAAGAACATCCGTTTCAATGTCTTATCCTCCGTCGACAGTCTGGCCGGACGGACTGACAGGGACAAATTGTCCAAAATAATCGCCAATCTCCTTTCAAACGCATTTAAGTTTACCGACAAGGGCGGCGTCATCACTCTCGGGATCAACCGCGAGGGCGAGATGATATGTATAGAAGTCTCTGACACGGGATGCGGAATTCCCGAAGACGAGCTCCGGCATATCTTTGAGCGCTTCTACCAGTCCGGGGACAAGCCGGTCTCCGGCACCGGCATCGGCCTGGAACTGGTCAGCAATCTGGTCACTATGCTTGGCGGTACGATCTCAGTATCGAGCGAGTGCGGCAAGGGTTCAGTATTTACAGTCCGGCTTCCTATATATATACAGGACGGGCTGCAGGAGACTACTAGGGCCGGAGATGACCTGGGCGAGATTCTTGACGAAGATTCGGATGCCGAACGCAATGCAACGGTGCTGATCGTGGAAGATGACCACGATATGAGGGACTATATCCGTTCGGCTCTAAAAGACAGGTACAAGGTACTCGAAGCGGCAGACGGCCTTGAAGGTTACGAGATGGCCGGCAGATATATCCCCGACCTCATCATATCTGATGTAATGATGCCGAAAATGGACGGAATCGAACTGTGTGAAAAATTGTCTGGAGACTTCAAGACCAGCCACATCCCCATTATAATCCTTTCTGCTAAGGACGATGTCACGAAAGGGCTGGAATCCGGAGCCATCGATTATATCCTGAAGCCATTTTCTACGCGCAACCTGGTTTTGAAGATAAACAACCTGCTGAAAACCAGAGATGAGCGTCAACTCAGCAATCTTGGAGAAGGAAGCATAAGGGAAAAAATCGAGCATTTCGATGAGGAGAAGGAGAAGAAATTCCTTCAGAGAGCCTTTGTCATCGTGGAAGAAAGAATGGCATCAGCCGATTTCTCTGTCGAAGATCTTTTCCGGGAGCTAGGCGTCAGCCGGACCCAGTTGCACAACAAAATCACTGCCCTGACAGGAGAATCGGCCTCCGCCTTCATCCGCAACATACGTCTGGACAAAGCGGCCGAGCTGCTTGGCACTGGAAAATACACCGTATCCGAGGCCCTCTACTCCGTCGGTTTTAACAACCCCTCGTACTTCGCCAAAACCTTTCGTGCCCGCTTCGGGAAATCCCCCTCCGACCTACTTGCCAAATAACCGGGCCGGATCACCCAAACACCACCGTGCGGTTTTTGTAGGTGAGGATTTTTCGGTCAATATGCTTGGAGACGGCGCGGCTGAGGACGATCTTTTCCAGATCGCGGCCCTTGCGCACCAGGCTGTCGGGCGTGTCCTTGTGGCTGATGCGCACCACGTCCTGCTCGATGATCGGGCCCGCATCCAGGTCGCGCGTGACGTAATGGCTCGTCGCCCCGATGATCTTCACCCCCCGCTCGTACGCCTGATGGTACGGCCGCGCGCCCTTGAACGCCGGCAGGAAGGAATGGTGGATATTGATGATATGGTGCGGGTACGCTGCGATCATATTGTCCCCAATCATCTGCATGTAGCGCGCCAGGACAATGAATGAGACCCGTTCGCGGCGCATCAGTTCCATCTGAGCCTCCTCCACCTCCGCGCGGTTCGACTTATCCGGGGCAATCTCCCACACGTGGAACGGAATGCCGAATTGCTCCGCGACGTAGCGCAGGTCCTCGTGATTACTGACAATACAGGGGATCTCCACCTCCAACTCCCCCGCCTGATAGCGGGCCAGCAGGTCATATAGGCAATGGCTCATTCCGCTGACGAAAATCGCCATGCGCGGCTTCACATCGCTGAAAAAAACACTCGTATCCATCCCGTAACGCTCCCCCACCTGACGGTCAATCTCCGCCTTAATCTGCTCACGCGGCACCGCAAAGCCCTCCAGCTCCCACTCCACGCGCATAAACAGATGCTGCTCAATCACATCCACATACTGATCCAGATACACGATATTGCCATGATTCCTCGTCAGAAAACCCGTCACATCCGTAATCACACCCTGCTTGTCCGGGCAGTGCAGCAAAAGAATTGCCCTAGCGTCTGTCATAACCATCCTAATCTTAAACTTCGGTAATACACTATTGTTCGGTAACACTCATTACTCGGTAACACGCGCAAATATAACCATTTTCTGCTATAGCGCGCACACCTCAGACAAACGTGCACGCGAGGCGGGTTTTCCCGGACCGGCAATTATCCCACGCATGCGAGAGGGTTTTCCTGGGACGGCAATTATCCCACGCATGCGGAAGGGTTTTCCTGGGACGGCAAGGCCGCCGGGCCCTCCCCATAGCCCGGCGGATGCGCAGCCGGACCGGAGGAAACCCTCAGCGGTCTGAATTTTTGCTGCCGGCCCGGAGAAAACCCGGGCGAAGGCTGTCGATGTAGCCGAAGTACCCGCCGAGTGTGCCAACCGGTCCCCCGAAGACTCCTTCCGTACATCAGAAGGGCCTATCCTGTACCAATCGCATCCGAAGACGCATTCCGTTCATCAGAAGGGCCTATCCTGTACCAATCGCACTCGAATGATCTGCGCCCCAAAAGTTGGACAAAAAACTTTTGGTATGAAAAAAAAGTATTATTATCCAGAGAAGATGGCAGCCATAGAGCTGCTAAAAGAAGGCAAGAGTCGTAACGCAGTATCCCGTATAACCGGTATAGGCTACCACGCACTAACACTGTTTTGGCATCGATACCAGCAGGATGGTCATATGTCTCTGATGGATCGCAGTGGTCCATACTTTTATGATGAGGAGGTAAAAGTAAACTTGATTAGGGATTATCTGGAAAATGGATTACCTTTAACGGCTGTTTCATTGAAGTATAACATACCCTGCCAAACCATTCTTCGCTGGAAAGCGGCGTATGAGCGGGATGGGCTTAATGGGCTAAAAGACAGACGTAAAGGATTGACAAAGAAGAAAGAGAGGACGCAAGCGGAGCTTGACGAACTTGAGATGCTCAGGAAGAGGAATGAGTATCTGGAAGCAGAAAACGCCCTGTTAAAAAAAGTGAGGGCCTTAGTCGAAGAAAGAGAAGCCCGTCTACGCGCGATTGGGCGGGGGCCATCCAAGAACTAAGGCCGGAGCACCGTCTTGACCTCCTACTGGAGATCAAGGGGATGGCCAGATCCACCTTCTACTATAGCCAGAAAACAAAGCCCGACAAATGGGCAGTTGAGCGGCAACGTATCGTAGAGCTATATCACCGGAACCGGGGTCGATATGGATATCGGCGCCTCACAATGGCGATGCGAAACGAAGGGTATGTCATCAATGGGAAGACGGTCCGCCGGCTGATGGCGGAGGCGGGAATTAAGTGCCAGGTCAGGATGAAGAAGTACAGGTCCTACAAGGGAGAGGTCGGAAAGATTGCCCCAAACCTCCTGGAGCGGGACTTCAAAGTTGATGAACCCTACAAAAAGCTGGTCACGGATGTCACAGAGTTCCATCTGTTCGGGGCCAAGATATATCTGTCTCCTGTCCTGGATCTATACAATGGAGAGCTTATCTTCTATACGGTCTACAGGCATCCGGTAATGGAGATGGTAACCGATATGATAATGGGGACGGTGGCCATCATCGGGGATAAAACAAACGCCATTCTACACTCAGACCAGGGGTTCCATTATCAGCACAAGGACTATCAGAAGCTGCTGAAGGACAATCACATAATCCAGAGTATGTCCAGAAAGGGCAACTGCCTTGACAATGCTGTGATTGAAAACTTCTTCGGCTTGTTAAAGTCAGAATTGTTATATTTGCAGGAGTTCGACTCTGTTGAACACTTCTTGAAAGAACTTGATGAATATCTTCGCTACTACAACGAGGAGAGAATCAAGGCAAAGTTGAACGGAATGAGCCCGGTGAAGTACAGGGCTCATCACTATAAATCTTATTGTTAAATCCGTCCAACAAAAAGGGCGCACTTCA
>JAFSTI010000053.1 GCA_017450585.1 Bacteroidales bacterium
CAAATCGACTACGTCAACCCATACGACGGCAAGCACAAGTCGGTACTCTTGCACACCAAGGAACAGCCCGAAGTCACCGAACTACTCGACATCATCTCAGCAAACTGCTGAAATGGGTGTCCCATTGCGGAAAACAGGAAATGATATATGATTCGACGATATAAGGTAATCGTATTTACAGGAACAGGCTTTATATCAACATGTTACCCGCCACGCAATCTTTAGAGCTGTTTTTCCTTCATCATAAGTATACTCTTTTTTTTGGTAAACTTTTTCAGGACGACACATCGGCCGTGTTTTGGAACGTGCTGATTAATAGGATATTATACAAAACAATGTACCCCAAATGAGGCACATTGTTTTGTATAACGCGTTATTGCTCAATCACTTGCCCGACACGGCTAAACTGTCACCGCCGTGCCCCGGAGGTCGTAAGGACCTTAGATGCAGGTGTAACCACCGTCGACGGCGATGTTCTGGCCGTTGACGTAGGTGCTAGCGGGGGAGGCCAGGAAGAGGGCGCAGCTGTCGAGCTCGCCTTCGCGGCCGTAGCGCTTCAGAGGAATATTGGCCTTAGCAATCTGCTGGAAGAAGTCGGAGTCCAGGGTTGCGGTGGTGAGGTCGGTGTAGAAGTATCCCGGGCAGATGCTGTTCACGGTGATGCCCTTGGATCCCCACTCGGCTGCAAGTGCGCGGGTCAGGTTCACGACACCGCCCTTGGCTGCATGATAGGGAGCACTTCCGGCGATCATGTTGCCCACCAGACCGTACATGGATGCGATGTTGATGATACGTCCGTAACCGGCTTTGATCATTTCTTTTCCGAATTCGCGCGCGCAGAGGAACGTGCCATAGAGGTCAATGTCCATTTCGTGCTTGAACTGCTCATCGGTGATTTCTTCGGCGGGAGCGACGGCTCCGGTACCGGCGTTATTCATCAGGATATCTACGCGGCCGAACTTGGCGATAGTAGCCTCGACGGCTGCCTTTACGCGCTCGGGGCTGGTGATGTCGCAAGCGAAGGGAAGGACTTCCACTCCGTATTCAGCCTTGATGGCAGCGGCGTTCTCATCGAGCAAGTTCTGCCTGCGGGCGAGAAGAACGAGGTTTGCACCCTGGTTTGCGAATGCCTTAGCCATCTGCAGGCCGAGACCTGCGGAAGCACCTGTCACAACGGCCACCTGGCCTGTTAAATCGAAATAATTTTTCATAATTTGATTATTATTTTAAACTAAAAATCTCAATCGAGTGCGCAAAGTTAAGCATTCGCGTACACAATAGCAACTAAAACAGAAAAAGAAGACGGACTGTAATCCGTCTTTAGGAATAATAACGCCCGCCCTAAAGTAAAGACAGCGCTTCCCCGGCTTTTCGGAACAATGTGATCTGGTTCCTGGTGCGGACCAGATTGTGCTCTGGGTAGGAGATCTTATAATAGGTGTCTCCGTTGAGGTAGTCCGTGAAGAACCGAACGGCCTGCATGTAAGGAAACAGCAGTACCGCGAAGGGCAGGTTGTCCTTCTCTATAGGCGTAAGGAAACATGAAGCGGATTCCAGGTAACCCTTCAAAAATGCGTCGTAGACGTCTTTCCGGAACTCAATATCTGAGATTGCCGGCCAGTCTTCGGCGACGGTCGAAGCCCCCGTCCTCATAAAGTCCCCAAAGTCAGAAAACACGAAACTAGGCATAACGGTGTCCAGATCGATCACGCACAGCGGTTTCCCTTCTTCGTCGAAGAGCAGGTTGTTGACTTTGGTGTCGCAATGGCAGATTCTTTTCGGCAGCACCCCCTCCCGGTGCATCTGCTCCGCCTGGCACATCCACGAACGATATCGCCCGAAGAACTCCAGAATCTCTTGTAACTCTCCCGGTCGTGCCGCCAACCCCGCCCCGTCCAGAGCCACGCTCGAGCCGTTCAGAGCCAACCCCGCCCCGTCCAGAGCCATGCCCAGACCGTCCGTTCCGTTCGCCGCCAGTCTCCCGACGCGGTCGGCGGCGACAGCTTCGTCGAGCTGGCGGGCGCGGAGTTCCATGTTGTGGAAGTCCGGAATGGTCTCGCCGATCTCCGCGGGGATGTCGGAAAGCATGGCCTCAAATTCTCCGAAGGCCTTCCCGGCACAGTATGAGGTCTCGGCATTGACCTCCTCGCAGGTGTGTGAGCCGGAAATGTATAGGGTCATCCGCCAGAACTTCCCGTCCTCCTCCAGGTACGTCGCCCCGCCCGCCGGAGAAGCTGAAGCGTCCGCCGGAGAAGCCGAAACACCCGCCGGAGAAGCCGCACCCGCCGCGCCTTTCACCGGAATCAGCCTGAGCACGCGCCGGTCCAGGTCGCGGACACTGGCGGCCTCGAGCTTCCGGCGGATGTGTGCGGTTACTGCGGCAATATTGCCCTGAAGCAAGGCCACATCTTTGAAGACGGCGTTATTGATACGCTGCAGGACGTACTGCGCGGATGTGGTCGTGACGAGGTAGGTGTCATTGATCAGACCGTTGCCAAGGGCGTCCACAGAGACCACCAGTCCCTCGATGTCGAAGCGGGCGGCCAGTTCCGAAATGTCGGAAGGCAGAAACTCAGAACGCATAGTCAAAACCTTTCAAAACGTCCCACTCCCCGCGCGTGAAGTCCGGCACCTCCACGGGTGCGCTGCCGTGCGCGATACTGATTCGGGAGAGCTCCCCTACACAGCACCACTCCGCGAGGTCGTAAACATCCATATCCAGCGGAAGGCCGTTGCGAAGGCAATAGATCAGCCGGTAGTCCATGATGAAATCCATCCCGCCGTGGCCGCCGACCTGCTTTGCGAGCGCCTCCAGCTCCGGAGTATTGACCGGATTCCTGTGGCCTTCCAGCAGGGCGGTCAGCTCATCGCCCGAGTAAACCTTCTCCCCGCGGGGATTGCGGTAGTCGACGGCCCCGGCCCCCTCCTTGCGGAGGCAGACCTGCTGGACCGGGTACTTGCCCGCGAACCCGTCCGTTCCGACCAGCTGATACATGCGGCTGTACGGCCGGGGCGTCATCACACAATGCTCCAGCAATATTGTCTTACCCTTTTCCGTGCGGATCAGCGTGGAGGTCTCATCCGCTCCCGCGAAGTCCGGACACGCCTCACCGCTGCGGGCCTCGTAATGCCGCCGGCCGTTGAACGACCCCGTATCCATTGACACAAGCGTCTTCAGCCTGTCGCCGCGGTGGATGTTCATCGCCTGGCAGATCGGTCCGAAACCGTGCGTGGCGTACACGTCCCCGCCGAAGCGGCGGTTGAATTCCAGCCTCCAACTGTTCCAGTACCTGTCCCAGTAGCGGTCGAGGTTGTGGCAATAAGCCCCTTCGCCGTGAATAATCTCGCCGAGCATGCCGTCGCGCGCGAGCGTCAGTGCCGACATTTCGAAGAAATCATACACACAGTTTTCCAGCATCATGCAGTGTCTGCGCGTGCGCTCGGACGTATTCACCAGGTCCCAGCACTCCTTCAGCGTTGTGGCGGCCGGCACTTCGATGGCGACGTGCTTCCCGCATTCCATCGCGTATAGGGCAATGGGAACGTGGCTCTCCCAGTCGGTGCATATATATATAAGGTCAATATCTTCCCGGCGGCAGACCTCTTTCCAGCCCTCGCCGTCCGTGTAGAGCCCCGGCTCCGTGAAACCGGCCTCCACCACCCTGGCGCGGGCGGCCTCTACATTCTCCGGCACCAGGTCGCAGAGAGCGGAGATAACCGCCCCCGGCATCGCGAGGTAACGGGTAATAGCCCCGGAGCCCCTCATGCCCAGTCCGATAAAGCCGATATGTACTGTGTCAATAGCTTCGGCCGCGAAACCGAGCATGGAGGCAGCCCCAGCCGGTCTTGCGGGTACTTTTGTCTTGATTGTCCGGTCACCGCAGCAGCCCGCTGCGAGAATGACGACGGCCGCGATGGCCGCAATGATGCTTGTTCGTTTCATAGCCGACTGCAAATATAATGAAAGCTATTGAATGTTTTTTTTAAACAATAAAAGGCTGAAATGAATATATTTGCTACATATGATAGGAATGCGAAAGATTATAGGCATATTGATAATGGCCTTTGCCTCAGTACAAATGATGGCGGAGGGCAGGCAGTTCGTGCATATCAATACTTCCAACAGCCGTTTATCTTCAGATTGTGTGAAGGCGTTGATGCAGGACTCCCGAGGGTATGTCTGGATAGGGACCGTGAGTGGGGTAAACAGGTATGATGGCTCCAGAATACGGGTTTATGGGGCGAAAGATCTAGGGCAGGCATCCGACTTTGTTACTTGTATTGAAGAGGATACAGAAGGCAATGTATGGGTGGCCACAAGTACCGGAGTAAGCAGATACAATTTCGAGCAGGATCGGTTCTTTCCGCTGACAGAGGCTTGTATTACTGGAGAATGCATCCAAAATATGGTCAACACTATGGTCTGCGACCCGCGCGGACTTATGTGGCTATCGGTTAATAAACAAGGCATCTTTAGTTATGACCCGATTAATGGAATGCTGCGAAAGCACGATTTAACTTTTAGGCGTTTCGCCAGGGCTGGTGACGGACGAATATGGGCCGGAAGTTACTATAGTGGGCTATCTGTGACAGACAGCGAAGTCAGCAGCATGGAATCCTTTAGCCGGGTTTCACACTTCTACGACGGAGATCAGGTGCAAATGCTGAAATTTAGCCCGTCAAATCCGAACATACTCTATGTGGCCAGCTTGAATCGGGGTTTTAGCACAATCGACACTTCTACTGGTGAAGTACACCATTTATGTTCCTTACCTCGGGATACCAGTCTTGGATTCGCATTCATGGAAGGTGAAAAACGTTGGTGGGCATCAACATCCAACGGCGTGTATTGCTACGACCTTCGTACGGGAGAACTCGAAAGTTATTTCCACACTGATGATATCTTCACTATCTCTGGCAATTATACCTTCTGTACCATGGTGGATCGGGAAGGAGGCCTCTGGGTGGGAACAAAAGACGGAGGAGTGGACTATTCTAGTCCATCGGGCTCTTTGTTTCGGAAATATTATGAAACCTCATCCGGCGTCTCGATGGAAAAATATATTGTCGGTGGCTTTGCGGAGACCGAGGATGGCACTATATGGATAGCGACAGAACAGGGCGGACTCCTTCAATTTCGCAATGGAGTTTTAAGTCATGTCAGAAGTGAGATTCTCCCCAAAACTATCAGTTCCCTCGCCGCTGATGGCACTAATTTATGGATAGGATCACTCACTGGAGTCTACCGAATGGATATCTATTCAATGAAGGTGGAGTCCTTAGGGAACTTACCCACTTATGATCACCTCCTCGACCCCAGGGCATACAACGTTTTTCGTTCGTCGAAGGGAGACATATATGCGACATCCACCCGTGGGTTGGATAGATTTGTCCCCGATTTAGGCCGATTTATCCCTCTCCATTCCACAAAAGCCCTTTTTTATACAGACATAAAGGAGACATCTGATGGCAGTTTTTGGCTCTCTTCGTTTTATGACGGTGTATTTAAGATAGACCCAGACTCAGATAGGTTGCTAGCATCTTATGACTGTTCCGAAGGGCTAGGCGATAGTCGTGTGGCATCTATGTTCATCAGTCAAGGAGGAGATGTCTGGGCTATTGGTTTTAGTTCCGGATATGCTCAATTGGACAGCGCCGGGAAGAAGTTCGTTCCCGTGAACCGCAGTACTCACGTATCTCTGGGATCTAATATGTTCCTGTCTTGTATCGAAGATGAACAAGGCAGAATGTGGCTGACTTCTGGAGCAGGACTTGTGGTTTATAATCCAGAAACGGCCGAGCCGATTGTGTATCATTTGTCGGATGGCCTGCTAGATGAAAAGTTTACGCGAGGAGCCTTTCGTGCTTCCACGGGGAAACTGTTTTTCGGATCAGATAACGGCTTTATCGTTGTCGATCCTTCAGTGGGAGGCCTGGTTGCGGAAACTCCTCGCCTTGCTATTACTGAAATGCGGGTGGGCAATAGCCGCGTTATGCCCGCGTACAATGGAATCATAGATAGCAATATCGATGTATGTAAGAAAGTGAGGTTGAAACCAGGACAGAACTCCTTTGCGTTTTCATTTGCTTCGCCGGGACAATACTCTAAAGCTCTGAAATTGTCTCAGTATAAATTAGAGGGGCAGAGTTCGGAGTGGCATACCATTCCGCCCGATGGGGTGGTTATTTTCTATAACGTGCCGTCAGGCGTGTATCGTTTGCTGCTAAGAACTCGGGATGATGCGGGCAATTGGAACGAGAGTCATGCACCGCTTCATATAGAAGTCGAAAAGCCTTTCTTCGAAAGTTTGCCGGGACTGGTGCTTATAACCATCGCGATCCTGATGATAATATCCGGAGCTGTGTATGTGCTTAACCGTCATTCCGAACGACGTCGCCGCATGGCTGAAGAGGAATACCGTAAACGCAAGGAAGAAGAAATGATTTATGAAAAAATGAATTTCTTCTCACATGTTATTCACGAGATAAAAACTCCGCTTACGCTGATACGTACTCCACTCCAGGATGTGATGAATCGGGATGACCTCCCTGAGAACATCAGTCATGATCTGGCGGTAGTGTGTAATAACACAGAGTATTTGTCTGATTTGGTGAATGAATTGCTCGAATATGTTCGTGTCGAACGTCAAGGGTACACGCTGAACCCTATTCAAATAGAACTTGGAGAGAAAGTTGGTTCTTTGCTGTTTAACTATCTCGACACTGCGAGCAATAAAGGGGTGTCGATTGACTTTGGCACCCCCAAACATCCTTTTTGGATTTCGGCAGACAATTCGGCACTAAATAAAATATTGAATAATATACTGCTCAATGCCGTAAAATACGCTGAACATCAGATATCCATCTCCATGGATTCTGAAGATGGAGTCAATGTTGTGTTGAAGGTGTCCAATGATGGGGTGGAGATACCTCTCTCCGAACGTGAAAATATTTTCAAGCCATTCATGCGTTATGGCAGTTCCGGAACAGGATTTGGAATAGGCCTTCCTCTCGCGCGCAGTCTGGCTCAGATGCATTCAGGGACGCTGGCACTTCTGGACGGAGAAAGGACATGTTTCGCTTTGACGTTGCCTCTGATTGCACCTCCTGCACCTCAAGTAAATGACTCGCCCCAATTGGAAGAACCGTCTGAAAAGCCGGTGTTGCTGGTGGTAGACGACAACGAGGACTTGCGCCACTATCTTAAGACGAAGTTCTCGTCAAAGTATGCCGTTATGGAGGCATGTTCTGCCCAGGTTGCTTTGAATATCCTGCATGAGAGGAGAATAGATTTGATGATTACGGATATTTCTATGTCAGGGATGAGTGGGCTTGAACTCTGTTCAGTGGTGCGTTCGGATATTGAGATATCGCATCTGCCTATCATCGTCTTATCCGCTCGTACCAGTGTGGAATCAAAGATCCAAGCCATGGAGAGCGGTGCGGATCTTTATATGGAAAAGCCATTCGATTTGAGTTACCTGCGGGTAAGTATAGACAATATCCTCGACCGAAGGGCTCTTATGAGAAAAGCGCTGGTCGGAGGAGCAGTCCAGACTGATATTAAACTATTTGGACTGCCAAGTCGCGATGAAGAATTCTTCCGCCGTTTCGATGAGTTGATTAGAGATAATATCGCATCCCCTGAACTTTCGAATTCATTTCTTGCCGCCAATCTGGCGGTTAGCGAGGCGACACTGATACGCAAGATCCGGAAACTTCTCGACACTACTCCGACGGACTATATTCGTACTAAACGCCTGAATATGGCTGCTGCGCAGATTAAAGCCGGAGGATTCAACATATCAGAGATTGCATATGATCTGGGGTTCAACAGTCCAGCATACTTTTCCAAATGTTTTAAGGACCACTTCGGCTGCACACCCAGCGAGTATAATCGCAAAAAATAACTTGTTGCGAGAATAGTTAAAGCAATTGCGAGTTTTCTTAAAACCCTGCTCAAGCAAGCAGGGTATTTTTGTACCATGACGTGCTATTGCAGCACAATTGTGATCAGACAATAAACCAATTATAATAGCACTATGAAAAAAACAAATCCAAAAAAATGTGATTCGTCCGGCGAATACACGGCCCCAGAATCATCTGTCGTGGAATTCTCCACGGAGCAAATTGTTTGTTTGTCCACCTACTCAATCCAGGAACTTGAGGAAAGTGACGATGTATTTACTTGGCAATAGTTGGAGGGAAGAGATATGAAAAAGCTTATTTGTATCGCAGGCTTCGCCATCGCGACGGTCATGTCTTCGTGCACCGCAGAGCTAATTGACAACGATAAAGCCGCTGTCAAAACGGTTATTAATGCAGCCATGTCCCAGGAAATTACCCGTACGGTAATGGGTGATAATAATGGCGAGAACAAATATCCCGTGTCATGGTCCTCTGGGGATGCCATCTGCGTGAATGGGATAACTTCATCTTCTATTGACATCAAGAGTCCCGCTTCTAATGCAGCCTTTACTTTCTCATCCGCGGTATCGGCTCCTTATTGCGCAGTTTATCCTGCTTCTGCCTATGTCGCTGACTCTTATAATTCTTCTGAAAAGTCTGTTCGTGTGAATATACCGGCGGTCCAGACTTACACGCCGGGCAGTTTTGATCCTTCAGCCGGCATACTGGTGGGATTCAGTGCTGATGAAGGGAATATTGCTTTCAAACAGGCCGTCTCATATATGAAATTAACCGTGAGTGGCGGTGGTACGGCGGCCAACATTAAATCGGTTAAAATCTGGAGCGAGGATCACAGGCGTATCAGCGGTGAATTTAAGATGGATTGCGGTTCGGAGAGCGTCATCGCAGACGGTGCTTTCGGAGGTACCTCCATCACCTTGGACTGCGGCGTATCCGGCGTCGCTCAAGGCACGCCTATGATTATCGCCCTGCCTGCACAGAACTATCCCAGTGGTATGAAAATGCTCATCACCGATGTGGACGGAAATTATCAGGAAATCACTTCTTGGGCAAACGCCTGGGGCACTATTGATGGAAGTAGGCCAATGGTCCTGACGGCAGGAAAGGTGTATCCCACCACCGTGCCATATACTGCTACATCTCTTGTCCCCGTGGAGTTCCCCGTATATTTCCCTATTGGTTTTGCAGCGGGAGACTTGGACGGCACTCCCAAATCTACTAAGACTAGTTCTTACAGTAATGCGGCATCCCAGACACTATGGCGGCCGGCATCCAATGCTGCAGAAGATGGTATTTATATAGATAACCTGCATTCTCACAAAGGGCGCTTCATTAGCAAACAGCAGGAGCAGGCATCTTTTAAATGGCACTTTACAAATCCTGTCGATGCTTATCGGCCTTCTGGGAAAACATACAGACCCTATATAGAATTTGCCGGAGGAGGTAAAAATTCAACCACATTGCTGGCCGGACCTGGTATAAAAGGTATATGGACTGGCGACTATTTCGAATTTGACTTGCCGGTGAAGGATTTTGCTGCAGGTACCAGGGTGCAGTTTACTTTCGCGGTCTGCAATAAAAACGCCCCTACCTTCTGGAGAGTTGATTACCTGGATGGAGACAGTTGGAAAACTACGGCTGCTCCTGGTTGCCTTGCACCCGATGGGGAGACCAGCGCGACAGCTACATGGGCCATTCCCTATAATTATGCTCCAAAGCTCAGTACCACTATGACCTTTGAAAACTCCATTTCTCTTGGGCACCTGTATGTGCGCCTGGTCTGCGTGGACGGAGGGATTATCACTACCGGACTCACCACTAATTCTTCCGTGACATGTCCGTATAACAGTGGTTCCGGCTGTACTGCTAATTTTTATCTCTGTGAAAAGAGTTCCGAACGAAATCCCGATACCGCTCAGAATAGTTGGGGTAACGCAAATATTGATCAGACGCAGAGCATTTCATTCAGCATAATCCCATAATACAATTGTAAAATGAATAGATTTACGACTCTGTTCGCTGTATTCTTCCTAAGTTTGTTGTCTGTGTCCTGTGAGCAGAACACAGACAACAATCAGGGATACAGCGCTAACGAATATGAAGTGAATTTTAGCGCTTCATCCTTGGCTGTGATTCCGGAAGGATCGGTCTTCGGGATAGCTGCTACCTGTACCAGAGGAGAGGCCGAGGGTGTGGTTATGTCAGACAATGCGCTCTCGTCGTACCGGGCGGCTGAGGCCGGAACAACCGTCCGGTTGGTTGCGTCTACTGAGGCTGACAAAGTCATCAATAAAAGCGGCGATCACGCATACTCTTTCGTGGCAGCTTATCCTTTCCCGGAAGGAGCTGCCAGCATGAGCGCGATACCGGTGGCCGTTCCGACAGTGCAGAGCTTCTCGGATGGTATAATATCCTTTATGCCGATGATAGCGTCTGCTAAGACGTCAAATGTGATCCCTACTATCGAATTACAGTTTAAGAGCATATTCAGCGTCATAGAATTCTCGATTCCGGCAGATCCGGTTTTTGAAGACGAAGTCTCCACGTTGAAGAAGATGGTCTTCCGGAAGGCCGATAAATCCCTTCCGCTCACTGTCAGTGGTACGGTCAATGCCATGACGGGTGAATTTATGCCCGGAACGGCTGCGGGAGCAACGGAGGTTTGCATTGATTTTGGAGACGAAGGGTGGAGAGTTCCTGCAGAAGGCGGCAAGGTGCAAATGCTGGTAGCTCCATTCACCGTGCCCGAAGGAGGTATGGAGCTGGAGTTTACAGATATGGCGGGAGCCTCGAACGTTATGGCCGTAATGTCTTCTGATGAAGGCGTCAAGGTGAAATCAGGTGACGCAATAGCCGTACAGGTGAGCCGGATAGATGATGGTATTGTACCTGTTACTTTCCCTGTCTATTTCCCCATAGGTTTCGCCCCTGATAAAATCGTGGATATGAAGTCTACGGATATAGGGTATACCAATGCAGCTAACCAGCCGCTTTGGAGAGGAACAAACGGTACTCCCGGGGATGGTATTTATATAGATGACCTGCATCCTGACAAAGGCGTCTTTATCAGTAAACAGCAGGAAATTGCCAGAGCCAAATGGCACTGGGTGAATCCTGTGGACAGCTATCGCCTCTCTGATAAGACTTACCGCCCCTTCTTGGAGTTCGCCGGGGGAGGGAAGAACTCCACCAGCCTCCTTGGAGGCGTGGGAATCAAAGGTATCTGGACGGGAGACTATTTTGAATTCGACCTGCCTGTGAAAAAATTCCGCGCTGGTACTCAACTTCAGTTTACTTTTGCTGTCTGTAACAAAAATGCCCCGACTTTCTGGGAAGTCCAGTATCTCGATGGAGAGACTTGGAAGACCACTGCGACGGAGGGGTGCATCGCCCCCGATGGGATAACTACTAGAAAAGCGACATGGGCGATACCGTATAACTCATCTCCGAAACTGAGTACAGTGCTGACATACACTAACGCAGTGGCTAGCGGTCACTTATTGATCCGTGTTATTTGTGTGGATGGAACAGTCATTACAACAGGCACGGATAGTATAAGTATAGTCGATGTTCCATTTAACAGTGGTTCCGGCTGTACTGCTAATTTTTATCTCTGTGAAAAAAGTGCCGAGCGCAATCCGGGCGTGAGTGAAGACGCATGGACTAATGCCAATGCAGATCAGACTAAGAGCATTTCTTTTACAATTCTCTAGAACTTAACCTGTTTACATAATGAGAAATAGTTATAAAACAATACTTGTAGCGGTTCTCCTCTCCGTTTCCCTGCTGTCCCGGGCTCAAACTGTGACCATACGGGGAAAGGTTCTCGATCAGGACAACATGCCTCTGCCCGGCGCTACAGTGGCAGTGAAGGGCAGCGGTACAGGAGCGGTGACCGACGCTCAGGGCAATTATAGTCTGGAAGCCGGTATCGGCACCGTACTTGTGGCGCAATATATAGGATACACCGACTCTGAATCCGTAGTCGGGAAGAAAAGTGTTATCGATTTCATCCTTTCTGAAGACAATACTTTTCTCGAAGAAGTCGTTGTCGTCGGTTACGGTGTTCAAAAGAAGGTCAATATGACCGGATCTGTCTCTACCGTGGATTATGAAGATGTTATCAAGTCTCGTCCTATCCAGACAACCCAGCAGGCTCTGGCCGGTGCAAGCGCCGGTGTTATAGTTAATCAGGGTTCAGGAAAACCGGGTCAGGAAGATATTACCGTCCGTATTAGGGGAATCGGGACTCTGAACAATGCCGCCCCACTGGTTATAGTGGATGGATTCGAATCTACTATGGCTGCCGTGAATCCAGACGATATCGCGACCATTTCTATCCTTAAAGATGCCGCTTCCTGCGCCATATACGGAAACAGAGGCGCGAACGGCGTCGTCCTCATCACGACAAAGGATGGTGGTGTAAAGGGTAAAGAAGTATCCACCGTTACTTACAGTGGCATGGTTTCACTCAATACCCCGGTGGATGTTTACCATGAGATTTCCAACTATGCCGATTACATGTCCATTATGAATGAGGCCGCCGAGAATGTGGGGCAGGCTGATCTCTTCTCTCAAGCCATGATAGATCTTTGGCGTGAAAAGGAGAAGGATCCTTACGGTATCGCTGACTCTGGCTACCCTAATTATGTGGCTTATCCAAACACTGACTGGTTCCGGGCTATATGTCGAAACGCCGTACTTCAGAAGCACAATATCACAGCGAGCGGCTCCTCGGGTAAGACCCGCTACCTGATTTCGGCCTCCTATCTGGACAACCCGGGAATCATGGATAAGACCGGTATGAAAAAATACAAGGTCAGAGCCAATATCTCCTCTCAACTTAATGACTGGATAGAAATAGGCGCCAAACTATGGGGACACCTTACAGACAGAGATCTTTGTGATATAGATGGAGCATCAGGCTACATGACACGTGGTACTCCCGGCATATACCCATATTATGACGGTAAGTATGGTTGGATGGAAAACCCGGAGCAGAATAGCAACTCCCGCAATAACCTGTACTTTATCAATCGCTTTGATGGATTCGAGAAACAAAACCATGTTAATGCTACGCTGTTTGCTAATCTTACGCTGCCTCTTGGAATAAAATCCCGTACAGCCTACAATTATCGGTACTATAACACCAATTATCATTATTGGGGTAATACCTGCAATGCTTATTCTTTCAGCAAGGGAGATTGGGTATACTATTATAGCGATCTGAGCCGTTGCTCTCAGACCGTAAAACACACGGACACCTTTGCCTGGACTTTCCAGACCGATTTATTCTGGGAGAAAACAATTGCAAAAAAGCACGATATTACTGCACTGGCAGGTTTTGAAGCCATATATTACAATACTGGTTACACCACCTCTAAGATGAAAGGCTGGGCGAACGACCAATTGCGTGAATTGAAAAACATGATTGATATGACTGAAATTACCGGAACGCAGGAAGATTATTCTTCTGAGTCGTGGTACAGTCGTCTAACCTATGCCTTTGATTCTAGATATCTATTTGAAGCGAATCTCCGCTATGATGGTTCATCTCGCTTCGCTCCTGAATCCCGCTGGGGGCTGTTCCCCTCTTTCTCGGCCGGCTGGCGCGTATCCCAGGAACCTTGGATGAAGGGATCAGGCTTTGACAATCTCAAAGTAAGAGCATCCTGGGGACAACTGGGCAATAATGCCATCGGTAATTATGATTATCAGTCCACCTATGCATCATCCATTACCTATCCCATGGGCGGAGGTGATGCTCTGACTTCCGGATTGGTAAGTACCTTGTCGAATGCGGCCCTGACCTGGGAAACCACTACATCCACTGATCTTGGTTTGGAAATAGCCATGCTAAAAAACCGTTTCACATTTGAGGCGGACATATATAACCGTTTTACAGACGGTATTCTATACAAGGCGGCTATCCCGGCTACTGTAGGGACCAAAAGTGCCCCCTATCAGAACCTCTGTCAAGTCAGTAATAAGGGTTTCGAGTTTACCTTGGGGTGGAAAGACAAGATCGGAGATCTTCACTATTCTTTCGAGGGGAATTTCACTCGTAACTGGAACCGTGTCGAGAAGTATAAAGGCCGCTTAGATGCAGGCTGGAAGACAGATGAATATGGCCATCGTTATTATGACACGAATCTTGGTGAAGTATCTACCGGCACATATAACCGTGTAATGGAAGGTAAGATCATTAATGAATTCTATAATCTGGATATATATTCCGGAGACGGAAGTCATTTCTACTCTGATGGGTCTGTCAATCCTGCCGGAGGTCCGGAAGACGGAATGATAAGAACCCCCGAAGATATGGCCTGGCTTGAGGCAATGGTCGCTGCAGGCAACACTTTCCTGCCTCTGCAAAACATAGGAAAGACGGGTATCTGGTATGGGGACATGATATATGCCGATACCAATGGCGATGGAGTTTACGGAAATGACCCAGATTTTCGTTTCATGGGTTTATCAAAGACCCCTAAATTTTTCTATGGTTTCAATCTTGGAATGGAGTGGAAGAACTTTGACTTCTCAGCTCAGTTTGCTGGCGCCGGAGGCTATGCCATCCATCTGAAATACACTGCAATCAATAGCTATGGTGCGCGTGCAGACTTGTCACTTCCTTACGAGATCGCATACGACCACTATTTCTATGATCCCTCCAACCCGTCTGATCCGCGCACGAATACAAGCTCAAAGCATGGGCGTATTACTCTTAATAACGGTTCAGAACAAAACGGTGGCGGGGCCTATTCAAACTCTACACACTGGCTCTACCGAGGGGATTATTTGAAGGTTAAGAATGTGACATTGGGTTATACCCTGCCTGATAAACTGGCCGCCAAGGCCGGAATGCAGACACTTCGTGTTTTTCTGAGCGGAGATAATATCTGGACCTTCACTAGCTATCCGGGAATGGATCCTGAGATCAAGGAAGAACAGGTCTTTTATCCGCTGCTGCGCCAGTGGACAGTAGGCCTTTCAGTCACTTTTTAAACAATGAAGGATATGAATAAGACTATATTACTGGCGGTCGCTACCTTGTTTCTGGCCTCTTGCTCGGGCTTTCTGGATCGCTATCCATACGATGAAGTCAGCGACAAGACTGTTTACTCAAGTGCGAGTATGGCTGAAGCTGCGGTTATAGGAGTGTACAGCAATGTCCGTTACGACTTTGTAAATACCGATAATGTCGCCTTGGATGCCTACTCTTCCGTGCTCGACCCTAACACCCTGATAAATTATTCTGATTATCCTATGTTGATGGGGACCATACGGCCATCATCCGGGGTGTTCCTCAACCGATGGAAGCGTCTTTATGAAACCATTAACAGGGCAAACGACGTTATCAGCAACATCTCCTCTGTCCCTGATATGGAAGAGGCGGTGAAAGAATGTCGTGTCTGCGAGTGCAAGTTCCTGCGCGCATGGACTTACTATCAGTTGAACTGCCTTTGGAAGGGAGTGCCCGTATACCTGGAGAACCTGGCTCCTTCCCAGTACATGAAACCGCGCACTGATATTAATGGGGTATGGAAGGTGGTTATTGACGATTGTACAGACTGTATAAACAGCGAGAACCTTCCCATGAAATATCCTAAGAATTCAGCTGACAAGGGCCGCATCACCAAGGCTGCAGCGTATTTCCTAAGGGCGAAGGCGTACATGTGGCAGAAAGAGTGGGCTCTCGCAGAAGCCGACCTAAGATCTATCGGGCCGGGTGGATACTCCCTGTTTACCGGCAGCTATGCTGACCTCTTTAAACTTGCTAACGAGAAATGCGACGAGATGGTATTCTCGTTAAATATGACCGAAGACTCTGGCAATGGCAATGTTTATCCGTATATGTACGGTAGTGTCCGCACCGCTGGTGGTGGATGGAACAGGTATTTTCTCAATACGGTTTTCTGTGACAGCTACCAATGGGCGGATGGTAGGCCCTTCTCCTTCGCTGACGTAATTCCAGGTTATAATACTTTGACCCCAAAAGAGCGTAGCGTATATTTCTATAGAAACGGCATGACGGAATCTGAGGTGCGTGAATGTACCGAATATGGCGCCAAGATGAGCGAGTACCTGCCTTCAGGAAATGAAGCCCGAATCAAGCTTGCTTATTCCGGACGTGACCCCAGATTAGACGCCACAATCATAACTCCCTATGAGGCGTATCATGGAGGGACTCCGACGGATGCCCAATATACATGTCGTTTCCCTTTTAGGGCTACAGAGGACAGTGATCTCAAAACGCAGTTCAATCAATACGCTCTATATTGTATACAGAAGTTTGTTACTGACGGACGCGAATGCATGAATCCTTCATATAATCCGGTGGATGTCCCCATATTCAGATACGCCGATGTCCTGCTATGCCTTGCAGAGTGCCTCAATGAGCAAAGCGCTTCGAATTTGACCGAAGCGGTGGGCCTGGTTAATCAAGTGAGAACTCGGGCAGGTGTTGCAGCTCTGAATGACGGCAATGCGTGGAATGCTGTATCCACGCAAGAGCAGATGCGCTCCCGTATACGTCAGGAAAAGCATTGGGAGCTAGCCTGTGAGAATCAACTTTATTTCGAAGAGTTGCGTTGGGACACATGGAAATCTGAAAAATATGATACAGCTGGAGGACTTACCCAGGTATGGGGGGATCCTGTGTATCAGTACAAGTGGGATAAAGCCTATGCTGCATGGGCGATACCGTCTTCAGAATGTGAAAAGAATAAGAACTTGATTCAAAATGAAAATTGGTTCTAAACTGTGTTTCGCTGCGGTATTGATTGCAACTGCAATTATTTCTTGCGGCGGCGAAAAAGCCCATTCTCCTTATCCCGGAAGGACTCCTTCCGGGGGAGGGGATGGAGAAGAACAGGGGGAGATCCCCGAGTCTTCTGTCCTGAATATAACGCCTATCGGAGAGCTGAATCAGGCTCCGGATGCGATAAACTCTCACGCGGGGGCTACCACGCGTTCGCACTTGATGGGAGATTATCGAAGTTATGTGACCTTGGATGCCGACATGACTGGAGGAGATTACCCCATTTATCCAAGGATTACGCGAGCCCGCAACGGTAAATATATTATGATGTACCATCAGGGTAATTCTTCTACATGGGCAGGAGACCGTACATATATCACAACAAGTGATGACCGGAAGGAGTGGACCAGAGGGGTGCTCTTTAATAAGAATATTCCTATTACAGATGATTTCGGTTATTCGAATACCCGTGGTTATGCCGGACCGAATCTGATTACTCTTGCCAATGGTGATATATTGTCCTCAGTCTCTTATCGTGCGATATACGGCAAGGGAGGACATTCATATCGTGAAAACCACAAATCATCCGGGATCCTGGTCCGTCGCAGTACAGACAATGGATCAACCTGGGATGACGGTATCAGTATTTTTTCGGGCATTAACTGGGAGTCACATATGGTGCAGGTTCCATCCGGAGATATTCATTGCTACTTCACTAATTCTGACCCTTATCTTGCAGGTGTGGTCCCCGAGTGGCCCAACGTTACCAATAACTCTGGTACAGCAATGGTTAAGAGTCGTGACGGTGGATATACTTGGGAGTATCAGGGATATGTGGTCCGCCAGTCACGTGGTTCCAGCGGAGATGTTGTGTTATTCACAGACCAGATGCCGGTGGTGGTTGCTCTGAATGAAACGGGAGAAATGGCCGGAGCGTTTGAGTCTCAGATGAAGACTCCGACGGGGACTACGTCAAATTACTGGGTTTCTCTGGCTTATTCCGGGAAAGGTAATACCGAATATCCGATTCTTACCGGTAATACTCTCGGGCCCCAAGACCGGCAGAGTTCCTTCGTTAAAGGGGCGGGCCCTTTTCTGGCGCAGTTCCCGTCCGGAGAGACAGTCCTTTCATATAATAATGACAACTACATCTATGTCAGATCCGGCGATGAAACTGCCAGAACCTTTGGTGACGCACAGACTCCGCTTCCCAAAAAAGGATTTTGGAGTGGTATGTATGTGGATGGCGGTCATCGGCTGTTACTTGCGACCGGAGGCTCGAACAAAATGCTTCAACTCATTTGTCTGTATCTGAATCATGACATTACAGTTTCGCCCCGCAACGTTGTCGTGGACGGATCGAATTCTGAGTGGCAGAATAGTGATGATGCCCTTTTTGTAGGCGCAAAATCGCAGGCACAGGCGACTTTACGTTGTAGTGCTGATGCGGATAATCTTTATCTGCTGATAGAGGTGCTTGATGAGAATATTTCAGCATCTGATTATGCTACTGTTATATTGGCAACCACCGGTGCGGCAAACATGCCTGAGGGTTCTGTGCGCATGCAGGTGTCTGCGGCCGGCCTTAAATCCCAGGCGGTTTACAGAAACTCCTGGTTCCAAGAGAAACTCGGCATAGAAGCCGCTTCGGCTATCGAAGGTACAGCCGGGAAGGCATCAGATACTGATAAAGGATGGATATGTGAGGTGAAAATTCCTAAATCTTCAATTCCCATCACTGCTTCAGGGAAGTTGTCTCTGGAGTTTTCATTCTTTGATTTAGGCGCCGGGGAAGAATCAGTGGCCCCATCAATCAACCCCTCGGAATGGCCTGAAGTGGCTGGATTATAATAAGCACAATACCGAAAAAAGTGAAAATAATAAGTGTTACACTGGCGCTGTTCCTGACAGCAGCCGTCCCTGGGATTGCTCAAGAAGCAACCGTGAGGATGTGGGAGGGATCGCTTGAACTGCCCTCATATGTAATTGATGCACCTGAGGTCGCTCCAATCTTCGATAGAGCATATTCCTATCAGCGGGCACGACGAAGCGTGTATCCTTATCCGTTAAACGATAACATGACTCGCCGTCGCGAGATTCAGAGTTTTCAAGCCCTGTATCTAGAGAACGAGTATGTACAGCTATGCGTATTGCCTCAAATCGGAGGACGCCTGTTCTATGCCCTGGATAAGACTGACGGCTACGATATCTTCTATCGCAATGATTGCATCAAACCGGCCAATGTCGGCATGACTGGAGCCTGGATTAGCGGAGGTGTGGAGTGGAATGTTTTTCATCATCACCGAAGTACATCGCATACTCCTTGTAACTGGCGTTTTGTGGAAAATGCGGATGGCTCTAAAACTATCTGGGTAGGAGAGACAGAACTCCGTCACAGAATGAGCTGGGCGATAGGTATTACTTTGCACCCGGGCGTCTCATATATCGAGATTACCGGGCGATTGATCAACTCCACTCCGGACTCGAATTCTATGTTGTACTGGTCAAATGTGGCGACGAAGGTAGATGAGAATTATCAGATTATCTATCCCCAAAGCGTTGATTTTGGAACATATCATTCGAAGGAAGCCATGGTCCACTGGCCCATTTCTCATGAAGCATTCAGAGGTAATGAGGATTATGTAGGAGTGGATCTTAGCTGGTGGAAGAATCTTCCGACATCAAATTCCATCTTTATCTTTGACCAGAAAGATGATTTTTTCGGCGGCTATGATCATGGAGCCGATGCCGGTACAGTGCTTGTGGGCAATCATCACATTGTAAAGGGCGGAAAGTTCTGGTTATGGGGCCCGAATAGCGAATGGGATACAAGGATTCTCTCAGAGCACGCGGGTCATTATTGTGAACTGATGCAGGGGGCATATTCCGACAATCAGCCGGATTATAACTGGTCCGCCCCTTATGAGGTAAAGGAATTTACCCAATACTGGTATGGCGTGCAGAAGATGAGTGGTTTCAAAGCTGCCGATACCCGGGCGGCGATTAATATGGAGCTTAAATCTCCCGGGAAACTGTTTATTGCCGCTAACGCCACCAGCCGTCGGGATGCTGTAGTTGTCTTGA
Source organism: Bacteroidales bacterium (assembly GCA_017450585.1). Taxonomy (GTDB): domain Bacteria; phylum Bacteroidota; class Bacteroidia; order Bacteroidales; family UBA932; genus Cryptobacteroides. The sequence continues at coordinate 19,775 of JAFSTI010000053.1, forward strand.
AGACCGCTGACCGTACTCTTTTATCACAGAGTCTTACATTGGCTCCGGATGCGCCTTTTTCGAAAAACGTATCTATTGACAAGAAACTGAAGGAGACGGACCTTACTCTGGAGTTGTTGGATGCGGACGGTACGGTGATGCTGTCTTTTACTCCTGTGGAGAAGGATTATAGTAAGCCGCTTCCGGATATTGTCCGTGTACCTCCCCTGCCTGGAGATATCGCCAATAACGAGGAATGTTACTATGTCGGGATGAGGAATCTTCAGTTCCATAACCCGTATGTAAATCCTACGGATTATTTCATGGAGGTCCTGCGTCGCGATCCTGATGACGTACGTTGTAACACGGCGATGGGTATCTGGTACAGGCAAAGAGGAGATTATGAAAAGGCGAAAATGCATTTGCGCCGTGCAATTAAGCGACAGACCCACGATTACACGCGCCCGAAAGACACGGAAGCGTTGTACAACCTTGGCTTAATTCTGAAAGAGGAAGGAGATGTTGTTGCCGCTATGGATACGCTATACAGGGCCATCTGGGCGTATGAGTATAACTCTGCCGGTAACTATCAGCTGGCGCAGATTTATTGCGGTTTGGGGAATCGGAAAATGGCGATGGACAGGCTGAATGAGGCCATCATTTATAATGGCAATAATTTCAATGCATTGTGTATGAAGGCTTCGCTACTTCGTTTGGATGGTGATGCCGACGGAGCGCGTGCCTGTGTGGAGACCGTACTGGTTCAGGACCCGCTGAACGCCTATGCCACTTATGAGAAAATGCTGCTGGGAGGTGGAGACGATTTCCATTCGCTGATGCGGGACGTGCCGGAATCTTTCATTGAACTGTCACTTCAGTATAGACATAATGGATTGGTGAAAGAAGCTGAAGACATTCTGCGTGATATTGATTCTCGTATAGCATATCCTACGGTTAAGATGTATCTTGGAGACTATTCCGGCGCACTTGACCTGCCTGTGGATTATTGCAATATGTTCCGATTGGAGACAATCCCTGTCTTGGAGTCTGCTGCTGAAGCATACCCGGATAGTTGGAAACCAGATTATTATCTTGGTAATCTGTGGTATGACAAGCAGCCCCTGAAAGCCATGGATTACTGGCGTAGCTGTCTTGAGAAAAACCCGGAGTGGGATTTGGCCTGGCGAAATCTCGGGTGGGCCAACTGGCTTTATACCAAGGATTTGAGTGAGGCATTACTCTGCTATCGCAAGGCTGTGGAGCTGAATCCTTCGAAGGCAATCTATCTCGAAGAATTGGACCAGTTAAGTGAAGAGGCCAAAGTCCCGGTGTCTGATCGCTATGCTGTGCTTAAGAGTCATCATGCTACGGCTGTAAAACGGTATACGCCACTTGCAAACGAAGTGATTACCGGAACTTTCTGCGGCGATTATGATTATGTACTCGGCCTTCTGCGTGACTGCTATTTCCCCACTCGAGAAGGAGTCGCAAATTTCCACGACTCATATGTGGATGCTTTGCTGATGGCCGGACTGTCAAAAGAAACCGGGAATGACTTTAGCGCAGCTATCGACCTGTTTGCCAAGGCTTTTGAATACCCTGAAAACCAGCAAGTCTTTCTGATAGATAAGAGGGTCCCCCGTGATGCCCAGGTGTATTATTATATGGGTGAGGCGGCTGAGAAGGCAGGGCAGAAAACCCGGGCAAAGGAATACTATAGGAAATCAGCGGAGGTCCGTGTGAAAAAAACCGAGTATAGGTACTGGCAAGCTCTCGCTATGTTAAAACTAGGGCGTGTGGCGGAAGCAGGGGAGATTTTCGTATCTTTAGAGGAGCAGGGTCGCCGTGGCATAGTGAAGGCGGTATTCAACTTTTATGGAGCTGAAGGCACGACCGGACAAACGGTGGAGACCGTGAATACGAAAGCGTATTACCTGATGGGTCTCGGACTTTTGGGTCAGGGTAAAAGCGAGGCGGCTGCGGAGGCATTCCGTAAAGCCCTGGAATGCCGGCCGAATAATTTGTGGGCTGATTATTTTTTGAAGCAATTATAAATGAAAGTAATGAAAAAGATTGTGTTATTTAGCATAGCAGCCTGTGTTTTTGCCGCTTGCTGCAGTACCCCTCAAGACGGTGGTGTGAGAGTGTCCTGGGATGGTTCTACTTTTCAGGAGTTAACTTCTTTCGAAGTGGAAGGCAGGGACCTCGAAGAGAATAACCTTTACTACCCCCGTATAAGGACGCTCAGCGACGGTTCGATGCTAATGTGCTTCATGAACCACAAATTCGGTTGGGATATATACGTGACTAAAAGCTACGACGAAGGCAAGACATGGGGGCCGGCTAAACTGGTGCGTGAAAGCGAGTGGGTAGACAGCCCGTTCGGCCGAGATATACGAGCCAGTGTTAATCCGGACTTCCTGGAACTTTCCGACGGCAGGATTATAATGGCTTTTCAAACCCGTTATTTGGATCATTACCATGATTTCTCTGTCACCAATGACGCATGTTGGATAGAAGTGGTATACTCGGAAGACAAGGGAGAAACCTGGAGTGAACCCCGGGAGGTATTCCGCGGCCGCTGCTGGGAGCCCTCATTTCTGGAGTTGCCGTCCGGTGAACTGCAGATGTATATCACTGATAGCGGTGTGATAGTAGACAATGACCATACCCTCACTACTACGTCTATCATACGTTCCTTCGACGGTGGTTTAACCTGGCAGGGAAAAGAACTGACAAGATGGGAGGACCTGGAGCCTATCGCCGCTTTGGTGCTCCGAGATCGTCGTATCGACGGGATGCCCTCGGCAGTACAGTTGAAAAACGGCGATATCATCTGTCCGCTTGAGCAGTTTTCTCACTCTTTCCCGGCAGATCCTACTCCGATTGTGGTCCGCACTTCTGCATCCCAGAATTGGAAAGGCGATAGGGATAAGATATTGAACGAGGGGGGACCGGATTATCCTCTTAAACGTCAGTTGAATAAGGATTTCTACGGGTATGCGCCGTATTGCTGCATTCTTCCTGGCGGTGAGCCTCTGGTAGCATCGAATGGAAAGTACAGGAATGTATCAGGGTTCTGGATTTTTACGGGGGATAAACTAGGTGAAGTCTATTCCCATGCTACTTCACCTTTTAATGGATTCTGGGGCAATATAGCCTATATAGGTGGTGGGAAAGTCATAGCCAGTGCCACGGTAGAGACGAAAAAAGATGCGACAATCCGTGACACCCGTACGACTATTTCCCCTAACACATCCGGATGGCACAACCCGGCCGACAATATCCTAGGTAATATCCGTATATGTACCGGGTATCTAAATTTCCCGAAGGAGATCAAGAAGGGAGATGTAAATATGACTCCGCTCAAAGACTTTACCCCTTGTGGACAGTGGTTCCTGGGTAAAGCAAAAAAAGGCTCTCTATGGTCAGATTTTGCATATACTGCGGAGAATTTCATTTTTACCTCATGGTTATTCGATACAAAACTCTGCGCCTATCCCGGAGAAAACGGAGATGCCCCGGTGATACTTATTGACAGGGGGCGCAAAGGCACATATAAGATTTCTGTCACAGCAGTTGGATTCATCCGAGTGTGCCGGCTGGAGTACAACGCCTGGCGGATTATCTATGAAGCAGAGGATGCGGAGGTGGAGCTGGACGGAACGCTTAATGACCACCGTGACGAGGACTTAGGTTTTAGCGCGAAAGTTTCTGTACCATGGTCCGTCCTGGGCGGAAAACCGCGTTGCGGCGAGGTCCTACATGCACACCTGCGTCATAACTATAAGGACGGCTCATCCGAGAAGCCCATGTGTGAATATGAGGATTTGGAGGGAGAGAATTCGGATTACCCGCTTGAGTGGTTGACTATTACTCTAAAACCTTAATACTTTCAGCGTTTCCCTTTTCGGGCCAGCTCCCAGGAGTTGATTAGGTTCTGCCAGATGGCGTAGAGTCCGCCGGCGACGGAGGAGACCGGCGTCATGAAGTTGTATCCGAGCCAGATGATGAATCCGGTGTTCTTCTGGCCGAGGGCCTGGCCGCCGGTCACGGTGTCGCTCTGGCCGAGGCCTCTGGTGAAGAGGCGGCCGAGACCGTATTGCCCTACACAGAAGAGCAGCGAGACGGCGGCGATTCCGAGGGCTACCCAGATGCCGACACCGCTCTCCACGAGTGTCGAGGTCGCCAGTGACATGGCCAGCGTCAGGCTCAGGCACCAGACGTAGAAAGCGGCGCCCACGCGACGGGCCAGCCATTCCTGCACTCCCGGGAGGGTGTAGCGTATCAGCCAGGCCAGCAGACAGGGCAATGCGAGGATGGAGAACACTTTCTTCGCTACGGCCCAGAATGCCGCCATGAATGTCACTCCCGCTTCCGGGTGCACAATCGGTATCATGAGCGGAATCAGCACGCAGGCGAGGGCGTCGGATATTACGATATAGGTTACTACCCCGGCGAGGTCTCCTCCGATCTTCGGAGTTATCACACTCGCGGCAGCAGCTGTGGGGCAGATGGCGCACAGGATCGCGCATTCCAGCAGTATGCGCTTTCCACCCGGCTCCATCACCGTAGCGACATACACCAGTGCCGCCAGCATCAGCGCCTGGTATGCGAGCAGCCACCAGTGCCAGCGCCGCCAGTGCAGGTCGAAGGGCGAGACTACATTGAGCTGAATAAAAAGCATCAGACCCACCACAGCCGGCTGCAGCCAGCGTGCGACGCCCAGATATGCAGTGTCATCCAGCCCCGGTACGTAATGCAGTACCAGGTAGATGCCAATCCCCAGTGCAAGCGACAGGGGCAAAAGCCAGCTTTGGAGTATGATCCGTGAGCCCAACTGCCTAATACTTCTCGCCGAGGTTGTACAATATGAACGAGTAGATGTCCGCCTGCTCTTCCAGAACCTTGGCGAGCGGTTTGCCACCGCCGTGCCCGGCTTTCGTGTCAATACGGATGAGTGTCGGAGCGGGACCGGCGTTGCAGGCCTGGAGCGTGGCGGCAAACTTGAAGGAATGTGCCGGGACGACGCGGTCGTCGTGATCGGCGGTTGTCACCAGAGTGGCCGGGTAAACCGTCCCGGGGCGCAGGTTGTGTAGCGGCGAATAGCCCAGCAGGTAGCGGAACATCTCCTCGCTGTCCTCGCTGGTGCCGTAGTCCGGGGCCCAGTTCCATCCGATCGTGAACTTGTGGTAGCGGAGCATGTCCATCACCCCTACCTGCGGAATTGCCACAGCAAACAGATCTGGCCGCTGCGTCATGCACGCGCCCACCAGCAGTCCGCCGTTCGATCCGCCCACGATCGCGAGCTTAGCGGGGGAGGTGTATTTATTGTCAATAAGCCACTGCGCCGCGCTGATGAAGTCGTCAAAAACGTTCTGTTTGTTCATCTTCGTGCCGGAGAGGTGCCAGGCCTCGCCGTACTCCCCGCCGCCGCGCAGTGTCACCTGCGCATAGATGCCGCCGGCCTCCAGGAACGGGACGCGCATGGCCGAGAAGCCAGGCGTCAGTGAGATATCGAATCCGCCGTAGCCGTACAGGTAAACGGGGTTATTGCCATCCAACTTCAGCCCTTTGCGGTAGGTCAGGAACATCGGAATGCGGGTGCCGTCCTTGCTGGGGAAGAATACCTGCACGCTCTCGAAATCAGAGAGGTCGAAAGCGGTCTTGGGCGCCGCATAAACTTCGCTTTCAAGTGTTTGAAGGTTAAGGCTGTACACCGTGCCGGGCGTGGTGAAGGAGGAGAAGGAGTAGTAGCACCAGGGCTCGCCCCGTTTGCCGACGAAACCTGCGCTGCCCAATCCCGGAAGGGCGATCTCGCGAAGCTCATCGGTGTGGGGCTTGTCGCCGTTATAGAATACGTACGCGTGAGTGGCGGCATCTTTCATATAGGTGGCAATAATATTGTCACCGGTGAAGGTTACACCATCCAGTACGCAGTCGCTCTCCGGTATGACATCCTTCCAATTCTTATACGAAGGGTTGTGGATGTCCGCCACGACCAGACGGTTCATGGGAGCGCCGAAGTTCGTGAACAGGTAGATTTTATCTCCGTCCGATTCCAGGGGAGAGCAGCTGTTGCCCATGTCCCTGGTCATCTGGATGAACTTGGAGCCTTCTTCGCGCAGGTCCTTGACGTAGAGATTGTTACCTACGTCTGCGCCGTCCTCGAAAAGGAAGGCCATGGTCTCTTCGTCGTTCGTCTGGAGCACATAGAAACGCAGCGGCTCGGCGGGGTTCTCGAAGAAGACCTTGTCCTCGCTCTGCGCCGTACCTATGCGGTGATAGAACACCTTGTGGCCTTCGTTCTTTACAGAGAATTCATGTCCCTCCTCAGGGATGCCGTATGCACTGTAGTAGAAACCATCCCCATGCCAGGCCGCGCCGGTGAACTTCGCCCACTCGATATGGTCGGGGAGCAGTTTACCGGTCTTGACGTCCATCACGAATATTTCTTCCCAGTCGCTTCCGCTTCGGGAGATGCTGTAGGCCATCAGGGAGCAGTCATGATTGAAATAAGTCCCCTTCAGGGCCACGGTGCCGTCATCGCTGAGGGTGTTCGGATCCAGGAAGACGCGGGCTTCCCCGTCCGGAGAATCCATTTCATACATCACGCTCTGGTTCTGCAGGCCGTCGTTGCGGAACTGATACCACTTGCCGTTCTTATGGCGGACCGGAATACCGACCTTGCCATAATTGCTCACCTCCTTAAGGCGGCTGAGCATTTTCTTCCGGAAGGGAATATGCTTCAGGTAATGTCCTGTGACACGGTTCTGTGCCTCGACCCACCGGGCCGTTTCAGGCGAATTGTCATCCTCCAGCCAGCGGTAAGGATCCGCCACCTTCGTTCCGAAATACTCATCCACCGTCCCGTCAGTGCGGGTCTGCGGCAGCTTCGGCGCGCATCCGCCCGCCAATATCGCTATACCTGCCATCAAAAGAACTGTTCTTTTCATGACTGCAAATATAGCAATTCGCCGCCGAACCATCCTATAAATATTAATTTGTATCTTTGCGATATGAGTAAAATGTCGCTTCCCGAGAATGCAGGCCGTGTCCTGAAGCCGGGCGAAAAATACCAGCCGCTGCTGAAAGCGGATAAGAATTACCAAGAGGTTACCCCGTATTCCGTGGGTGTGGGCTTGCTGATGACCGTGATTTTCTCGGCGGCCGCTGCGTATCTGGGCCTGAAAGTAGGTCAGGTGTTCGAAGCCGCGATTCCCATCGCCATCCTGGCCGTGGGTATCACCGGGGCCCTGAAAAAGAAGGACGGCCTGGGACAGAACGTGATTATCCAGTCCATCGGCGCATGCTCGGGCGTGATTGTGGCGGGCGCGATTTTTACCCTGCCGGCCATCTACATCCTGGGCCTGGACGTGAACTTCACGCAGATGTTCCTGAGCTCCCTGCTGGGCGGCGTGCTGGGCATATTGTTCCTGATCCCCTTCCGCAAGTACTTTGTGAAAGAGATGCACGGTCAGTATCCCTTCCCGGAGGCGACGGCTACCACCCAGGTCCTGGTGAGCGGCGAGAGCGGCGGCAAGAGCGCCCGGACGCTACTCGTCAGCGGTCTGATCGGCGGTCTGTACGACTTCATCGTGGCGACCTTCGGAGCCTGGTCGGAGACCATCTCCACCACCGTCACGCACATTGGCCAGACCATCGCCGACCGTGCGAAACTCGTGCTGAAACTGAACACCGGAGCGGCCGTGCTCGGTCTCGGATACATAGTCGGCCTGAAATACGCCTTCATCATCTGCTGTGGCAGCTTCCTGGTATGGCTGGTCATAATCCCGTTGATGAACGTCTTCTTCGGCGGAGATATTATTGACCTTATGGGCAATGGCATCGTGCAGACCATCAGAGAGATGTCGGCGGACCAGATATTCAAGGAGTACGCCCGCCACATCGGCATCGGCGGCATCGCGACAGCCGGAATCATTGGCATAATCAAATCCGCCGGCGTCATCAAATCGGCGGTCGGGCTGGCGGCGCGCGAGTTTAGCAAGAAACCCGGTGCGACTGTCGTGGAGGATGAACGCACGCAGAAAGACCTGCCGATGAAAACGGTCGTCTTCGGCATCGCCATCGCCCTGCTCGCCGTGTTCGCATTCTTCGCCTTCGGCGGGGTGGTCAGCAATATCTGGCAGGCGCTGATCGGGCTGCTGATCGTCACCGTGATCGCCTTCCTGTTCACGACCGTCGCGGCCAACGCGATCGCTATCGTGGGCACGAACCCCGTCAGCGGCATGACCATCATGACCTTGATAATCACGGCGTTAGTACTGGTGGCTGTTGGGCTTAAGGGCAATGCGGGCATGGTCGCCGCGATGGTTATCGGCGGCGTGGTCTGCACGGCTTTGTCGATGGCCGGCGGCTTCATCACGGACCTGAAGATCGGTTATTGGATCGGCACGACTCCCGCGAAGCAGGAGACCTGGAAATTCATCGGTACCGTCGTGGCGGCAGCGACCGTCGGCGGCGTGATGCTGGTCCTGAATAAGACATACGGCTTCACCGGAGAAGGTGCGCTCGTGGCACCCCAGGCCAATGCGATGGCGGCCGTCATCCAGCCGATGATGAACGGGGGCAATGCTCCCTGGCTGCTGTACGGCATCGGTGCGGTCATTGCCATAATCCTGAACTTCTGCAAAGTGCCGGCGCTGGCGTTCTGCCTGGGCATGTTCATCCCCATTGACCTTAACCTCCCTCTGCTCGTGGGCGGTGCGATCTCCTGGTTCGTGGGAAGCCGCAGCAAGGACGCAGCTGTGAATACGGCCCGCAGCGAGAAGGGTACGCTGATCGCCAGCGGCTTTATCGCGGGCGGTGCGCTGATGGGCGTGGTCTCCGCGATTCTGAAGTTTGCGAAAGTGGACTGGTGGATGGGCAGCTGGAATGCCGCATACGGTGAGCCGATCGCCATCATCCCGTTCCTGGGCATCTGTGCATATATGATATTTGCTTCAATGAAAACTGACAATGGAAAAGGTAATTGATAAATTCCTGCGCTACGTCGCAGTCGATACGCAGAGCTGCGAAGAATCTGAGAGTCAGCCCAGTACGGACAAGCAGTTCGTGCTGCTGCGCATGCTCTGCGATGAGCTGAACGCCATGGGCGTGGAGGCCACGCTTGATGAGTACGGATATGTGATGGGTCGCATCCCGGCCAA